>NZ_DASUTK010000226.1:0-2424 GCF_036374615.1 Nocardioides sp.
TGTAGGCGCGGCCGTGGTGCGATCCATCGCCTCGAACGGGTACGCCGGCCGGATGGTCGTCATCCATCCCCGACACGGGAGCGTGGCCGGAGTGCGCGCCTACCCGTCGTTCCGGGACGTGCCACACCCGGTGGACCTCGCCGTGATCGCCGTCCCAGCCGAGCTGACCGCATCCGCCCTCGAGGACGCCGCCGCGGCCGGCGTCCGGGCGGCGGTCGTGATCAGCTCCGGTTTCGGCGAGCTGGGACCCCAGGGGAAGGACCTCCAGCGTGAGCTGTCGGTGCTGGCGCGGACCCGTGGGGTCCGGTTGGTGGGTCCGAACTGTCTCGGGGTGCTGGCCAACGACCCGGCGATCCGGTTGAACGCCACCTTCAACGCCCAACAGCCGCCACCACCCGGCGGCCTCGCGGTCGCAAGCCAGTCGGGTGGGGTCGGTGTCGTGCTGCTGGATCGTGCCAGAGAGCTCGGGCTGGGTGTCCGAAGCTTCGTGTCGCTCGGCAACACGGCGGACGTCTCCAGCAACGACTTGCTGGCTGCGTGGTTCGACGATCCGGGGGTCAGCGCAGCGGCCCTGTACCTGGAGTCGTTCGGGAACGCACGCAAGTTCGCCCGCTTCGCCCACCGCTTCTCCGAACGCAAACCTCTTCTCGCGGTCGTCGGGGGCCGCTCGAAGCCCGGACGCGCCGGCGGCGTCTCTCATACGGCGGCTGCCGCCTCCTCCGTCGTCGCCGTCGAGGCACTCTTCGCCCAGTCAGGTGTCATCGGCTGCGTGGACACCGACGACCTGGTCGAGGCGGCACTGCTGCTCACCGAGCAACCGCTTCCGGCAGGTCCACGCCTGGGGGTGCTGAGCAACGCGGGAGGGATGGGCATTCTCGTGGCGGACGCCGCCGAGACCTGTCACCTGGTGGTGCCCGAGTTCTCGGCCGCGCTGAGCGACCTGCTGGCGGGCCTCGTCCACGAGACATCCGGGACGACGAACCCGATCGACGCCGGAGCCGGCGTGGCGCCGGAGCGGATGGCTGCCGCCCTCGACGCCGTGCTGTCCTCAGGCGAGGTCGACGCCGTCGTCACCGTGGTCGTCGCGACTGGCGTCACCGACGGTGTCGAGATCGTACGGAGGTTGGAAGAGGTGCGCGCGCGCCATCCGCAGATCCCGGTGCTGCTCGTGCCGCTCGGCGGGCTGGACGTGGGGCACCCAGAGGGCCTCACGACCTACGACTCACCCGCCGCGGCGGTTCGAGCCGTCGGACATGCCGTCAGCTACGTGCAATGGCGAGCCGTTCCGGCTGCGCCGCTGCCGGTGCCGGATCCCACCGTGGTCCTGGCCGTGAGGCAGTGGTGCCGAGCGGCACTGCAGGACGCGCCCACAGAGGGTCGGTGGCTGGCGGCGTCCGAGGCACGACACCTCCTCGGTCCGTACGGACTTCGGCTGCTCGGACGCGTCGCCACCGGCGCTGACGGAGCGGCCGAAGCAGCAACGCGAATCGGCTTCCCCGTCGCGGTCAAGGTGGGCGACACCGGCGGAGCGCACAAGAGCGAGAAGCGACTCGTCAGGACGGGTCTGACCTCGGCGGCCGCGGTACGGCTGGCGGTGTCAGGCTTCGAGCTGCACCTCGGGCGAGCAGCAGGAGAAGTGCTGGTGCAACCGATGGAGTCCGGTGTCGAGATGGCCCTCGGCGTCGTCCGGGACCCGACCATGGGACCGCTCGTCATGGTGGCGGCGGGCGGCGTTGCGACGGACCTCTGGGCCGACCGTGCCTTCCTGTTGCCACCCATCTCCCTGGCCGACGCCCAGCACGCGGTCCGAGGTCTGCGGATCTGGCCCCTGCTCGAGGGCTATCGGGGCGGGCGGGCGGCCGACGTTGCTGACCTCGAACGGCTCGTGGTCGACCTCGGCCGGCTGGCCGTCGAGGTCCCCGAGATCGCCGAGCTCGATCTCAACCCGGTGATCGTGGGCAGCTCGAGCTGCTCGATCGTCGACGTCCGGCTGCGACTGGCGAGCACCGATGATCCCGGTGTTGGGACGCCGCGCCAGCTGCGGCGGATCGAGTGACGGGGCGTGACCGCGGGACCAAGGTCCCTGCTTGCCACGGCGCAGTGCCCTGCCATGGGCGACGTGCTCGAACGAGGCTGGAGGCAACGCTCGACCCCATCCCAGAAAGGGCGTCTTCGCCATGACCAGAAGCCTCAACCACGCCCCAGTCGTCCTCGCCTCCGATGGCACCCCCGCCAGTGAAGGAGCGCTGCACTTCGCGGTCCAGGAGGCAACGGCGCGCGGAGCCCGCCTGGTGATCGTGCACGTCAACCCCCTGAACGTTCCCGTCGCGCCGATCCGTCCCATCCTCCCGATCGGCCCCCTGCCTGCTACTCGTCCGACCCTGCCGAGCGAGCTCTCGATGCACGCACGCAGGGTCCTGGACC
>NZ_DASUTK010000227.1:0-6218 GCF_036374615.1 Nocardioides sp.
AGCCGTGAGCCGGAGTGGTGGAACGGGTAGACACGCAGGTTTTAGGTACCTGTGCCTTCGGGCGTGGGGGTTCGAGTCCCTCCTTCGGCACCAGGACACCGCGACTTCGAGTCTCGCCGGGCGCACGCACCACTACAGTCCGGTCATGGATTCCGCGCTGACCACCGTGGGGCTGCCGATCGCGCTGGCGATCATCATGTTCGGGCTCGGCCTCGGCCTGACGGTCGGCGACTTCCGCAGGGTCGCCCAGCACCCGAAGGCCGCCGTCGTCGCTCTGGCATGTCAGCTGCTGCTGCTCCCGCTGGCCTGTTTCGGGCTGGTGGTGCTGTTCGACCTGCCGCCGCTGCTCGGGATCGGGATGATGCTGCTCGCGGCCTCGCCCGGCGGTACGACGGCCAACCTGTTCAGCCACCTGTTCCGGGGCGACGTCGCGCTCAACATCAGCCTGACCGCGGTGAACACGATCCTGGCGATCGGCACGCTGCCGCTCATCACCAATGCGGCCATCCGGTACTTCGACCAGGCCGACACCGTCTCCATGCCGCTCAGCGAGGTCGTGAAGGTGTTCGTGCTGATCCTGGTGCCGGTCGGGATCGGGATGCTCGTGCGGGCGCGGAACGCGGAGTTCGCGGGGCGGATGGACAAGCCGGTCCGGATCGGCTCGGCGGTCATCCTCGCGATCCTCGTGCTCGGCATCCTGCTCGACCAGCGCGAGAACGTCGGCGACTACTTCGCCGACGTCGGCCTGGTCGCGGCGCTCTTCTGCGCGATCAGTCTGGTCACCGGCTACCTGATCCCGAAGCTGGCCGGGGTCATCGAGTCGCAGGCGATCGCGTCCTCGATGGAGATCGGGGTGCACAACGGCACGCTGGCGATCTTCGTCGCCGTCGAGGTCCTCGACAGCACGGAGATCTCGGTGCCGGCCGCGGTGTACTCGTTGCTGATGTTCCCGATGGCAGCGCTGTGGGGCGCGTTCGTCAGCCGCCGGGTCGCCGCGCGCGAGCCGGCCCCGGCTGCCTAACGGAGTGCGGCCGCGACCAGCGGCGCGATCTCGCGCAGTGCCTTGCCACGGTGGGAGACCGAGTCCTTCTCGTCGGAGGGGAGCTCGGCGGTCGTGCGCTCCGGCGGTCCGGTCTCGTCGGCGACGAACACCACGTCGTACCCGAAACCGTTGTCTCCGCGCTGCTCGTGGATGATCCGGCCCGGCATCCGGCCCTCGACCACCAGCTCGGTGCCGTCGGGGTGGCAGAACGCCACGGCACAGGTGAAGTGGGCGGACCGGCGGTCGTCGGGTACGTCGGCGAGCTGCTGAAGCAGCAGCTCGTTGTTGCGGGCGTCGGACTTCGGCATGCCGGACCAGCGGGCCGAGAGCACGCCCGGCATCCCGTTGAGGGCGTCGACACACAACCCGCTGTCGTCAGCGAGCGCCGGGAGACCGGTCGCAGCGAGGCCCGCCCGCGCCTTCAGCAGCGCGTTGCCCTCGAAGCTGGGCTGGTCCTCCACCGGTTCGTCGTACGGCGAGACGTCGTCGAGCCCACGCACCACGAGGTCGGGGAGGTGGGCGCCGAGGATGCGGTGCATCTCCGCGAGCTTCTTGGCGTTGCGGGATGCCAGGAAGATCTGAGGAGCCGGAGGTTTCGAGGCTCGCTGCGGTCGCACCTCAACCACCGGCGGAGAGCGCTTCCTTCTGGATCTGGGTCAGGTCGGCACAGCCCTTCTCCGCCAACGAGAGCAGCGCGTCCAGCTCGGCCCGGTCGAAGGTCGCACCCTCGGCGGTGCCCTGCACCTCGACGTAGCTGCCGGCACCGGTCATCACGACGTTCATGTCGGTCTCGGCACGCACGTCCTCCTCGTACGGGAGGTCGAGCCGAGGCACGCCGTCGATGATGCCCACGCTCACCGCCGCCACCGATCCGCTGAGCGGCTCCCCCGCCAGCGCGCCGACGTCCTTGAGGTGGGCGACCGCGTCTGCGAGCGCGACGTACGCACCGGTGATCGCGGCGGTGCGGGTACCGCCGTCGGCCTGCAGGACGTCGCAGTCGAGGACGATGGTGTTCTCGCCGAGCGCCTTGTAGTCGATGATCGCGCGCAGCGACCGTCCGATCAGGCGGGAGATCTCGTGGGTCCGGCCACCGATCTTCCCGCGCACCGACTCACGGTCGGAGCGGGTGTTGGTGGAGGCCGGGAGCATGGCGTACTCGGCGGTGACCCACCCGAGCCCCGAGCCCTTGCGCCACCGCGGCACACCCTCGGACGCGGAAGCGGCGCAGAGGACGCGGGTACGGCCGAACTCCACGAGCACCGAGCCGGCCGCGTGGTCGAGCCAGTGACGGGTGATGGTGACTGGGCGGAGCTGGTCGTCGGCGCGGCCGTCGGCGCGAGTCGCTGTCATAGCGCCGACCCTAGGGGAGACCGGAGACGCCGAAGCGGGCCGGGCCCCCTCCCCCGAGGGAGGCCCGACCCGCCGTCTCTGGGCGCGCCGGCTACTTGAGCTCGGCGCGCATCACCCGGATCAGTCCGATCACGAACGGCAGGATGATCCAGATCAAGGACGTCGTCCCGAGCTGCGCGAGCTGCTCACCGGTGAGGTCCGCGCCGGTGCCCGCCTCGAACAGCGGCTGCTGCGCCGTCCCGAGGTCGAGCCAGGGCGCGCTGTCCTGGAGCGCCGGTACGACGGAGAAGATGATCGACGACGCGATCGGCAGCACGAAGAAGGTCACGATCGCTGCGGGCGTGTTCAGGAAGATCAGGCCGTAGGCGAGACCCTGGAGGACGCTGAGGATCTGAAGGCCGAGGAACAGCAGGAACGTCGTGGCCTTCAGGTCCTCGAACCCACCCTCGGCGCCACCGACCAGCGTGCCGATCGACGCCAGCAGGATCGCGGCGACGAACGCCCCCAGTCCGAGGATGAGGGCCGCCACCACCTTGGACGCGATCACCTTGGAACGCGACGGTTCGAGGGCGAACGTCACCATCGCGGTGCGCTGGCCCCACTCGCTGGTGATCAGCAGGATGCCGAGCACGGGGAGCACGAAGCCCTGCGGCGTGGCCGCGATGCCGATGAAGTTGCCGAAGATCCGCTCGTCGGAGTCGGCGACGAAGTAGAAGATGACCATGAACGCCGCGGTCACCAGGACCGTGAGGCCCAGCAGCCAGATCCCGGCGCGGGTATCGGCCATCTTCCTGATCTCGACCGACACCAGCCGTCCGAAGGGCACGCGGCGGGTCTGGGAGACGTCGAGGGTCAGCGGTTCGGTGGCGCTCATGCGGGGGCTCCCTGCGGGTCGTCCGTGTGGGTGAGGTCGTCGCGCTGGCTGTCGGAGGTCAGCTCGAGGAAGAGGTTCTCGAGACCGCCGTCGGCCGGCCGCAGCTCGGTGAGCACGAGCCGCTGGTCGGCGGCCACCTGGCCCACTTGAAGCGGCTGGGCGTCGACCCGGAGCGCGTCGCCGGCGCGGTTGACCTGGAGGCCGGCCGCGGAGAGCGCCGTCGAGAGCGCCTCGTTGTCGACCGCCGTCACCAGCGTCCCGGTGCTGCGCTCGGCGAGCAGGGACTTCTTGGTGCCCTGCGCCACGATCTTGCCGCGACCGATCAGGATCATGTCGTCGGCGATCAGCTCGACCTCGTTGAGGAGGTGACTCGACAGCAGCACCGTGCCGCCGCGGTCCGCGTAGTGCTTGAGCAGGTCGCGCATCCACCGGATGCCGGCCGGGTCGAGGCCGTTGGCGGGCTCGTCGAGGATCAGCACCGAGGGGTCGCCGAGCAGCGCGTGGGCGATGCCGAGCCGCTGCCGCATGCCGAGCGAGTAGTTGCGCACCCGGCGCTTGGACTCGGTCTGCGACAGCGACACCATGTCGAGCATCTCGTCGACCCGCGACTCGGGGAGCCCCATCGTCTTGGCGCCGACCATCAGCACCTCACGGCCGGTGCGGCCGGCGTGCTGGGCGGAGGCGTCGAGCAGCACCCCGACGTGGGTGCCGGGGTTGGGGATGTCGCGGTAGCGGTGCCCGCCGATCAAGGTCTCCCCGCGGGTGGCCGGGGTCAGTCCCGCCATCACTCGCATCGTGGTCGTCTTGCCGGCGCCGTTGGGCCCGAGGAAGCCGGTCACCCGGCCGGGCTGGCACCGGAACGAGATGTCGTCGACGGCCAGGAAGCCGCCGTACGACTTGGTCAGTCCGGTCACCTCGATCATGACCACCATCCAACCGGTCGCGGTCAAGGGCGGGATCGGTCCGAGGGCTCGACCTGGCCAGACCAAAGTAGGGGGTGGCCTGACACCGGGGACGACTGTGACGGGAACAGTGCCGGGCCTAGCCTGACCTCGTGGAGCGGCCGAACCCTGACGTCTACCAGCCGCGGCTGACCTGGTGGGGGCACACCTGGCGGTTCGCGGCCTGTGGGGTCATCTCCGCCCTGGTCTGGTCCAACTCCTTCCTTGGCCAATGGCATGACTACCGCTGGTGGTGGTGGGTCGACCTGCTCGTGGGCATCGCGTCGTACGGCGTGGTGCTGCTGCGTCGCCGCTACCCGGTCGCCGTCGCCCTGGTGCTGTCGACCGTGATCCTCGTGTCCGGCGTGGCCGCGGGTCCAGCCACCCTGGCGTCGGTGTCAGTCGCCACCCGGCAGCGGATCCTGCCGATCCTTGCGGTGAGCGTCGTCGGCATCGTCGCGGCCCAGGGCTACGAGGACCTCACGCCGGGAGGAAGCCCGGAACCGTTCTGGCTCACGTTCTCGTTCAACATCGCGATCACCATCGCGATCATGGGCTGGGGCGCCTGGATCGGGTCGCGGCGTCAGTGGGCCTGGCAGCTGCGGATGCGGGCCGAACGGGCCGAGGCCGAGCAGGAGCTCCGGGCGCGCGAGGCGCAGGCGAAGGAACGCCAGCGGATCGCGCGCGAGATGCACGACGTCCTCGCCCATCGGATCTCCCAGATCTCGATGCACGCGGGAGCCCTGGCGTACCGCACCGATCTCGATGCCGATGCGCTGCGACAGGGCAGTGCCGAGATCCAGACCACGGCCCACGCCGCGCTCACCGATCTCCGAGAGGTGCTGGGCGTTCTCCGTGACGACGGGGTCATCGAGCGCGAGCAGCCGCAGCCGACGTACGCCGACGTGCCGGGCCTGGTCGCCCAGGCCCAGGCGGCCGGGATGAACGTCGCCTGGCACGACCGGCTCGGCGACGCGGCGGCCGCGCTGCCGGCCACGGTCGGCCGGACCATCTACCGGATCGTGCAGGAGGGCATCACCAACGCGCGCAAGCACGCCCCGGGTGCGGTCCTGACCGTCGACGTCTCGGGCGGGCCCGACCAGGGGGTCGAGCTGAGGCTCGCCAACCCGTTGGGTTTCGGCGGCCGGGTCCCGGGAGCCGGCGTCGGCCTGATCGGCCTGAGCGAGCGCGCCGTGCTGGGCGGCGGGCGGCTGGAGCACCGGCAGGAGAACGGCATGTTCGTGCTGCGAGGATGGCTCCCGTGGCAGACGTGACCACGGTGCTGGTCGTCGACGACGACCCGCTGGTGCGCTCGGCCCTGACCCTGATGCTCGGGGGCGACCCCGGCCTGTCGGTGGTGGGTGAGGCGTCCGACGGCGCCGCCGGACTGGCAGCCTGCCGCGAGCTGCGACCCGACGTCGTGCTCATGGACATCCGGATGCCGGTGCTCGACGGGATCGACGCCACCCGGACGCTGAAGGAGGGCGATCCCTCGCCCCACGTCATCGTGCTCACGACGTTCGATGCCGACGAGCACGTCCTCTCCGCCCTCGAGGCCGGCGCCGACGGCTTCCTCCTCAAGGACACCCCTCCGGCGGACATCGTGGCGGCGATCCAGGCCGTCGCCGACGGCGAGCCGATGCTCTCGCCCGGCGCCACCCGTGCCGTTCTGTCGCGGATCCGGGAGTCGTCACCGGACGGGCGCAGCGAGGACGCGCGCCGGGCGCTCGGCACGCTGACCGACCGGGAGCGCGACGTGGCGATGGAAGTCGGCCGCGGCCTCAGCAACGCGGAGATCGCCCAGCGGCTGCACCTGTCGGTCCCGACCGTGAAGGCACACGTCTCGCGGCTCTTCGACAAGCTGCAGGTGACCAACCGGGTCCAGATCGCGATCGTGGTGCACGACGCCGGTCTGATCTGACCCTTCGCGCGCATGTAACGCCGGGGCATCGGCTCCTCCCACCCGGTTGCACCGTGGTGGGTTAAGCAAGTAACCCGGCGTTACAGCTGG
>NZ_DASUTK010000228.1:0-7484 GCF_036374615.1 Nocardioides sp.
CATGCCGCCCAGCCAGCGCTGGTTGACGTAGGGCATCCCGACGCGGGTCGCCTGCTCGGCGATCGCCTCCTGGGCCTGCTTCTTCGTGCCGACGAACATCACGGTGCCGCCCTTGGCGACGGTCTCCTTGATGAAGGCGTAGGACCGGTCGATGTAGGCGAGCGACTGCTGCAGGTCGATGATGTAGATGCCATTGCGCTCGGTCATGATGAAGCGCTTCATCTTCGGGTTCCAGCGACGGGTCTGGTGACCGAAGTGGACGCCGCTCTCGAGCAGCTGGCGCATGGTGACGACTGCCATGTGGTTCTCCTGTGTGTGAGAGGCGGACACCGCAGGCCAGACCTTGGGAACCCCGAGGGGCAGACCGGGCTGGTGCACGCGCTCTTCGTAGTTTTCAGTTGCTGCCACCGACGGGTGCCGGCAGCCCTGACGCTCACGCGCGATCCGACCCGATGCTCGGGACCGAGGATCGACGCCCACGGGTGGTCGGAGCCCAGGAACAGACTCCGTCGCGGTCGGTGAACGTGCGAAGTCAATCCACCGGAGTGGATTGCTCCGCTCAGGGTAGTCGACGCGCGCCGGACGTCGCCAATCGCGACGGCGCCGGGCCGGGCACTGTCCACAGGCAGGCTCCAGGCGTACTTCTCCCCGGTCGGCGGCCCGTGCGGTGGTGCCCGGGCCGCCGACCTTGCCACAGTCAGGAGATGCGTCCTCTCACCCTGCTACCGACCCTCCTCGTGGTCGTCCTGCTCGGGCACGGACCGGCCGGCGCCGACGAGGCCGACCCCGTCGGGGAGTGGCCGCTGCGGCCGGTGCCGGAGGTGGTCCGTGACTTCGATCCGCCCTCGGCTCCCTGGGGTGCGGGCCACCGGGGAGTGGACCTGGCCGGACGCGCCGGGCAGCGGGTCCACCCGGCTCTCGCGGGGGTGGTGTCGTTCGCGGGCACGATCGCCGGCCGGGGCGTGGTCACGGTCGACCACGGTTCGACGCGGACGACCTACGAGCCGGTGACGCCGTCCGTCGAGGTCGGTACGACGGTGGGTCCTCGCGACACCCTCGGACGGCTCGCGTACGCCGGCTCCCACTGCCCGCCGGACGCGTGCCTCCACTGGGGGTGGCTGGAGGGTGACACCTATCTCGACCCGCTCCGACTGGTCGGCGCCGGGCCGGTCCGACTCCTCCCGCTGGACGGACTGCCGACTCAGGCGTCATCGCTGGTCAGGCCGAGGCTGCCGTACCGCACCTGGCAGCCGCCCCACATCGCGGCCGGTCTCGGGCCCGTCCTCGGTGGGCTTCCGGCGGGTGGTTGTCAGACGACATCGCCGACCGCGAGCTCGCGCTCCCCAGCGGTCAGGTGCTCTGTCTCGGCGTCCAGGCGCTGATACGCCTCACCGTTCGCTGCCAGGAACTCGTCCCACGCCCGCGCGTCGACGAAGCGGTCGACGGTCAGGTAGCGGTCGGGACGGGTGCTCGACACGAACAGCTCCGTACCGCGAAACCCCTCCGACGTGGAGAACAGCTGCGCCCAGGCACCCTCGGGTCCGTAAGCCTGCTCGAACGCGGCACGGGCTGATGGGCGCACGTCGTACTCCCAGACGCGGATCCACACGCCACCAATGGTGCACCGTCAGGCGCGTGGATGCGCCTGGAGGTACGCCGAGCGCAGCCGGTCCTTGGTCACGTGCGTGTAGAGCTGGGTCGTCGCCATGGACGCGTGCCCGAGCATCTCCTGGACCGAGCGCAGGTCGGCGCCGCCTTCGAGCAGGTGGGTGGCGGCGGAGTGGCGGAGCCCGTGTGGACCGAGGTCGGGTGCCCCTGGTACGTCCGCGATCCGCCGGTGGACCAGCGTGCGCACGCCTCGCTGGTCCAGCCGCCCTCCCCGGGCACCGAGGAACAGCGCTCCCCCGGCGCCCGGCGCCGCCAGCGCCGGCCGTCCGATGCGCAGCCACCGCTCGACCGCCTGGGCGGCCGGCTGTCCGTAGGGCACGCTTCGCTCCTTGCGGCCCTTGCCGAAGACCCGCACCACCTGTCGCTCGCGGTCGAGGTCGTCGACGTCGAGGCCGACCAGCTCGCCCACCCGGACCCCGGTGGCGTAGAGCAGCTCCAGGATCGCCACGTCGCGGACCGCGACCGGGCTGCCGTCGTCGGCCAGCTCGATCGCCGACTCGATCAGCGCGCGCGCCTCGTCCGCGCGGAGCACCGCGGGGAGTGGCTTGTGGGCCTTCGGCGAGCCCAGGCTCGCTCCCGGATCGACCGACACCCGCCCGGTGCGCGCCAACCACGCGGTGAAGACCCGGGCGGCCGTCGCGCGCCGTGCCATCGTGCTGCGGGACTTGCCGCGGCTCTGCTGGTTGGCCAGCCAGCTGCGCAGGGTTCGGAGGTCGAGGTCCTCGATCTGCTCGATCCCCAGCCGGAGCGCGTGAACGAGCAGTGAATCGAGGTCACGGAGGTACGCCCGCACGGTGTGGGGCGACAGGTCGCGCTCGGACACCAGGTGGCGTTCGTAGTCGGCCAGGAGCCTGGCGAGCTGCTCGGGAAGCGCGTCCGCGCTCTCCTGGGCGGTCGCCTCCGTGGTCATGGGCCGATCGTAGGTCGGCGATCACTGCGGTCACGGGACCTCGCCGTCGGTCGTGCGGTCGAGTCGCCACCCGGCTGCGGACTCCACGACCAGGCCGCGGTCGGTGAGGTACGTCAACGCGGACTGGGTCGCCAGCAGCCCGATGCCAGCCGTAGCCGCGATCGCGGGCAACCCTGCTGGTTGCACGAGCGGTACGGCCTCGAGCACCTGCCGGTGGCGACTGGTGAGTCGGTCGCGCGCCCGCGCCCGCTCGCGGGGCACCTCCGTGAGGTGCTCACCGGCGCCTCCGACCAGCTCGAGCACGTCAGCCGGTCCGGTCACGAGGGTGGCGGACCCGCTGCGGATCCGCTGGTGCACGCCCTGTGAGGGGGCGCTCGACACCGGACCCGGGACGCCCATGACCGGTCGACTCAGGCTGTCGGCCCAGGTGGCGGTGTTGAGGGCGCCGCTTCGCAGCGCCGCCTCGACGACCACGGTGCCGCGGGTCAGGGCAGCGATGATCCGGTTCCGCGCCAGGAACCGTATCCGGAGCGGTGCACAGCCGGGCGGCAGCTCCGACACCACGGCGCCGACCGTCGCGAGATGCTCGAGCAGATCGCGGTGCGCCGCGGGATAGACCCGGTCGACGCCGCAGGCGAGCACGGCGACCGTGGCGCCGTCCGCTGCCAGGGCGCCGCGGTGAGCCGCCTGGTCGATGCCGAACGCCGCACCGGAGACGACGGCTGTCCCCGCGCGAGCGAGACCCGCCGCAATCTCGCGGGCGACGCCTTCGCCGTAGGTGGTGGACGAGCGCGAGCCCACCACTGCCACGGACTCGGCGACCTGGTCGAGCCGGAGCGGTCCACGCACCCACAACCCCAGCGGCGCCCCACCCAGCTCGTGCAGCGTCCCGGCGTGCGCGAGGTCGTCGAGCTGCGCCGGCCACTCGTCGTCGCCGGGGACGACGAAGCGGATGCCGGAGCGGGCAGCATCGGCGAGCTCTCGTTCGGGATCGAGGCGCCCGAGTCGTGGTTCGACGTCGAGGTCGAGGGTGTCGCGCCCCTGCGCCGCCATGAGCTCGGCCAGCAGCACCCCCGCCCCCGCCCGCGCGACCGCCGAGGCGACTCTGGCGTTCCCGGGCTCGGCCAGCCGGCTCAGAGCGGCTCGCGCGACCCGCTCGTCACTCACGACGCCGTCCGATGGTCGCGCAGCACCTCGGCCAGCAACGGCTCGCCCGACCGCAGCCGCAGAGCGGTCTCGGCGTGGTCGACGCTCGGCGTCGTGTCGCCGCGCAGGTCGGCGAGTGTCCACGCCAGCCGGTGGACCCGGGTCGCGCCGCGTCGGCTGAGCTTCCCGTCGTACATCCGACCGTCGACCAAGCGCTGGGCGGCCCGCGGCAACGGCCACTCCTGGCTGAGGATCGGACCCGGCACTTGGCCGTTGAGGCGCCAGCCGCGCTGCTCGTAACGAGCTGCCTGCCTCTCCCGCGCCGCCGCGACCCGCTCGCGGACGACGGCGGAGGGCTCGGGCCGGGACCAGTGGTCGTGCGCGTCGTGCGGTCGCAGTGGCTCGAGGTGGCGGGTGATGTCGATCCGGTCGGTGATCGGGCCCCGGACGCGCTGTCGGTACTCACGGCGTTGACGCTCGCTGCACAGACAGCCGTTGTACCGAGCATCGGCGAGGTACTCGCCGCAGGGGCACGGGTTGGCCGCGAAGACCACCATGCCGCGTGCGGGGAAGACGACCGACTCGTCCCCGCGGGCGATGGTGACCTCTCCGCTCTCGAGCGGCTGGCGCAGGCTGTCGATCACGTCGGTGCGGAGCAAGGGGAACTCGTCGAGCAGCAGCACGCCGCAATGGGCACGGCTGATCTCACCGGGCCGCACCCGGCCGGAACCGCCACCGAGGATGCTGGCCTTGCTGGCGTCGTGGTGGGGCGCCGAGAACGGCGGCCGCCGGATCAGGCCGTCGCCCTCGTGCAGAGCGCCGGCGAGTGAGTGCAGGGCCGTGAGCTCGAGCGACTCCGCGAGGGTCAGGTCGGGAAGGATCGTCGGGATCCGCTCGGCCAGCGTGGTCTTGCCGCACCCCTTGGGGCCGGAGAGCAGGAGGTGGTGCCCCCCGGCCGCCGCGACCTCGACGGCGAAGCGGGCCTCCTCCATGCCGAGCACGTCGACCAGGTCGACCTCGTCGAGCCGCTCCTGGCCGCGCCAGGAGAGCAGTCGGCGGCCGGACATCGGCGCCACGGGCTCCGCCTCCGGGACCGGCTGACCGCACAGCTCTGCCACGACCTGCCCGAGCGAGCGCATGCCGAGCACGTCCATCTCCGGCACGAGCGCCGCCTCGTGCGCCTGCGGCTCGGGCACGATCACGCGGCGGAGCCCGCGGTGCGAGGCTGCCAGCACCATCGGGAGGACGCCGGCGACCGACCGCAGGCCGCCGCTGAGGGTCAGCTCGCCGACCAGCGCCGTGTGGCCCAGGTCGGCCGCCGGCAGCTGTCCGTCGGCCTTGAGCACCGCCAGAGCGATGGCCAGGTCGAAGTGGGTGCCTCGCTTCGGGAGGTCGGACGGCGACAGCAGGATCGTGAGCCGTTTGGTCGACGGCCAGTGGAGCCCGGTGTTGTGGATCGCCATCCGGCACCGGTGCGGCGCCTCGTTGAGCGACACGTCGGCGCGCCCGACCATCGTGAGCCCGGGCTGCCCCGGTGAGACGTCGACCTGGACGTCGACCAGATGGCCGACCGCACCGTCGAGCGCGATGGTGGGCGTGGTGGCGATCGGCATGTCAGACCATCCCTCGCACGTGCTCGACCAGGCTCGGCCCCTTGAGCGGGCGGACCACCGCCACCAGGTCGATCCGGATCTCGGGTGGCCGCGCGCCGTGGGTCTCGGCCCAACGGACGCCCAGCCGCACCAGCCGGCTCAGCTTCTCCGGCGTGACCGCCTCGTGCGGCGACCCGTGGTCGATGCTCGTGCGGGTCTTGACCTCACACACGACCAGCGCGTCGCCGTCGCGCAGCACGAGATCGAGCTCGCCCTCCTCACACCGCCAGTTGCGGTCGAGCACGGCCATGCCCTGCTCGGCCAGATGGCGGGCCGCCACCTGCTCGCCGTACGCACCCAGCGCCTGGTTGTGCAGCGCCTGGTTGTGCCCCGTTGTCGTCGTGCTCGTCATCACCGACCTCCTCGGGAAGCAGGCTTCCGGAGGGCGGGGACGTCACGAGCTGGGGCCGCTGGGACCTGTGGAGCGCGCGTCCCGAAGGGCGCATGTGGACGGGAAGCGGCTCAGGCGAGCGTGGGGGTGGCCATGGTCACCCGGGGCTGCTGGGCTACGGCGTGCCGGTGAAGCGCGCGTAGCCGCGCTGCAGCACGCCGTCCCAGTAGCGGGTGAAGCCACCCACGTGGAGGTGGTTGCCCTCGATCAGGAAGGCCCAGCCTCCCAGCTTGCCGCCGGAGGCCTTCGGGTTCCACGGCGTCAGCGTGCCGTCTGCAAAGTAGACCGAGGCGTAGGACGGGCGCTTCTGCCCTGTGGTCTGGTCCTGGGAGAAGTGTCCGCCCAGGTAGAGCTCACCGCTGGCGGAGGCCAGCATGCCCTGGGTGTTCCCGGCGAACTTGCGGGTCCACACGATCCCGTTGCCCGCGGCAGGGTCGCCCGCCAGCACCAGGTTGCTCTCGGTCGACCAGAACAGCCGGGATCCGTCGGGAGTCAGCGCGATGGTGACCACGTTGCCGCTCCCACCGGCTGCGATCGGCGGGTTGAACGTGGTCGCGTCGCCGTTGCTCGCGAGCACCTCGCCAACACCGGCCGGGCGATCTGCCCGGCCGATCTTGCTGAAGGCGCCGCCCCCGTACACCTTGGTCCCGTCGGGCGAGACGACGACCTCGCGGACGTTGCCGTTCGGAGCCGGGTTGAACGACGTGACGAGGTTGCCCGTCGCGACGTCGAGTGCCACGAGGCGCTTGCGGGTCGTGCCGTCGATTCCGGTGAAGCGGCCGGCGACGTACAGCCGGTTGCCCTTGACGGCCAGCGAGTTCACGTCAGGAGTGGTGCCGGCCGTGTTCGCCTGCCAGTCCGGCAGTGCGACTCCGGTGACCGCGTCGACAGCGGCGAGGTTGGCGCGCGGCGAACCCCCGGCAACGCTGAAGACGCCACCGATGAACACCGTGGACCCGTCCTCGCTGACGGCAAGTGCTCGGACCACGCCGTTCGTGCCTGGGTTGAAGACCTTGTCGACGACGCCGGTGTCCTTGTGCACCGCTGCCACGGAGGCGCGGGCACGGCCGCCGAAGCGGCTGAACATGCCGCCGACGATGATCCGGTCGCCGGCCTGGGCGAGCGCGTAGACGCCGTTGTTCGCCTGCGCCGTCGCGTCAGGAGAGTTGGGCACCCCCGCCTGCGCGGCTGACGGCGTGATGAGCAGGATGCTCAGGGCCGCGGCTGTGGTCGCGAACGCGCGACGAGACTTGATGAGCATGGATTCCCCCGGTTTCGACGCGCCCCCCACGGCCGCAGACTGTTCCGAGGGTAGGGAACCGCTGGTCACGAGACGGTGCACGGCCATCAACAGGTCACCCACGATCCGGTACGACGCCCTCGCGTCGAAGTGGCTCGAGCTTGACCTCGCCCACGACCGGCAAAGTACCGTCGCGCAGCACGAGATGGAGCTCGCCCTCCTCGCACCGCCTGCTCGCCCAGAACGAGGGATGTGAACGGAAGGCGGCTCACTCCACGAGGCGGAGGATGCGAGGCCCCACGCCCAAGTAGTCGATGACGGACTCGGCCTCCCGCGGCAACGCATTGAAGTTGAAGAAGAACACCCTCATCTGCACCACACCACTGTTGTCGATCTTCAAACCATTGTCAGACGTGCCGGTATGGGTGCCCTTAACTGCCGTGCTCGTAGCCACCTCGTCGGTGAGGAACGCGGGGC
>NZ_DASUTK010000229.1:0-26287 GCF_036374615.1 Nocardioides sp.
CCTTCCTCGTCGTAGCCCCAGTGGTTGGGGAAGTTGCGGTTGGGGTCGACGCCGTCGCCGACCTGGGTCTCTCCGTCTCCGTTGTTGTCGCGGAGGTTCTTCCGCCACAGCCGCTCGTGGTCGAACGTGTACTGGTAGCCGTCGGGGTTGGCCACGAGGATGAACCAGAGTTCGGTCGTCTGCAGAAGCTTGCGGACCTCACGGTCGTTGGCCCGCCACCGGCTGATGTAGTGGTTCATCAGCCGCCGGTTGACCTCGGTGGAGATCCACTCACGCGCGTGCTGGGTGGAGCTGTACAGGACGGCCGGACGCGTACCGTCCGGGGTGCCTCGAGCGCCCTGGGTCAACTTGACAGCGATGATCTCGCGCTCCTGGTCGGTATGGCCGAGGACCTCGAGCTTCACCAGCTGGGGGTTGTTGCGGGCCGCAGCGTAGAGCTGGTCGCGGATGCCGCCGGACTCGTCGTACGAGCGCCAGACATTGAAGCCACCGACGGCCTGCTCGGCGGCGAACTGGCGGACCGTCATGCCACCCTTGACCCGGGTGAGCTTGACGCCGATGCCCTGGGCCTCGAGCTTGTCGGCCTGCGCCCGGTCCATGACCAGGTCGAGCTCGACCCCACCCTTGACCGGACGCTGTCCGCTCACCTCGAAGCCCTGCTCGGCGATGGCCGGCAGCTGGGACGGAGCGACGGTCACCGTATAGGCATCCAGTCGATCCGGATCTCGCTCCGGGGCCGCGGGTGCTGCCGCCGCGAGCGTCAGTCCCGCGCACATTGCGGTCAGGACTGCAATGACGAGTGATCCGATGAGCCGGAGGCGCATCTCCTCCACCCCTCCCAGGAGAGATCCCGACCGTCCAGTCTGGCACTGGCGTGCGGCCTCCGCAATGAGCGTGGAACGCCTCTATCGCGAGCCTTCATGCAGGATCATCTCGTGCTCGATGGACCGGTCGGAGCCCCAGTGCCGACCTGCGTCTTAGGGACTGCAGCACAAGGTCACTCTGGGCGGATTTCCCGTCCGCTCAACGGCCATGACCGCTCAGCGGTCGGTCGGGCTCCGCCCGCAGTTCGCCGACGGCGTCCTGCTCTGCAGCTGGCACCACCACCGCGCCCACGATCACCGCTACGACACCCACCGCCAACCCGACGGCGACCTCAGCTTCAACCGACGGACATAGGATCCGCCAGCACCTGCTCGATCGCCCGGATGCTGCGGGACACGAACTCCTGTCGGCTGTGCCGGTAGTACGCGACCTCCATGGCGGCGATCGACACTGCCCAGGCGCGAGCTCGCGCCCACATCGCGTCGTCATCGTCGAGGTAGCCGCGGAAGACCGTACGCCCGTCGGAGTCGAAGAGCTGGTACGCCGCGTGGAGCTCGACCGCTGGGTCGCCGACGCCGAACGGGCCCCAGTCGAGCACTCCGCTGAGCCGGCCGTCGCGCACCAGCAGGTTCCCTGCGGTCAGGTCCCCGTGGAACCACGTGGGTGGCCCGTCCCACGCCGGCGCGGCGCAGCCCTCGTCCCACACCACGAGCGCAGCGCTGGCGTCGACGAGATCGCCGATGGCGCCGAGAGCCGCACGCGTGCTCGCGTCACGCTCGGGCTCGGACAGCGGTCCGCCGCGGGAGCCGAACCGGCCGGCGCCGGTGGTGTCGCACGACCGCACGGCACGGACGAAGCCGGCCAGGTCGCGCGCTAGCTCGACCGCCACCACCGACGCCGGGTCCAACCGGTCGCCCGTCAACCAGGGGTTGACCGACCACCGGAACGGGTAGCCGAGACCCGGGTCTCCGAGCGCCAGCGGGACCGACAACTCCAGCGGCAGGTCGGGTGCCAGCCCCGGCAACCACTCAGCCTCCAGAGCCGCCTGTCCGTCCGCCCCGCCGATCACCGGCAGTCGCACCACCAGCTCCGTCCCCAGTCGGAACAGTGCGTGGTCGGTGCCCTGCTCGGCGACCGGCGCGAGCGGCAGCCCGGCCCAGTCAGGGAACTGCTCGGCCAGCAGCCGGCGTACCAGCTCCTCGTCGACGTCCACCTGGTCCGCGTGCATCCGGGCGCTCATCGCGGAAGACGGTACGAGCCGGAGGCATCGTGCCACCACCGAATATCGCCCGGCGGGAGGTGAGCACCGGGGACCTGCCTGCTCCCTAGGGTGTCCGCATGACGCTGCGGACCCGACCCGAGGGATACGGCCTGGTGAGCAAGGTGCTGCACTGGCTGACGGTCGTGGTGATCGCCGCGCAGTTCGTCGTCGGCTACACGATGGATCTCGACTCGAGCTGCGACCCGCCGGGGGAGGACCGCAGCGGGGGCGACACGAGCGACGCGGAGGAGGAGCGGCTCGACCGTCTGGAGGAGCTCTGCGAGGCGCGCGTCGGCCTCGACCTGCTGGACGGGCCCGTCGATCGTCCCGAGGTCCACCTCCTGCTGGGTCTGACCATCTTCGCTCTGGCCGTCGTGCGACTCGTGTGGCGCAGCGTCGACGGGTTCCCGAGCTGGTCGGAGCACCTGTCCGAGCCCGAGCGACGCCTCGTCCACTGGACCGAGCGGGCGCTGCTCGCGCTGCTGTTCGTCGTCCCGCTGACCGGCTTGGTGCTCGTGCTCAGCGGTGACGACGGGGTGCTCTGGTTGCACGTGGGTGCCCACATCGCGTTCTTCGCGGCATTGGCGGCACACCTGGTCACGAACCTGCGACCGAGAATCCTGGCCCGGATGCTGTGAGCCGAGCCGTGCCGGCGGCTACAGGTCGACCGTCGGCGCGGTGCGGGCTGCGGAGTCGGCCAGCTCGAAGAAGTCGCGGGGGCGGAACGAGAACACCGACGCGATCAGGTTCGACGGGAACGTGGAGACCCGCGTGTTGTACGCGCGGACGTTGCCGTTGTAGAACCGCCGCGCGGCAGCGATCCGGTCCTCGGTGTTGGTCAGCTCGTCCTGGAGCGCGAGGAAGCCGGCACTCGCCTTCAGGTCGGGGTAGGCCTCCGCCCGCACTAGCACGCCTGCCACCGCCCGACCCAGGTCGTCCTCGAACGGCTCGCGCTGGTGAGGACCGTCGTCCTTGTGCGCCCGTGCCTGCTCCCTCGCGCGGGTCAGGGCCTCGAGGACCGCTCGCTCGTGCTCGGCGTACCCCCGCACGGTCGCGACCAGGTTCGGGATCAGCTCGTGTCGCCGGGTGAGCTCCACGTCGGTCTGACCCCAGGACTCGTCGACCAGCGCGCGCTGGCGGACGAAGCGGTTGTACATGACGACGACCGACAGCAGTACGACGAGCGCCGCACCGACCAGTGCGCTGGTCGCCACCTGGCCGGGAGTCACCCGCGCACCTCCCGCCACACGAACTCGGGGATCTGGTCGACGACCGTGTCGACCCGCTGCAGCCGGGGGACGATGCTCTCCAGCGGGACCGTGCCCGACTCCACGTCGAGGATCCAGGTGCGCTCGAACCGGAACGCCGACTCGGGGTACTGGAGGAGCACCTCCATCATCCGCGGGTGCAGCACGTCGGATGCGAACTTGCGGTCCGGACAGGTGACGGTGAAGGCACGGTTGAAGGCCTCGGACTCGAGCTCGATGTCGCTGTCGGTGAGCCGGCCGATGAAGCGTCCGACGAAGCCCTCGGGCGTGACCTCGAGCGGCGGGAAAGCCGTGCCCATGTCCAGGGCGACGATCCCGAAGTGGTGCGGCACCTGCCGGGTGGTCGTTGTCTTGCCCGTCGTCTGCACCTGGGTGGTGTGGTACACGAAGTCGAAGGCCACGAAGGGCCGTCCGTCGTAGCTGCCCTGCAGGACGTTGGTGCTGCGGCGCGTGTGGCCGAGCCCGAAGGGCGAGCCCTGGAAGCGGTCGTGCCACCGGTCGTCGCGCTCGGTGTAGGTCCAGCCTCGCGCGTACGCCAGCGCGGCCATGCCCTCGCGCCGCTTCTTGGCCGCGAGGTGGCCGAGGATGCCGATTCCGACCGCCGCGGCCGCGACGATCACGAACAAGACGACGAAGACCCCCGAGTCCATGGCCGGGAGTGTAGGTGCAGGGTCGCGTCCGAGTTGCGGAACCGTCGCGCTGCGTCGTACGTCTGATCCTCATGTCTCGTTCACTGCTGCCTGCCCTGGTGACCCTGCTCGTGCTCGTCGGGTGCGGGACGTCAGGGGAGACCACCGCGACCACCGGGAGCGATGTGCCGACGCAGCCGGCTGCCACGTCAGACACGACCGGCGGGGCCACCCCTGAGCCGGGCGGATCGCCGCAGGAGGCACAGCCGCCGGTCGACGGCCCGCTCGAGGACCGGCGCACCGGCGAGGTCCGGTTCGAGGGGGCAACGGACTGCCCCCAGGAGTACGCCACGACCACGGTGCGCTCGCGCGATTTCGCGTTCGACGGCACCGTGACCGCGATCGACGACGCAGGTGTGACGTTCGAGGTGCACGAGTGGCTGGTCGGCGAGGGTGCGGCGACGGTGCAGCTGCGCATGAGTCCTCCTGACGTGCCCGACCGGAGCGAGGCCTCACCGTCGTACTCGGTCGGCACCCGGCTCCTGGTCAGCGGCGACGACGGCATCGCCTGGGGCTGCGGCTTCACCCGTTACCACGACACGGAGACCGCAGCCGCCTGGCGGTCATAGGCCCGAGAACGCCGGCGGCCCGGCAGAATCGCCCCGTGACCGCGCCGATCGAGCAGTCGTACCGCCTCACCGTCGCCGACGTCCGCCGCGAGACCGCCGACGCGGTGTCGGTGACGTTCGACGTGCCCCGGGACCTGACCCACGTCTTCGCGTTCTCACCGGGCCAGTTCCTGACGCTGGGCGTGCCGTCGGACCGCACCGGGCTGGTGGCGCGCTGCTATTCGATCAACGTGCCGCCGGGGGAGCCCCTCAACGTCACCGTCAAAAGGACCGTCGACGGCTACGCGTCGAACTGGATCAACGACCACGTCGCGCCCGGGACCACGATCCGGGTGCTGCCGCCCAGCGGCATCTTCGTGCCGAGGGACCTGTCGGACGACCTGCTTCTGTACGCCGGCGGGTCGGGCATCACGCCGATCATGTCGATCATCCGCACCGCGCTGCGCGACGGAACGGGCCGGCTGTTCCTCCTCTACGCCAACCGTGACGAACGGTCGGTGATCTTCGCCGAGCCGCTCCGGGAGCTGGCGGCTGCTCACCCCGACCGGCTGCAGGTCGTCCACTGGCTGGAGACCGTGCAGGGCATCCCGACCCCCGACCAGCTCCAGGCGTTCGCCGCCGAGCGCCTCGAGTGGAACGCCTTCGTCTGCGGGCCGGCGCCGTTCATGAAGGCGACGATCGACTCGCTCAAGCGGCTGGGCTTCCCGCGGGCGCGCCGCCACCAGGAGAAGTTCGTCTCCCTCGGCGGCAACCCCTTCGGAGACGTCGACGAGGTGCTGGCCGCGCAGGCGACGCTGATGGCGGCCGACGACCCGGTGGCCGGCTAGGAGGTTCCTCACCTCACCAGCCGCGGGCCCGCCACTCGGCCAGGTGGGGTCGCTCGGCGCCGAGCGTGGAGTCGCCGCCGTGCCCGGGATAGAACCAGGTGTCGTCCGGCAACGGACCGAACAGCTTCGTCTCGACCTCGTCGATCAGCTGCCGGAACGCCTCGTCGTTGCCGAACGTCGCGCCCACCCCGCCCGGGAAGAGAGAGTCTCCGGTGAAGAGGTGAGGGTGGCCCGCCGGGTCGTCGTACAACAGGCAGATCGAGCCGGGCGTGTGGCCGGCGATCGAGATGACCCGCAGCTCGCACGACCCGACAGAGACCGTGTCGCCGTCGCCGACCGTGCGGTCGATCGGTACGCCGGTCTGCTCGGTGATCGCGTCGGCGTCCGGTGCCCCGGCGACCGTGGTGGCGCCGGTGATCTCGACCAGCTCGGCCAACGCGCGGTGGTGGTCCCAGTGCTGGTGGGTGGTGACGATCGTCTCGAGGGTCCCGTCGCACAGCTGGATCAGGCTCTCGGCGCCGTCGGCCGCGTCGACCAGCAGCTGTTCGCCGGTGTCACGACACAGGAGCAGGTAGCAGTTGTTCGCCATCTCTGGGTCCACGGCGTACTTGGTGATGGTCAGGTGCTCGAGCTCGCGGACGTCCGCGAGGCCACGTGGGGTGACGTCGCCGGTGTAGGCCATCACCACGCTCCGATCGGCGGCAGGTCGCCCCGGCTGCAACGGACCTGCTCGCCGGGCGCTCGACCGGTGAGCCACCACGCCACCTGGGCAACCGGGCCGGTGACGACGGGCGCGTCGGCGCCGGCCGCGCCGACGTCCCACGAGCGGTCGGAGTCGAGTGGCGCCACCCGGAACCCGTCGTCCGGGTCGAGTCGACGCACCATGCTCCCGATCACGGTCTCGGCGAACGCCGGTGGCCAGTCGTCGGCCGTGTAGCCCAGCCCGAGGTCTGCGTGGTGGATCTCGATCTCCCGGACCCGCATCAGCGGGATGGCGTCGAGCGGGAGCGACTGCCCGCCGGGCGTCCGCTCGAACCGGCGGTCCCAGACGTCGTCGGGGACGGACTGCACGACGTCGAGGAACGTCGTCAGCGAGCCGAGCAGCCGGTCACGCAGCTCGGCGGGCTCGGCCCCCGAGAGCTCCTCGATGTCGGCGTCGCGGGCCTCCTGCGAGGCGTACATCGGCACCTGGGTGTGGTCGATCTCGCCGCGCAGGACGTCGCGCAGCGCCTCGCCGTTCAGCGCGAGGTGGGCGACCACGTGCGCCCGGGTCCAGCCCGGCAGCAGGGAGTCGGCGGACCAGTCGCGGCTGTGCAGGCCGTCGACGGTCCGGGTGAGGCGCTGTCCGGCCTCGCTGAGGTGGTCGAGATCGATCGGGTGCTCCATGCCGCTCATCCGACCGTGCCGGTCACGGGATGTCCAGCGGGATGTCCCGCGGGATGCCCAGCGGGATGTCCGCTCACCCGAACGCACGAAGCGGGTTGTCAGGGGTGGGTCCTAGTCTTGGGCAGGTCGGCGCGCCGGGTTGCGGCCCGTGGGTCGACCTACGAACATGTGTTCGACAGCGAGCACGCACGCGCACGACGACGGGACCGCAGTGGCCGACCAGCTCATCATCCGGGGTGCCCGGGAGCACAACCTCAAGGACATCTCTCTCGACCTGCCCCGAGACGCCCTGATCGTGTTCACCGGCCTGTCCGGGTCGGGGAAGTCGAGCCTGGCCTTCGACACCATCTTCGCGGAAGGCCAGCGGCGCTACGTGGAGTCGCTGTCGGCGTACGCCCGGCAGTTCCTCGGCCAGATGGACAAGCCCGACGTCGACTTCATCGAGGGCCTCTCGCCGGCCGTCTCGATCGACCAGAAGTCGACGTCCAAGAACCCCCGGTCCACCGTCGGCACCATCACGGAGGTCTACGACTACCTCCGGCTGCTGTTCGCCCGGATCGGCCATCCACACTGCCCGACCTGCGGCGCGGCCATCGAGCGGCAGACGCCGCAGCAGATCGTCGACCGGGTGCTCGCGCTCGAGGAGGGTCGGCGGTTCCAGGTGCTGGCGCCGATGATCCGCGGCCGCAAGGGGGAGTACGTCGAGCTCTTCAAGCAGCTGCAGGCCCAGGGCTTCTCGCGAGCGCGGGTCGACGGCGAGATCCACGGCCTCGACACCATGACATCGGGGGGCCTGAAGCTCGACAAGCAGCGCAAGCACACCATCGAGGTGGTGGTCGACCGGCTGGCGGTCAAGGAGTCGGCGAAGCGTCGCCTCACCGACTCGGTCGAGACCGCGCTCAACCTCGCCAGCGGACTGGTCGTGCTCGACTTCGTCGACCTCGACGAGAAGGACCCCGGCCGTGAGCTGCGGTTCTCCGAGAAGATGTCGTGCCCGAACGACCACCCGATCGACACCGACGAGCTCGAGCCCCGGTCGTTCTCCTTCAACAGCCCGTTCGGTGCATGCCCGGAGTGTCACGGCCTGGGCACCCGCCTCGAGGTCGACCCCGAGCTGGTCGTCCCCGACCCGTCCGCGTCGTTGGGCGAGGGCGCGATCCAGCCGTGGAGCCAGGCCCACGTCGCCGACTACTTCCAGCGACTGATGGAGGCACTGGGAGCCGAGCTCGGGTTCGACCTCGACACGCCGTGGGAGGACCTCACGGCCAAGCAGCAGAAGTCGCTGCTGTGGGGCCACCCGACGAAGGTCCACGTCGTCACCCGCAACCGGTACGGCCGCGAGCGTTCCTACTACGCCCAGTTCGAAGGCGTGCAGAGCTACATCGAGCGGCGCCACCGCGAGGCGGAGTCCGACACCAGCCGGGAGCGCTTCGAGGGCTTCATGCGCGAGGTGCCGTGCCCGGCCTGCGGGGGCTCGCGCCTCAAGCCGGTGTCGGTATCGGTGACGATCGGTGAGCGCAACATCGCCGAGGTGTGCGCGTTGCCCATCAACGAGACCGCCGACTTCCTGCGCAGCCTCGACCTGAGCCCCCGCGAGAAGCAGATCGGCGAACGGGTGCTCAAGGAGATCCAGGAGCGGCTGAACTTCCTGCTCGACGTGGGTCTCGACTACCTCTCCCTCGACCGGCCGTCCGGATCGTTGTCCGGCGGCGAGGCGCAGCGGATCCGGCTCGCCACCCAGATCGGCGCCGGGCTGGTGGGGGTCCTCTACGTCCTCGACGAGCCGTCCATCGGGCTCCACCAGCGTGACAACCACCGGCTGATCGAGACGCTCAAGCGACTGCAGGACCTCGGCAACACCCTGATCGTGGTCGAGCACGACGAGGACACCATCCGCACCGCGGACTGGGTCGTCGACATCGGTCCCGGCGCGGGCGAGCACGGCGGCCAGGTCGTCCACTCCGGGACGGTCGCCGGCCTGCTCGACCACCCCGACTCGATGACCGGTCAGTACCTCTCCGGCCGGCGCGAGATCCCGGTCCCCGCCGTACGACGACCGCGGACCAAGGGCCGCGAGCTGGTCGTGAAGGGCGCCTACGAGCACAACCTGCGCGACATCGACGTGGCCTTCCCGCTGGGACTGTTCGTGGCCGTCACGGGCGTCTCCGGCTCCGGCAAGTCCACGCTGGTCAACGACATCCTCTACACGTCGCTCGCCAAGCAGCTCTACCGTGCCCGGACCGTCCCCGGACGGCACCAACGGATCACCGGCGTCGCCGAGGTTGACAAGGTGATCCACGTCGACCAGTCACCGATCGGTCGCACCCCGCGGAGCAACCCGGCGACGTACACCGGTGTCTTCGACCACGTCCGCAAGCTCTTCGCCTCGACGCCGGAGGCGAAGATGCGCGGCTACCTCCAGGGCCGGTTCTCCTTCAACGTCAAGGGCGGCCGCTGCGAGGCCTGCGCCGGCGACGGCACGATCAAGATCGAGATGAACTTCCTGCCCGACGTGTACGTGCCGTGCGAGGTGTGCCACGGAGCGCGCTACAACCGCGAGACGCTGGAGGTCCACTACAAGGGCAAGACGATCGCCGAGGTCCTCGACATGCCAATCGAGGAGGCGGCCGACTTCTTCGCGGCGGTGCCCGCGATCTCCCGACACATGCAGACGCTGTGCGAGGTCGGGCTCGGCTACGTCCGGCTCGGGCAGCCGGCCACCACGCTGTCCGGGGGAGAGGCGCAGCGGGTCAAGCTCGCCAGCGAGCTGCAGAAGCGCTCGACCGGCCGGACCGTCTACGTGCTCGACGAGCCGACGACCGGGCTGCACTTCGAGGACATCCGCAAGCTGCTCGGTGTGCTGTCCAGCCTGGTCGACAAGGGCAACACCGTGCTCGTCATCGAGCACAACCTCGACGTCATCAAGACCGCCGACTGGATCATCGACATGGGGCCCGAGGGCGGCTCCCGCGGCGGGCTGGTGGTGGCGGAGGGGACGCCCGAGTCGATCGCCGCCCACCCCGACTCCCACACCGGCACGTTCCTCGCCCCGCTGCTCGAGGGCCGTGCGGCGAAGCAGCCGACACGGCAGCGGTCCGCAGCGAAGAAGACGGCTACCAAGCCGGCCGCCAAGACCGCCACCAAGGCCGCGGCCACGAAGGTGTCGAAGAACTCGACCGGCAAGCCGGCGAAGAACGTCGGCACCCGGGCGGCGAAGAAGGCTCCCGCGAAGCGGACGGCCAGGTACTAGGTGTACCCGGACTAGGGGCCTTGGGCAGGAGTGCCAGACTCGTCCGGCAGGTTCCCACCCCAAGACGAAGGTGCTCGAATGACCGACGGATCGACTCGTAGCCTGGGCCGCCGCCACGCGATCGCCGGTGCCGCCGGGCTCGGGGTGGTTGCCCCGGCGCTGGTGGCCTGCGGCAGTGACGGAGACGGCGCCGGCGACGGAGCCGGCAATGGGGCTGGCGACGGTGGCGATCTGACGACGGCTGCCGACGTCCCGGTCGGCGGCGGAACGATCCTTCCCGATCAGAAGGTCGTGGTCACCCAGCCCACTGCGGGGGACTTCAAGGCGTTCACGGCGGTGTGCACGCACCAGGGCTGCCTGGTCGGCCAGGTCACCGACGGCACGATCCAGTGCCCGTGCCACGGCAGCCAGTTCTCGATCGAGGACGGGTCCAACGTCGTCGGGCCGAGCGGCAGTGAGGCCGGCAGCGTCAGTGACCTGGCCGCCGTCGACATCACCGTCGAGGGCGACGCGATCAGGCTGTCCTGAGCGGCGACTCCGCCGGCATGCCGCCGGCGGAGCCGCGCGACCCTCAGAGGTTCACAGGCCGCAGCACCTGCGAGACACCGTGCGCGATCTGGCGGTTGCCCTGGTTGATGTTCTTCGCTCGCGGCAAGACGAACGCGTTGCGGTCGTTTCGGTCCTTGTCGACAAGGAACACCCGGTCGAGCCTGCGCTTGACGTCGACCCGGATCTTCTTGCCGCTGGCCGTGTCCAGCCTCGCGCCGTCCGCCTTCATGGCCTGGCGATAGGTGATGGTGGCCCCCGGAACGACGTGGTGGAGCAGGGCGGCCTCCACCGTGTCGAGACCCAGGCTCGCGACCGCTTCGTACGTTGCGGCTTCATTCGCCGGCTTGCTTCCCGTCAGGTCCGCGACCAGGCGCCGGAACGCCCGGTCTGTCGGCGCGAAGGCCGTCAACCTGGCAGTGCCGTCAGCGAGGATCGCGACCGGGCTGTCCGCGTCGTCGGCGATCACGTCGTTCACGGCTTGGTCGAGGATGTCGAAGTCACGCCACTTGCCGTCGAACTCGAGTCCGTCGGCCGCGAGGACCTCCGCCAGGCTGGTCGTGCCGGTCGATGTCTGCGCGGTTGCAGTGGCTGTGGTCGGCGTGAGCATGAACGACGCGGCAGCAGCGGCTGTCGCGAGGATGGCAGTGGTCCGCTTCATCGGTGTCCCTGCTGAATGGGTGAACGGGCCTCACCCCTTACCGTTCATTCGGAGCCGTCCCACGTCCGGATGGGTGCCTTTCTGTATGACGGCCTTGTCGCCGGTCCACCGTCGGACCCCGCCCGTAGGCTGGGAGACGTGGCCAGCCCCACTTCGTCCAGACCCGCGTCGTACCGTCCGAGAACTGGGTCGATCCCGACCCAACCGGGCGTCTACCGGTTCCGCGACGCGCGCGGGCGGGTCATCTACGTCGGCAAGGCGGTCAACCTCCGCTCGCGGCTCTCCTCGTACTTCCAGGACATCTCGAACCTGCACCCACGCACGGCGACGATGGTGGCCACCGGGGCCTCGGTCGAGTGGACGGTGGTCAAGACCGAGGTCGAGGCACTGCAGCTGGAGTACTCCTGGATCAAGGAGTTCGACCCGCGCTTCAACATCAAGTACCGCGACGACAAGTCCTATCCCTGGCTGGCCGTCACGCTCAGCGAGGAGTTCCCGCGCGTGATGGTCGGACGCGGCGCGAAGAAGCGTGGGATCCGTTACTTCGGGCCGTACTCCCACGCGTGGGCGATCCGCGAGACCGTCGACCAGCTGCTGCGGGTGTTCCCGATGCGGTCGTGCTCCAACGGGGTGTTCAAGCGGCACTCCCAGATCGGGCGGCCCTGCCTGCTCGGCTACATCGGCAAGTGCTCAGCGCCCTGCGTCGGCCGGGTGACGGCCGACGAGCACCGAGCGATCGTCGACGACCTGTGCGACTTCATGGCGGGTCGCACCGCGGAGTTCGTCAAGCGCATCCAGCGGGAGATGTACGCCGCCTCGGAGGCGGAGGAGTACGAGAAGGCCGCCAGACTGCGTGACGATCTGGGAGCGCTCGAGAAGGCGTTGGAGAAGCAGGCCGTGGTCCTCGGCGACGGCACCGACGCCGACGTCGTGGCGCTCGCCGAGGATCCGCTCGAGGTGGCGGTCCAGATCTTCTACGTGCGGGGCGGCCGGATCCGCGGCCAGCGGGGCTGGGTGGCCGACCGGGTCGACGAGGGCGACACCCCAGAGCTGGTGCAGGGCTTCCTGCTGCAGCTGTACGGCGCCGCCGAAGCGGAGTCGGACCCCGGCGACACGATCCCGCGGGAGGTGCTGGTGCCCGCGCTGCCACCCGACCACGAGACGCTCGAGGCGCTGCTGTCCGACCAGCGGGGGAGCCGGGTCCGGATCCGGGTCCCGCAGCGGGGTGACAAGCGAGCCCTCCAGCAGACGGTTGTCCGCAACGCCGCCGAGGCGCTGGCGCTCCACAAGACCAAGCGCGCCAGCGACCTCACGACCCGCAACCGGGCGCTCGAGGAGATCCAGCAGGCGCTCGGGCTGGCCGAGGTGCCGCTGCGGATCGAGTGCTACGACGTCTCGAACCTGCAGGGCACCGAGGTGGTCGCGTCGATGGTGGTCTTCGAGGACGGGCTCGCCCGCAAGAGCGAGTACCGCCGCTTCGTGATCCGATCGGTCGACGGCCAGAACGACGTCGCCTCCATGCACGAGGTGATCACGCGTCGGTTCAAGCGGTTGGCCGACGAGGCGCCGCCGGTCGATCCCCCCGGGTCGGAGGTCGCGGCTGGGCCGATGCTGGTCGACCCCGAGACCGGCCGACCACGGTCGTTCTCGTACGTGCCCGGGCTGGTGGTGGTCGACGGCGGTCCGCCGCAGGTCGCGGCTGCCCGAGACGCGATGACCGAGCTCGGCTTCGCCGACATCCCCGTCTGCGGCCTCGCCAAGCGGCTGGAGGAGGTCTGGGTCCCCGACGAGGAGGACGCGGTGATCTTCCCGCGGACCTCCGAGGGGCTCTACCTCCTGCAGCGCGCTCGCGACGAGGCGCACCGGTTCGCGATCACGCACCACCGGTCGCGCCGGTCCAAGTCGATGGTGGAGAGCCTGCTCGACGACGTACCCGGGCTGGGGGAGGTGCGTCGTAAGACGCTGCTGAAGCACTTCGGGTCGCTCAAGAAGCTGCGTGCCGCGACGGTCGAGGAGATCGCGCAGGTTCCGGGCATCGGCGTCCGCACCGCGACGGCCATCAAGGATGCGGTCGCGACGACCGGTCGACAGAATGGGCAGACCGGCACCGGACCGAACGGCACGGCCCAGGTCAACACAGCAACAGGCGAGATCGTGGAGGAGGGTTGATGGACGCGCAGTCCACGGGCGAGCTCGTCGTCGTCACCGGCATGACCGGCGCCGGTCGCAGCACCGCTGCCAAGGAGCTCGAGGACCTCGGCTACTACGTCGTCGACAACCTCCCGCCGTCGCTTCTGCGCGACGTCGTGCGACTGGTCGACGAGAACCGGGGCGTCCAGCAGCCGATCGCCGTCGTGGTCGACGTCCGCTCCGGCGCGTTCTTCCAGTCGCTGACGGCCAACCTCGCCCAGGGCGCCACCGGTCGGAAGGCCACGCTGGTGTTCCTCGAGGCGACCGACGACGTCCTCGTACGACGCCAGGAGGCCGCCCGTCGACCGCACCCGCTCCAGGGCGCCGGCCGGCTGCTCGACGGGCTCCAGCGCGAACGGGTCGTGCTCGGCGACGTCCGTAGCAACGCCGACCTGGTGATCGACACCTCGGACCTCAACGTCCACCAGCTCACCGACCGGATCGCCGAGGCGTTCGGGACGGCCGAGACGACCCAGCTGAAGGTGACGATCATCAGCTTCGGCTTCAAGTACGGCATCCCGGTCGACGCCGACTTCGTCGCCGACATGCGGTTCCTCCCGAACCCCCACTGGGTGCCCGAGCTGCGGCCCCTGACCGGCCGGGACGAGGCGGTCGCCCACTACGTCAAGAGCCAGCCCGGGGCCTCGGAGTTCCTCGACGGCTACCTCCCGGTGCTGCAGCAGGTGGCCGAGGGCTACCTCGCCGAGGGCAAGCGGTTCATGACCGTGGCCATCGGGTGCACGGGCGGCAAGCACCGCAGCGTCGCGATGAGCGAGGAGATCGCGACCCGGCTCGCGCTGCTCGGGTACGACGTACGCGCGACCCACCGCGACCTCGGGCGGGAGTGACGTGCGGCCGACCGCCCAGGCGGCCGTCGCACTCGGAGGCGGTCACGGGCTGCACGCGTCCCTCAGCGCCCTCCGGCTGCTCCACGACGACCTCACCCTCGACCAGGTGACCGCCGTGGTCACGGTCGCCGACAACGGCGGCTCGTCGGGCCGGCTGCGAGGTGAGTTCGGGGTGCTGCCGCCAGGTGACCTGCGGATGGCGCTGGCGGCGCTCTGCGGATCCGACGAGTGGGGACGCACCTGGGCCGACGTGGTGCAGCACCGGTTCGCGGGCGACGGCGACATGCGCGGGCACGTGATCGGCAACCTGCTGATCGTCGGCCTGTGGGAGCGGTTCGGCGACCACGTCCGCGCCCTCGACTGGGTGGGTCGGCTGCTCGGCGCCCAGGGTCGGGTGCTGCCGATGGCCCTGACCCCGATGGACATCACCGCCGAGGTGCGTGGGCTCGACCCCGACCAGCCCGAGGCCACCTGCACCGTGCGCGGTCAGGTCGAGGTCGCCGGAACCGAGGGGCGGATCGTGTCCGTGGCCCTGGACCCGCCCGATCCCGCGGGCTGCGCCGAGGCGGTCACCGCGATCCGCGACGCTGACTGGGTGGTGCTCGGGCCCGGTTCGTGGTTCACCTCCGTGATCCCGCACCTGATGGTCCCGACGCTGCGCGACGCGCTCGAGCACACGTCGGCCCGGCTGGTGGTGGTGCTCAACCTCGAGCCGCACGCGGGTGAGACCCACGGCTACGCGCTGCACGAGCACCTCGGCGCGCTCTACGAGCACGCCCCCGGACTGCAGATCCACACCGTGATCGCGGACCGGCGCAGCGTGTCCGACCCCGGAGCGCTGGTGGCTGCGGTGTCCTCGTCCGGTGGCCGCCTCGTGGTCACGGACCTGGCCGCGCTGGACGAGCTCGGACGGCCCCTGGCCCGGCACGAGCCCGAGCTGCTCGCCTCGGCGTACCGATCGGTGTTCGAGGCCGGTGACGAGGCCTGATCAGCCACCCACCCGCCCGAGGGTTGTTGACGTGCATGGCAGGATCGGCCGCATGGCGATGACGGCTCAGGTGAAGGCTGAACTGGCCAACACACCGATCACGAAGACCTGCTGCCGCAAGGCCGAAGTCGCGTCGATGCTCCGCTTCGCGGGCGGCCTCCACATCGTGAGCGGCAAGATCGTCCTCGAGGCCGAGCTCGACACCGGCGCCGCCGCCCGTCGGCTGCGCAAGGACATTGCCGAGGTCTACGGCCACCAGTCCGACGTCGTGATGGTGCAGGGCAACGGCCTGCGCAAGGGGAGTCGCTACCTGGTGCGGATCGTCAAGGACGGCGAGGCGCTGGCGCGTCAGACCGGTCTCCTCGACCAGCGTGGTCGCCCGGTGCGGGGTCTGCCCCCGGCGGTGGTGTCCGGCGGCAGCTGCGACGCAGTCGCCGCTTGGCGTGGAGCGTTCCTGGCGCACGGGTCACTGACCGAGCCGGGCCGTTCGTCGTCCTTGGAAGTCACCTGTCCCGGTCCCGAGGCGGCGCTCGCGCTGGTCGGTGTCGCCCGCCGGCTCGGTGGCATCTCCGCGAAGGCCCGCGAGGTGCGGGGCGTCGACCGGGTCGTTATCAGGGACGGCGATGCGATCGGTGCGCTGCTGACGCGTCTCGGCGCGCACGAGTCGCTGATGGCGTGGGAGGAGCGCCGGATGCGGCGGGAGGTCCGCGCGACCGCGAACCGCCTGGCCAACTTCGACGACGCCAACCTGCGCAGGTCGGCGCGCGCTGCTGTCGCGGCCGGTGCGCGCGTGGAGCGGGCCCTGGAGATCCTGGGCGACGAGGTGCCCGACCACCTCAAGCTGGCCGGTGATCTGCGGCTGGAGCACAAGCAGGCTTCTCTGGAAGAGCTGGGTGCGTTGCACGACCCGCCGTTGACCAAGGACGCGATCGCGGGTCGGATCCGCCGGTTGCTGGCGATGGCCGACAAGCGCGCCGAGGAGCTGGGCATCCCTGACACCGAGGCGTCGCTCACTCCGGAGATGCTCGCCGAGGACGCCTGAGCTCGTGCAGCTCGGCACGCTGGCACCGTTGCCCGCCCGGGCCGCCTGGCGACACCACTCCGCCCGCGACGCGACGGAGATCGTGACCGTGCGCGTGCTCACCGACGGCTGCGCCCTCTCCGGCGTCGTGGCCGGGGTGGAGGACGGACGGACCTGGGCGCTCTCCTACGAGATCGAGGTGGACGACACCTGGCGGACCAGGTCCGCATGGGTCGGGTCGCTGGCGCCAGGTGATCCGGGCGAGGTCGTGCTCACCCGCACAGGGGAGCGGTGGACCGTCGACGGCCGCCACCTGCCGGAGCTCGACGGCCTGCTCGACGTCGACCTCGAGGGCTCAGCCATGACGAACACGCTGCCGGTGCACCGCACCGATCTCGCCGACCGGACGGCGGCGGCGGCGGCGTACGTGCGCCTCGACCTGACGGCCCGCCGGCTGGACCAGTGGTACGGCCCGGCCGAGCCGGTCGCCGGTGGCGGGTGGACCGTGCGCTACGCGGCGCCGGAGTTCGGCGCCGACTTCGACCTGACCTACGACGCGGCCGGACTGGTCGTGGAGTACCCGGGCCTCGCGACCCGCCTGCTCTAGCCGACCCGCCTGCTCCAGCACAGCTTGGATCGATCCAACGTTACCCGCCCGTACCGGGGACACGAGTGATGGATCTTCCGTGCGGGCGATAGGGTCGACGTCGTACCGACCCATCCACACAGGAGTCCACTGTGACCGTTCGCGTAGGGATCAACGGCTTCGGCCGGATCGGCCGTAACTTCTTCCGCGCCGTGCGTGCGTCGGGTGCCGACATCGAGATCGTCGGCGTCAACGACCTCACCGACAACGCCTCGCTCGCCCACTTGCTCAAGTACGACTCGATCCTGGGCCGACTCGACGCCGACGTGACGAGCACCGAGACCGCGATCAAGGTCGGCGACCAGGAGATCGCCGCGTTTGCGGAGCGTGACCCTGCGAACCTGAAGTGGAGCGATGTGGGCGCCGACGTGGTCGTCGAGTCCACGGGCTTCTTCACCGACGCGACCAAGGCCAAGGCCCACGTCGACGGCGGTGCCAAGAAGGTGATCATCTCCGCGCCGGCCAAGAACGAGGACCTCACGGTCGTCATGGGCGTCAACCACGAGCTCTACGACCCCGAGCAGCACACGGTCATCTCGAACGCGTCGTGCACCACCAACTGCCTGGCACCGATGGCCAAGGCGCTCCATGACGGACTGGGCATCAACAAGGGCCTGATGACCACGATCCACGCCTACACGGCCGACCAGAACCTCCTGGACAACATCCACCGTGACCCGCGCCGCGCCCGCGCCGCCGCGATCAACATCGTCCCGACCTCGACCGGTGCGGCGAAGGCGATCGGTCTCGTGATGCCGGAGCTCAAGGGCAAGCTCGACGGTTACGCGCTGCGCGTCCCCACGCCGACCGGCTCGCTCACCGACCTGTCGTTCGAGGCCTCCCGCGAGACGACCGTCGACGAGGTCAACGACATCGTGAAGGCGGCGGCCGACGGTCGATACCTGCGCTACTCCACCGACCCGATCGTGTCCTCCGACATCGTGACCGACCCGGCCTCCTGCATCTTCGACGCCCCGCTCACCAAGGTGATCGGCAACCAGGTCAAGGTCGCCGGCTGGTACGACAACGAGTGGGGCTACTCCAACCGGCTGGCCGACCTGATCGTCCACATCGGCGCCACGCTCTGACGTGGGCGAGTACGGCGAGCTCGGGGACGTCCAGGGCAAGCGGGTCCTCGTCCGCTCCGACCTGAACGTCCCTCTCGACGGCCCGGCTGGCGAGAGAGTCATCACCGACGACGGTCGGGTCCGCGCCAGCGTGCCGACCATCAAGACGCTCGCCGCGGCGGGCGCTCGTGTCGTCGTCACTGCGCACCTGGGGCGCCCCCAGGGGGCCCCGGACCCGGCGTACTCCCTGGCGCCGGTCGCGGCCCGGCTCGGTGAGCTGCTCGGCCAGGACGTGGCGTTCGCGACGGACACCGTCGGGGAGAGCGCCACCGCGACTGTGGCGGGTCTCGAGGACGGTCAGGTGGCGGTGCTCGAGAACGTCCGGTTCAACGAGGGCGAGACCAGCAAGGACGACGCGGTGCGCGGTTCGTTCGCCGACCAGCTCGCCCAGCTGGCCGACGCGTTCGTGAGCGACGGCTTCGGCGTCGTCCACCGCAAGCAGGCGTCCGTCTACGACGTGGCGTTGCGGCTCCCGGCTGCGATGGGTGGTCTGGTCTCGGCGGAGATCGACGTGCTCCGGCGGTTGACCCACGATCCCGAGCGCCCCTACGTCGTGGTGCTGGGTGGGTCCAAGGTCTCCGACAAGCTCGGCGTGATCGACAACCTGCTCGGCCAGGCCGACCGGCTGCTGATCGGCGGCGGGATGGTGTTCACGTTCCTCGCGGCGCAGGGCCACGAGGTCGGGAAGAGCCTGCTCGAGGACGACCAGCTCGAGACCTGCCGCGAGTACCTCGGCCGGGCGCAGGAGTCCGGCGTCGAGATCGTGCTGCCGACCGACATCGTCGTCGACACCGCCTTCCCGTCCGATGACCGCGAGCCGGAGCCCCGGGTCGTCGCGGCAGATGCGATCCCGTCCGACGCGCTCGGTCTCGACATCGGCCCCGAGTCCGCTGAGCGCTTCGCCGAGGCGATCGCCGATGCTCGGACCGTCTTCTGGAACGGCCCGATGGGCGTGTTCGAGAGCGCGGCGTTCGCCGCCGGCACCAGCGCGGTGGCTGAGGCGCTCACGAAGGTCGACGGGCTCTCGGTGGTGGGCGGCGGCGACTCCGCTGCCGCGGTCCGCCAGCTCGGGTTCGACGAGGCCGCGTTCGGCCACATCTCCACCGGCGGTGGCGCCAGCCTCGAGTACCTCGAGGGCAAGGAGCTGCCGGGGATCGCCGTCCTCCAACGCTGAATCCGGACCCGCTGCCCAGCCCACGTCACGACCCCCGTCACGACCCACGAGGAGCCCACATGTCCCGCACGCCGCTGATGGCCGGCAACTGGAAGAGCAACAAGAACCACCAGGAGGCGGTGGTGCTTGTCCAGAAGCTCGCCTGGACGCTCGCCGACAAGAAGCACGACCACGAGCGTGCCGAGGTCGTCGTGATCCCGCCGTTCACCGACCTGCGCTCCGTGCAGACCCTGGTCGACGGCGACCAGCTGCTGGTGAAGTACGGCGCGCAGGACGTCTCGGAGCACGACGGGGGCGCCTACACCGGTGAGATCTCCGCGGCGATGCTCAGCAAGCTCGGGTGCAGCTACGTCGTCGTCGGGCACTCGGAGCGGCGGGAGTACCACGCGGAGACCGACGCGGTCGTCAACGCGAAGGCACGACGGGTGGTCGCAGCCGACATGACCCCGATCGTCTGTGTCGGTGAGGGGCTCGACGTACGGCAGGCGGGTGAGCACGTGCCGTACACGCTGGCCCAGCTCGACGGCTCGCTCGCCGACTTCTCGGCGGAGCAGGTCGCCGAGCTGGTGGTCGCCTACGAGCCGGTGTGGGCGATCGGGACCGGCGAGGTCGCGACCCCGGACGACGCGCAGGAGGTGTGCTCCGCCATCCGGGAGCGGATCCGGGAGGTCCACGGCGACGCGGCCGCCGACGGCGTACGGGTCCTGTACGGCGGCTCGGTGAAGGCGGCGAACGTCGCGGGGATCATGGACAAGAACGATGTCGACGGGTGCCTGGTCGGCGGCGCGAGCCTCGATCCTGACGAGTTCGGTGGCATCTGCCGCTTCTACGACATGCCGCTGCTGTGACGGCCTGACGGTGACGTAGGATTCTCGACCGTGACTCTGCTCTTCACCATCCTGCTCGTCATCACGAGCTTGCTCTTGATCGCACTGGTGCTGCTCCACAAGGGCCGCGGCGGTGGTCTCTCCGACATGTTCGGCGGAGGCGTCTCGAGCTCCCTGGGCGGTTCCTCGGTCGCAGAGCGCAACCTGGATCGGATCACGATCGGAATCGGCGTGGTCTGGTTCGCGTGCATCATCGGGTTGGGCCTGCTGCTGGCCTACCAGAACTGAGAGGAGCCCGCTCGTGGCTGGAGGTGGAAACGCAATCCGTGGGAGCCGGGTCGGTGCCGGTCCCATGGGCGAGGCGGAGCGAGGTGAGGCTGCGCCGCGCCAGGCCGTCGCCTACTACTGCTCCCACCAGCACCGGTCGGTCGTGACGTTCTCGGTGGAGGCTGCCGTGCCGGACTCATGGGACTGCCCCAAGTGCGGGCTGCCCGCGAGCATGGACTCGGACAACCCGCCGCCGGCGCCGAAGATCGAGCCCTACAAGACCCACCTGGCCTACGTGAAGGAACGCCGCTCCGACGCCGAGGCCGCCGACATCCTCGACGAGGCGCTGCAGCTGCTGCGTTCGCGCCGCAAGTCCGGCGACCTCATCTTCTAGCGCGACCCGTCACTTCTGCAGGTTCAGAACCGGCCGAGCCGTCAGTTGTGCAGGTTTGTACGGCGTCGAGCCGTCACTCGTGCGGGTGCGCGGCGACGCCTGTGGATGACCGACGCTCGCATGGCTCTGTCCGGGCGACAGTGTGTCCATGTCGCATCACGTCTCGTGGCTCCCAGGTGACCTGCCGTTCCTCGACGAGCGATGTCCGCTTCCGCTGACGCGCCCGTTCACGTCCGCCCAAGCACTCGAGCTCGGCGTGTCTCGCACCCGATTGGCGACGCTGGTCAGACGCGGACTGGTCCGCCCCGTGCTTCGCGGTGTGTACGCCGCCGCGCAGGTTGTTGACAGCATCGAGTTCCGGGCCGAGGCCCTGTCTCTCGTCGTCCCGCCCAGCGCGATCGTTACGGACCGCACGGCTGCGTGGCTGCACCAAATCGACATCCTCCCCATGTCGGCGGTCCACGAGATGCCGCCTGTCGAGGTCTTCTCGCGGGCCGGCAGTCGGCTGCGACGACCCGACGTCTCAAGTGGGGAGCGGCAGTTGCGTGACGAGGACATCACGGTGGTGAACGGCGTGCTTGTGGCGACGAAGCTCCGCACGGCGTTCGATCTCGGGCGGCGTCTCAACCGCTTCCACGCCCTTGCGGCGATCGACGCCTTGCTTCGCGCCGGCGTGGAGCGCGAGGACTTGCTCGGGGGTGTTGAGCGGTTCCGCGGCGAGCGTGGCGTCGTACAGCTACGACATCTCGCACCACTTGCTGACGCGCGCGCTGAGTCGCCACAGGAGTCGGTGCTGCGGCTGCACTGGCTCGAGGCGAGCGGGATGCCGCCACCGGAGCCACAGGTGTGGGTGTACGACGACGGGTACCCCCGCTTTCGGGTCGACGTGGGTAACGAGGAGCTTCGGTACGGCGCGGAGTACGACGGACGCGCGTTCCACGAGGACCAGCCAGCCGATGGCGAGCGTCGTGACTGGCTGGACGAGACCGGTGGGTGGGTCATCGATGCCTTCGTCGCGGCGGACCTCTATCCCCGCGGTGACCCGACGACTCGCCTCCAGCATGGGGCGTACCTGGCGCGCCGCAGGTCAGGACTCTGGGTTCCTCAGGGCGGATACCTGCATCAGTGACGGCTCGGTCGTTTCTGAACCTGCGCAAGTGACGGCTCGGCCGTTTCTGAACCTGCACAAGTGACGGCTCGGCATTGTTTGAACCTGCACAACTGACGGGTCAGAGGCGGGACGCGGCGGCGGAGTCGAGGAACCAGGTGATGGCGGTGGCGCCGTCGGGGAGGCCGGTGACACCGCGGGCGGGGGTCTCCTCGACCGAGCCGTCGGCGGCGAGGGCCCGGGCCACCGCCTCGGCCTTCTCCTCGCCGCTGGCGACGAGCCAGATCGCCCGCGAGCGGTTGAGGGCGCCGAAGGTGAGGCTGATCCGCTCGGGCGGCGGCTTGGGGGAGTCGGCCACCGCGACCGTCGGGGCGTCGTCGACGCCGAGCGCGGGGTGGCCGGGGAACAGGGACGCGACGTGGCCGTCCGGTCCGATGCCGAGCATGAGCACCTCGAACGCGCCGGCGCCGTGCTCGCGCAGCTCCTGCCCGTACGCCGCCGCGGCATCCTCCAGCGACAACCCCGAGTCGGTGGCCGGCGCCTCGTGGACGTTCGCGAGGTCGGCGCCGACGGCGTCGAGGAACGCGGTCCGGGCCTGCCGGGCGTTCCGGTCTTCGCTGTCGGTCGCGACGTACCGCTCGTCGCCCCACCAGAACACGACCCGCGACCAATCGACGTCGGAGTCGCGGCCACGCCGGCCGAGCTCCTCGTGGACCCGTTGGGCGATGCTGCCACCGGTGAGCCCGACGTGCGGCACCTCGCCGCGGGCCTGGACGGCGGCCAACCGCCGACGCAGCTCGCCGGCGACCGCCGTTGCGAGCCGGGTGGCGTCACCGTGTACTTCGATGTCGGGCTCGTGCATCACGCGGGGTCCATCGTCAGGAGTCGTTTGACGGTGTGGGCGTAGACGTCGTCCTCGTCACTCCATCGCAGCTCCTCGGCGAGCAGCTCGGGCAGGTCACGCCGCTTGAGCGCCACCGGACGGTCGGGGCGACCGGGTGAGGAGAAGACCGCGAGCTTGCCGTCGGCGCGGCTCACCGAGATGTCGCCCTCCCCGGTCTCCATCACCACCTCGGTGATGCCCGGCCCCTTCGAGTTGCGACGCTCGGCGGGCACCCGCAGCCGGTCGTGCAGCCAGGCGAGCAGCAGGTCGGCGCTCGGGCTGATCCGCTCGGCTATCACCCGGACCCGCTGCACCGCGAGCGGCTGCTGGTCGAGCGCCGCGGCGAGCAGCGCGCGCCATGGCGTGATCCGGGTCCAGGCCAGGTCGGTGTTGCCGGGTGAGTACACCTCGCACTGCTCACGCATCGCCTTGATCTTGCCGCGCGACACGAAGGCCGCGTCGGTGATCCGACGCCCCGCCAGCCGCCCCAGCGGGTCGGTCGCGGGGTCGGCGGGGTGGTCTGCTGGCCACCAGGCGACGACGGGGGAGTCGGGCAGCAGCAGCGGCAGCACGACTGACTCGGGGTACTTCACGACCTCACCCTTGAGCCGGATCAACGCCGTCTCACCGGCCCAGCCCTGGCCGACCACCACTTGCGCGTTGACCTCGGCCGCCCCCCGGCCGTCGCCGAGGATCACGCCCAGCACCCGAGCCGGGTGCTCGTGGGAGGCCTCCCGGGCGGCGGCCATCGACGTCTCGGCGTCCTCCTCGGCCACGACGACGATCAACGTCATCACCATGCCCATGGCCGGGCTGCCGGCGCGCATCCGGCCGCGGACGAACTGCGCGGCGATCGCTGCAGCGTTGGTGTCGGTCAGCTCGATCATCAGGTGCCTCCGGTCACGGCCGTCGCCAGGTGCGTCCGTCGCGAGCCAGCATCGCGTCCGCCGACGCCGGACCCCAGGTCCCCGCGTCGTACGGCTCCGGCCGGCTCTTCCCGCGCTCGTCCTGCCGGGCCCAGTGCTCGAGGATCGGGTCCAGGATCTTCCACGAGAGCTCGACCTCCTCGTGGCGCGGGAAGAGCGGCGGGTCGCCCAGCAGCACGTCGAGGATCAGGCGTTCGTACGCCTCGGGGGAGGACTCGGTGAAGCTGCCGCCGTAGGCGAAGTCCATCGTCACGTCGCGGATCTCCATCGACGTGCCGGGGACCTTCGAGCCGAACCTCAGGGTGAGTCCCTCGTCCGGCTGCACGCGTACGACGAGCGCGTTCTGGGTCAGCTCCTCGGTGGCGCTCGTGTGGAAGGGCAGGTGCGGCGCCCGTTTGAAGACGACCGCCACTTCGGTGACGCGACGGCCCAGCCGCTTGCCGTGCCGCAGGTAGAACGGCACGCCGGCCCAGCGGCGGTTCTCGATCCCCAGCTTGATCGCCGCGTACGTCTCGGTCGTCGAGCGCTTGCCGATCCCCTCCTCGTCGTGGAACCCGGCCACCTTCACCCCGCCCGACCAGCCGGCGGCGTACTGCCCGCGGGCGGTGGTGAGGTGGAGCCGCTTCGGGAGTGTGATCGCGGCGAGCACCTTCTGCTTCTCGATCCGGAGGCTCGCGGCGTCGAAGTCCGTGGGGTCCTCCATGGCGATCAACGCCATCAGCTGCAGCAGGTGGTTCTGGATCACGTCACGGGCAGCCCCGATGCCGTCGTAGTAGCCGGCCCGGCCACCGATGCCGATGTCCTCGGCCATCGTGATCTGCACGTGGTCGACGTAGTTGGAGTTCCAGATCGGCTCGAACATCGCGTTGGCGAAGCGCATCGCCAGGATGTTCTGGACGGTCTCCTTGCCGAGGTAGTGGTCGATCCGGAAGACCGACTCGGCGGGAAACACCTCGGCCAGCGTGTCGTTGAGCTCGCGTGCCGACGCGAGGTCGTGGCCGAACGGCTTCTCGACGACGACCCGCCGCCAGCGCTCCGCCTCGGGGTGGGCCAGGCCGTGCTCCTGCAGCTGCTGCACGACCTCGCCGAAGAACCGGGGCGGGATCGAGAGGTAGAAGGCGTGGTTTCCGTCGGTGCCGCGGACCCGGTCGAGCTCCTCGATGGTGCGGCGGAGCTGGTCGAAGGCCACGTCGTCGGCGAAGTCGCCCGGCACGAACCGGAAGCCCTCGGAGAGCTGGCGCCAGACCTCCTCGCGGAACTCGGTGCGGGCGTAGCTCTTCACGGCATCGTGGACGATCTGCGCGAAGTCCTGGTCCACCCAGTCACGTCGGGCGAACCCGACCAGGCTGAACCCGGGCGGCAGCAGCCCGCGGTTGGCGAGGTCGTAGATCGCGGGCATCACCTTCTTGCGCGACAGGTCACCGGTGACACCGAAGATCACCATCCCGCACGGGCCGGCGATCCGTGGCAGCCGTCGGTCCTGCGGGTCGCGGAGCGGGTTGACCCGGTGCCCCGTGGCGGTCCGTCCGGTCATCGCGGCCGCGCCTTCCGGTAGTAGTCGATCAGCGAGCGCGTGGAGGCGTCCTGCTCGGCGAGCGCGGCGGCATCACCCGCCACCGCAGGCGTCACCTGCTGCGCCAGCTGCTTGCCGAGCTCCACACCCCACTGGTCGAAGCTGTCGATGCCCCAGACGACCCCCTGGGTGAACGTGACGTGCTCGTAGAGCGCGACCAGCTGGCCGAGCACCGACGGGCTCAGCTCGGGAGCCAGGATCGACGTGGTGGGCCGGTTGCCGGTGAACACGCGGGCCGGTACGAGCTCCTCGGCGGTGCCTTCGGCCCGCACCTCGTCGGCGGTCTTGCCGAACGCCAAGGCCCGCGTCTGCGCGAAGAAGTTGGCCATGAACAGGTCGTGCACGTCGGCGCTCTGCCCATCCTCGGTGGAGTCCTGGAGCGGGTACGCCGGGCGTGCGACCGCGATGAAGTCGGCCGGCACGAGCCGGGTGCCCTGGTGGATCAGCTGGTAGAACGCGTGCTGGCCGTTGGTGCCCGGCTCGCCCCAGAACACCTCGCCGGTGTCGGTCGCGACCGCCGTGCCGTCCCAACGCACGCCCTTGCCGTTGGACTCCATCGTGAGCTGTTGCAGGTACGCCGGGAACCGGTGCAGGAGCTGGGCGTAGGGGAGCACCGCGTGGGTCTGGGCGTCCAGGAAGTTCGTGTACCAGACATTCAGAAGTCCCATCAGCAACGGCACGTTGGCTGTCGGCTCGGCGGTCCGGAAGTGCTGGTCCATAGCGTGCATCCCGGCCAGCAGCTCGGCGAACCGGTCCGGACCGATCGCGACCACGAGCGAGGTGCCGATCGCGGAGTCCATGGAGTAGCGCCCGCCGACCCAGTCCCAGAAGCCGAACGCGTTCTCAGGGTCGATCCCGAAGTCCGCGACCTTGTCGAGGGCGGTCGAGACCGCCACGAAGTGCTTCCGGACCGCGTCCTCGGCGTCCGCGCCGCCGAGCCCGTCGAGCAGCCACGCTTTGCACAGCCGGGCGTTGGTGAGGGTCTCCAACGTACCGAACGTCTTGCTGGACACGATGAACAGCGTCGTCGCCG
>NZ_DASUTK010000230.1:0-2994 GCF_036374615.1 Nocardioides sp.
CGCAGGTCCCGCTCGAGCGGGATGCCACGGTGGGTCAGCGGCGCCTGCGCCAGCGGCAACGACATGTGTCTCCCCTCGAAGTCTCTCGACGTCAAGACTATGTCGTGAGACGCGTGCGGGTCGCACCGACCTCCTGCCTACTCTTGACGACGTGCTGACCATCCCCCAGGAGATCCGCGACGCGATCGTGGCGCACGCCAAGCGCGACCACCCCGACGAGGCGTGCGGTGTCGTCGCAGGCCCCGAGGGCACCGACCGCGCCGAGCGGTTCATCCCGATGGTCAACGCCGCCGGCAGCCCGACGTTCTACGAGTTCGACTCCTCCGAGCTGCTGGCGCTCTACAAGGACATGGACGCGCGCGACGAGGAGCCGGTGGTCATCTACCACTCCCACACCGCCACCGAGGCCTACCCCAGCCGCACCGACATCGGCCTCGCCAGTGAGCCCGACGCCCACTACGTGCTCGTCAGCACACGCGAGCACGGGAATACCGACGGCCCGGTGGAGTTCAGGTCCTACAGAATCATCGACGGAGTCGTGACCGAGGAAGAGGTCACGACCACGCCTCCCCAGCAAACCCAGGAAGAGAGCACCCCCTGATGGCCATCGAGGTCCGGATCCCCACCATCCTGCGCACCTACACCGACGGCGCCAAGGCCGTGGACGGCACGGGCGGCACGCTGTCCGCGCTGATCGACGACCTCGAGGGCAACCACCCCGGGATCAAGGACCGCCTGGTCGAGGACAAGGCCGGCTCGATCGACCTGCGCCGCTTCGTCAACGTCTACATCAACGACGAGGACGTCCGCTTCATCGGCGGACTCGACGCCGAGCTCTCCGACGGCGACCAGGTCGTCGTGCTCCCCGCCGTCGCCGGCGGGTGAGCCCCGGTCCGGCCTGATCCCATGACGCGCTACGACGACCTGCTCGCCTCCGTCGGCAACACCCCGCTCGTGGGGCTGCCGCGGCTCTCGCCCAGCCCCGACGTACGCCTCTGGGCCAAGCTGGAGGACCGCAACCCGACGGGCTCGATCAAGGACCGCCCGGCCCTGAAGATGATCGAGCAGGCAGAGAAGGACGGCACCCTGCGGCCGGGGTGCACGATCCTCGAGCCGACCAGCGGCAACACCGGCATCTCGCTCGCGATGGCGGCCAAGCTCAAGGGCTACCGCATCGTCTGCGTGATGCCGGAGAACACCTCCGTGGAGCGCCGTCAGCTGTTGCAGATGTGGGGGGCCGAGATCGTGTCCTCGCCCGCCGCCGGCGGGAGCAACGAGGCCGTCCGCGTCGCGAAGCAGGTCGCGGGGGAGCACCCCGACTGGGTGATGCTCTACCAGTACGGCAACGAGGCCAACGCCCTCGCCCACGAGGAGGGCACCGGCCCGGAGATCCTCGCCGACCTCCCCGGCATCACCCACTTCGTCGCGGGGCTCGGCACGACCGGGACGCTCATGGGCGTCTCCCGCTTCTTCCGGGGCGCCAAGCCCGACGTGCGGATCGTGGCGGCCGAGCCGCGCTACGGCGAGCTCGTCTACGGCCTCCGCAACCTGGACGAGGGCTTCGTCCCGGAGCTCTACGACGCCTCGCTGATCGACTCGCGCTTCAGCGTCGGCCCGCGCGACGCCGTACGCCGCGTGCGCGAGCTGCTCGAGCTCGAGGGCATCTTCGCCGGCATCTCGACCGGAGCGATCCTCCACGCCGCGCTCGGCCAGGCCGCGAAGGCGGTGAAGGCCGGGGAACGTGCCGACATCGCCTTCGTCGTGTGCGACGGCGGGTGGAAGTACCTCTCGACCGGTGCCTACGAGGGCACGATCGACGAGGCCGAGGACAGGCTCGACGGACAGCTCTGGGCCTGATGCCGGGCCCTCCAGGGGCCTAGGCTGGCCGGATGGACCGAGCGCCCCGTCTCGTGAGACTCCTCGCGGTGGTGGCGCCGCTCGTCCTGGTGCTCCCGGCTGTTCCGTCCCACGCCACGGGGGAGGACGCCGGCGAGCACCGGCGCGCGACCCGCTCGCCGACGCAGCCGACCGTGGAGGCGTACGCCGTCCCGGTGAGCCGCCGCGTGACCTACTCGGTCACCACCCGCGGGCGGGTGACGGCGTCGATGAAGGTCTTCCGCCTTCAGGCGCAGGAGACCTTCGACGACCCGCGCGGCTGGCGCGCCGCCGGTGTCCAGTTCCGCCGGGTGCGCCGCGGCGGCGACTTCACGCTCGTGCTCGCGGCGGCCGCCACCCTCCCGTCGTTCTCCTCGGGGTGCTCGGTGAGGTGGTCGTGCCGCGTGGGTCGGCACGTGGTGATCAACCAGCTGCGGTGGAGGCGGGCCTCGCCGGCCTGGAACCGTGCTGGACGGTCGGTGCGCGCCTACCGGCACCTGGTCGTCAACCACGAGACCGGCCACTGGCTGGGGCGCGGGCACACCGGGTGCCACCGGCGCGGTCGGGCCCCGGTGATGATGCAGCAGTCCAAGGGCACCGGCAGGTGCTGGTTCAACCCCTGGCCGCTGCCCTGGGAGGCGGCGGCGGTCAGGCGGCGCTGAACGTCATCGGGCGTTGGCGGCGATGACCAGGGTGGTGGTCGACGGTGTGCCCACCACGACGTTGCCGGAGGTCCCGGTGAGGGTGATCAGCACGGTCTCGCGCCCCTCGGTGACCCGGTCGTCGAGGACCTGGACGGGGACGTAGCGCTCGGTCTGTCCGGCCGCGAAGGTCACCTGTCCGGTGCCGGCCACGAAGTCCTCGCCAGCGGTGGCGGTGCCGGCCTGCACGGTCCAGGACACGTCGACGGTCGCGGCGACGGGAGACTGCAACCGCACCGGCACCCACGCCGTGCGGGCACGCTCCTCGGTGCGCTGCCGGATGCCACCGAGTCGCACCTCGTTGCTGCTCAGCCACTGGGTCCGCCGCAGCAGCCAGTCGGCGAGGAACGCGACCTCGGCCTGCCGGTCGTGGCCGTGGTGGGTCCACTCCAGGTCGCCCGAGGCGTGCCACTGGGCC
>NZ_DASUTK010000231.1:0-40202 GCF_036374615.1 Nocardioides sp.
TCGGGCGGAACGGTCGATGTCTGATCCGATGAGCGCCGAAGGCCGGGCCTTCCGCGACGAGGACTGGTACGGCGACGAGCTCGGCGCCGCCCGCTTCACCGACTGCGCGTTCACCGACGTCGACCTCACGGAAGCGTCGACCAGGAATGCGGTGTTCGAGCGCTGCGCGTTCTCCAACTGCCGGTTCAACGCATCCACCCACGAGTCGACCGCGTTCGTGGCCTGCGCGCTCGAGCGCTGCAACTTCTTCGACGCGACGCTCGACGGCTGCAAGCTCACGGGCTCGGTGTTCTCCGAGTGCACGATGCGGCCGCTGCGGGTGGTCGGCGGACAGTGGGGCGGCGTCACGATCCGGGGCGGCAAGCTCGACCGCGTCGACCTGACCGGCGTCGACCTGCGCGAGGCCGACCTCTCGATGAGCGACCTCTCGAACGCCGTGCTCCGCGACTGCCGGCTCGACGGGGCCAACCTGCGCGAGACCGACCTCGGGGGAGCTGACCTGCGAGGCGCGTCACTCGACCGGGTCGACCTCGCCGCGGCGCGGCTGCGCGGCACCAAGCTCGACCTTCCGGGCGCGGTGCTGCTCGCGGAGCTGCACGGCGCCGTCGTGGACGTCACCCCTGCGTGATACTCCGCCGCCGAAATCATCACCGCGGCATCGGATCTGATGATTGTGGCGGCGGACTATCGAGCAGCCCGGGTCCGGAGACCGGCGAGGACCAGGTCGACCCCGGTGGCGAAGTCGGCCGCATGCCGGTCGGTCCGCGGGTCGCTCTCGATCGCGCCGGCGCTGCCCGCCTGCCGGTGGAGCTGCTCGTCCATGGTGTGGCCGAGCACGTAGTGGAGCAGCGCGCGAGCGGCAGCCGCCGCGAGGTCCGGCGCGATCCCACCCTCGGCGAGGGCGTTCACCAGCTCGTCGTACGGCGTGCGGCCGCCGAGGCCGAACGCACGCGCGGTCGCCACCACCTCGGCGCCGTCGCGGTAGGCGAGGCAGGAGTCGCGGAGCCCGTGGCACGCCGCCCGCGCTCGTTCCTCCCAACTGCCGTCGGGGAGCGGTCGTGCGCCGCGGGCGAGGAGCTCGTCGGCGACCGCAGCGAGCAGGGTCTGCTTGTCGGGGAAGTGGTGGTAGAGCGCGCTGGCCTGGACGCCGAGCTCGGCGCCGAGCCGGCGCATGGTCAGGTCCGGCAGCCCGTACTCGTCGAGCACGCCGAGCGCACGGGCGACGACGTCCTCCCGCCGGTGCCGCATGTGACCGTCCTCTCGAGGGGGCGCGTTGACCGCGCTTCGGGCAGCACCCTAACCTGAACGCCGTTCAGGTCACCCGTCCACCACTGCCGAGAGAACTCCGATGAACCGACGTTCCCCCGCCGTCGACGTCGCCCTGGTCGCCGGTTTCGCCGCGTTGATCGCCGCCGTCGCGATCCTGCCCGACATCAAGACCGGCGTGGGCGTGCCGTTCTCGCTGCAGACGTTCGCGGTGCTGCTCGCCGGCGCCTGCCTCGGGGCGGTTCGCGGCTTCCTCGCGGTCGTCCTCTATCTCGCCGGGGGCGCGATCGGGCTTCCGATCTTCTCCGGCGGTGCCGCGGGCATCGGGCACTTCACCGGCCCGACCGCGGGGTACCTCATCGCCTTCCCGCTCGCAGCCGCGCTCTGCGGGTTCATCGTCCAGCGCAACCGCGACCGCGCCACCTCCTTCTCGCTGGTCTTCACCGCCGGGCTCCTCAGCAGCTTCCTGTTCATCCACACGCTCGGCCCGCTCAACCTCGCCTGGCGTGCTGACATGTCGGTGCAGGCGGCGTTCCTCTTCGACACCCAGTTCTATCCCGGGGACGTCATGAAGAACGTGCTGATGGCGCTGGTCGCGACCGCCGTGCACCGGGCCTTCCCCGACCTCCTCCCGGGTCGGGCGCGCGACACCGAACGCGAGCCGCAGCCGGCGTGAGCCGGATCGAGCTCCACGAGGCCCGGGTCTGCGCCGAGACCGGCCGCGGCGAGGTGGAGATCCTCGCGGCGACGACACTCACCCTCACCGAGCCGCGGGTCGCCTTGATCGGGCCCAACGGCTCGGGCAAGTCCACGTTCGCCCGGCTGCTCAACGGCCTGGTCACCCCTCGCAGCGGTCGGGTAGTGGTCGACGGGCTCGACGTCGCGCACGACGGCCGGGAGGTACGCCGCCGGGTGGCGTTCGCGTTCACCGACCCGACCGCGCAGCTGGTGATGCCGACCGTCGTCGAGGACGTCGCCCTCTCGCTGCGCCGCACCCACCCCGACCGCGACGAGCGCACCAGGGCCGCGCTGTCGGTGCTCGACCGCTACGGCCTCGGCGAGCTGGCCGAGCGCAGCGTGCACTCGTTGTCCGGCGGCCAGCGGCAGCTCCTCGCACTGGCGGGCGTGCTCGCCACCGACCCGCACGTCCTCGTCGCCGACGAGCCGACGACGCTGCTCGACCTCGCCAACACCCGCCGGGTCGCCGACCTGCTGTTCTCTCTGCGACAGCAGCTGGTGCTGGTCACCCACGACCTCGACCTGGCGCTGCGCTGCGACCGCGCCGTGCTCGTCGACGCCGGCCGCGTCACGGCGGACGGCGACCCGCACGAGGTCGTCGCCCGCTACCGGGCGGGTGTCCCGTGAGCCACCTGATCGGCGCCTACCAGCCCGGCACGACGTTCCTGCACCGGATGCCGGCGGGGGCGAAGCTGGTGGCGATGGCGGTGATCAGCCTGGCCACCGTCGTCTACCGGTCGCCCGCCACCTCGGTCGCGCTGCTGGGAGTGGTCGTGGCGCTGCTCGCCGTGGCGCGCGTGCGGCTCGCGCTGCTGGTGCGGACCCTGCGCGGGCTGCTCGTGGTCATGGTGCTGATCACCACGTTCCAGGTGTGGCAACAGGGGTGGCAGCACGCGGTCACCGTGGTCGGAGCCCTGGTCGGCCTGATCCTGCTCGCCACCGTCCTGACGGTGACCACCGCGGTCGACGAGATGCTCGACACGATCACGCGCGCGCTCGGCCCGTTCCGGCGCTTCGGCGTGGACCCCGACCTGGTGGCACTCGCGTTCTCCCTGATGATCCGCGGCATCCCGACGACCATCGACCTCGCGTCCGAAACCCGGCAGGCTGCGATGGCCCGCGGCCTCGAGCGGAACCCCCGCGCGCTGGTCACGCCGATGGTGCTCCGCACGGTGGCGCACGCCCGCGCGACGGGCGAGGCGCTGCACGCCCGCGGCGTGGGTGACTGACCTCCCGGGTCGTCAGCCCTGGTGGCGACGCAACCCGTAGGTGACGCCGTCGATGAGCGCACCCCAGGACGCCTCGATGACGTTCGCGCCGACCCCCACGGTGACCCACGACGACTCGCCGTCGGTGGTCTCGATCAGCACCCGGGTGATCGCGTCGGTCCCGTGCCCCTGGTCGAGGATCCGGACCTTGTAGTCGATCAGCTCGAACTTCGCGACCTCCGGGTAGGCCTGCCCGATCGCCTCGCGCAGCGCCTGGTCCAACGCGTTCACCGGCCCATTGCCCTCGGCCGTGACGACGTAACGGACGCCGTCGGCGCGCAGCTTGACCGTCGCCTCCGAAACCGCTTCGTCGCCGGGGCGGGTCTCGGTGATGACTCGCCACGACTCGACGTCGAAGTACGAAGGACGGCTGCCCTCGACCTCCTCCACGAGGAGGAGCTCGAAGGACGCGTCGGCGGCCTCGAAGGTGAAGCCGCGCGACTCCAGGGTCTTGACGCGGTCGGTGATCCGGGTGACCAGGTCGCGGTCGCCGGACAGGTCGAAGCCGAGCTCGCGTCCCTTGAGCTCGATCGAGGCGCGGCCGGCCATGTCCGAGACCAGCAGCCGCATGTCGTTGCCGACGCCGACCGGGTCCATGTGCTGGTAGAGGTTCGGGTCGACCTTGATGGCGCTCGCGTGCAGGCCGGCCTTGTGGGCGAACGCGCTGGTGCCCACGTACGGCTGCCGGCCGGCCGGTGGGACGTTCGTGACCTCGGCGACGGCGTGCGCGATCCTGGTCGCCTCGGCGAGCAGCCCGGGCGGGAGCACGGAGCGGTCCAGCTTCAGCTCCAGGTTCGCGATGACGCTGACCAGGTCGGCGTTGCCGGTGCGCTCGCCGTACCCGTTGATCGTGCCCTGGACGTGGGTCGCCCCGGCGTCGACCGCCGCGAGCGTGTTGGCGACCGCGCAGCCGGTGTCGTTGTGGCAGTGGATGCCGGCGCGGACACTGGTGGTCTCGATGACGTCGTGCACCACGTCGGCGACCCACGCCGGCAGCATGCCGCCGTTGGTGTCGCAGAGCGCGATGACCGCGGCCCCCGCGTCGTACGCCGTGCGCAGCACCTCGAGGGCGTAGTCGCGGTTCTCGCGGTAGCCGTCGAAGAAGTGCTCGGCGTCGAGGAACACCTCCTGCCCCTCGGCCCGGAGGTGGGACACGGTGTCGCGGACCATCGCGAGGTTCTCCTCGAGCGTGGTCCGCAGCGCGAGGTCGACGTGGCGGTCGTGCGACTTGGCCACCAGCGTCACGACGCCGGCACCGGACTCGCGCAGCGCCGCGACCAGCGGGTCGTCGGCAGCCGCCACCCCGGCCCGCCGGGTCGCGCCGAAGGCCGCCAGCTTGGCGTGCTGCAGGTCGAGCTCGACCGCGGCCCTCCGGAAGAACGCGGTGTCCTTCGGGTTCGCCCCCGGCCAGCCGCCCTCGATGTAGCCGACGCCGAGACCGTCGAGGTGGCGGGCGATCGTGAGCTTGTCGGCGACCGAGAGGTTGAGCCCCTCCTGCTGCGCGCCGTCGCGCAGGGTGGTGTCGTAGACGTGGAAGTCGCCGTGGAGGTCGGTGTCGGTCATGGGTGGGTCCTGGTCGTCGGGCAACAAAAAACCTCTCGTGGGAACGAGAGGTGGGCGCGTCGAGGGTCTCGACGCGCTAGGCGATGATGATGGTGATGCTCTGGTGCACGGGCTCAGTGTGCCACGCGACGCCGGCCGGCGTGGGCGGTTGTCTCACGACCCGGCACGAGGCACGACTCGACGCGCACGAGGCACGACTCGACGCGTACGAGGCACGACTCAGTGGAGGGGGTCGCCGATCGGGGTCCAGTCGGTGCCGCGGTCGGTGGCGAGCACTCCGAGGCCGATCGCTCCGGCGAGGACCAGCACCCAGGCGACCAGCCACGGCGCGAGCGTGCGGCACACCGGGTTGACCATCCGGGTCAGCGGGCCGCGGAATCGCGAGCCTCCCGGCCCGAGCCAGAGCGCGAGGACGGTGACCAGCCCGCTGGCGAACAGCGTCACCTGCTCGCTCGCCGCGACCGCGTAGCAGATCAGGCCACAAGCGAGACCGAGGCCGAGGCTCCAGAGCAGGAGCAGTACCGCACCGGGGAGTGCCTGCACCGCGTGCCACGGCGAGGCGATCAGCAGCTGCGGGCCGTCGTACCACCGTGCCCCGCGGAGGGTGCGACGAGCGCCGGCGGCCGAGGCTGCCAACGAGGCACCGCGGAACAACCAGGTCAGCAGCGCGAGCGCCGCCAGCGTGAGCCACGGGTACGCCGCGATGCCGGTCGCCCCCGCCAGCCCGAGCCCGACCAGCAGCAGCGCCCGGCGGGTCCGCTCGGCGAGCGGCACCCGTGGCGCGGGGAGCTCCTCGTCGAGCTGCCGGGTGCTGCCGGCTTCCTCCGGGTCGTCCTCGTCGAAGATGCTGATCGTCCGCTCGTGCGCGGCGGCGGCGAGCGCTAGCGGCACCGTGTAGGGATCGTCGGGTGCGCTGGGCGGCGCCGGCTCGGCGACCACCGGAACGGGTCCGCCCACCACCCAGTCACGGATCTCACCGAGCGCCGGGCGACGCGCCGGATCCGGGTCGAGCGCAGCGTGCACGACCTCGCGCAGGTCGTCGGGCAGGCCGCTGAGGTCGTGCTCGCCGCGGCGTACCCGGTCCATGATCGCCATCGACGGGCCTCGCCCGAAGGGCGGTCGGCCGGTGCCCGCGAACGCGACGGTCGCGGCCCACGAATGGATGTCGGAGGCGGTGGTCGCGTCGTCGCCGTGCAGGATCTCGGGCGCGAGGTAGCCCGGCGTGCCGAGCAACCAACCAGTGTGGGTGAGCTTCGGGTCGTCGGCGACCCGAGCCAGCCCGAAGTCGATCAGGATCGGGGTCCGACCCTCCATCAGGACGTTCGACGGCTTGACGTCACGGTGGAGCACGCCGACGGCGTGCACCGAGGCCAGGCCCTCGGCCAGGCACTCCGCGAACCACCGGAGGTCGTCCCCGGTGATCGGCCCCTCCTCCGCGACGTGGTCGTGGAGGGACAACCCCGGGACGTAGCGGGTGGCGACGAACGGGATCTCGCCCCACGGGTCGCTGTCGACGATCTCCGCGATCCAGCGGCTCCGGATCCGGGAGAGCGAGTTGACCTCGCGCGTCAACCGGGCCCGCGCCTCGTCGTCGCCCACGATGTGCGGCCGCAGCACCTTGAGCGCCACCCGGTGGCCGTCCTCGCGGCACGCGAGGTGCACGACGCCCATGCCGCCCTCCCCCAACCTCGTCAGGAGCCGGTAGCCGCCCACGCGGATCTCGGCAGGCGCCGACTCGGGGCGCTGGGACGTCGTCACGCAGTCGAGGGTACTTCGATGGGCAGCGGATCCTCGGGACGTCAGCGGAGGGCGACCAGCGACGTAGGAAGGTGGTTAGGTTAGCCTTACCTCTCGTGAGTACGTCGGACGTGATCACCCGCGCACCACGGCAGGGATCCGTGCGCGGGATCGCTCTCCTGACGGTGGCGCTGCTCGCCGCCGGCGTGCTGGGGCTGATGATCGGCAGCCGGTCGATCGGACCCGGCGCCGTGCTCTCCGCGCTGTTCGACCCCGACGGCGGCGAGATCTCCACGATCGTCCACGGTCTGCGACTGCCCAGGACCGTGCTCGCGATCGCGGTCGGCATCGCCCTCGGCGTCGGAGGCGCCCTGATGCAGGGCCACACCCGCAACCCGCTCGCCGACCCCGGCCTGCTCGGAGTCACCGCCGGCGCCTCGTTCGCCGTCGTGCTCGCCATCTTCGTCTTCGGCGTCACCAGCCTCACCGGCTACGCGTGGTTCTCGCTCGCCGGGGCGGGCCTTGCCGCGGCGGCGGTCTTCGCGATCGGGTCCACCCGCGGCGGGCCGAGCCCGGTGTCCCTGGTGCTGGCCGGGGCCGCGGTGAGTGCGCTGCTGCTGTCGGTGACGCAGGCGATCGTGCTGCGCGACCTGGAGACGCTCGACGACTTCCGGTTCTGGAACGTCGGCTCGACAGCCGGCCGCGACTTCGACGTCTTCTGGCAGGTCGCGCCCTTCATCGCCGCCGGCCTGCTGCTCGCCGCGATCAGCGCGCCCAGCCTGAACCTGCTCCAGCTCGGCGACGACGTCGCCAGGTCGCTGGGGATGCACCCGACCCGGCACAAGGTCCTCGGGATCACCACCGTGATGCTCCTCACCGGTGCGGCCACGGCTGCGTGCGGGCCGATCGCGTTCGTCGGGCTGGTGGTGCCGCACGTCGCCCGGTTCTTCGCCGGCGTCGACTACCGCTGGCTGCTGCCGTACGCCGGGCTGGTCGGCGGGCTGATGGTGATCCTGGCCGACGTCCTCGGGCGGGTCGTGGTGCGCCCCGGCGAGCTCCAGGTCGGCATCGTGCTGGCGCTGGTCGGCGGCCCCGTCTTCATCTACCTCGTGCGCCGGACCCGGATGGTCTCGCTGTGACCGTCCTCCAGTCTCAACCCACGTCCGCGCTCCGCGTCGGACCCGCCTCCTGGCTGGTCCCGGTCCGAGCCGGTCTGGTCACCGCGGCGTCGCTCGGAGTGCTCGCCCTCCTCGTGGTGCTCGACCTGGCCTTCGGCGACTTCGAGATGCCGATCGGCACCGTGGTGTCGACCCTGCTCGGCGGCGGAGACCCTGCCTCGGCGTTCATCATCCACGAGCTCCGGCTGCCCCAGACCACGGTGGCGGTGCTGACGGGCATGGCGCTGGGCCTGGCCGGCGCGCTGACCCAGACTTTCGCCCGCAACCCGCTCGCCTCACCCGACATCCTCGGCGTGACCGAGGGCGCCGCCGTCGGCGCGGTGTCGGTGATCGTCCTCAGCGGTGCCTCCGGGTACGGCGCCGGACTGGTGTCCGGCACGCTGCAGACCCTCGGGCTGCCGATCGCCGCCTTCCTCGGCGGCCTGCTGACCGCCGTGGCCCTCTACCTGCTGTCGTGGCGTCGCGGGATCGACGGCCAGCGGCTGGTGCTGATCGGGATCGGACTCGGCGCCGCGCTTAGCGCGCTGGTGTCGTGGCTGCTGGTGACGGCGCGGATCCAGGATGCGGCCAGCGCCCAGGTCTGGCTCACCGGGTCGCTCAACGCCCGCGGCTGGGACCATGCGATCCCGCTGCTCCTGGCGCTCGTGGTGCTGGTCCCCCTGGCCCTGCTGCTGGTGCGCAACCTCAACGCGCTTCTGCTCGGCGACGACGGCGCCCGCGGCCTCGGCACCCGGCTCCAGACGACCCAGGTCCTCACCCTCGTGGCCGCCGTCGGCCTGACCTCCGTCGCGGTCTCCGCGGTCGGTCCGTTGGAGTTCGTCGCCTTCGTCGTCCCGCAGGTCGCGCTGCGGCTGACCGGCGGCTCGCGCCCGCCGATGCTCGCCTCGATGACGTTCGGCGCGTGCCTCGTGGTGTCCGCGGACCTGCTGACCCGCGTCGTGATCCCGTTCGCCATCCCCGCCGGCCTGGTCACGGCGGCCGTGGGCGCGCCGTACCTGATCTGGCTCCTGCTCCGCACCAACCGGAAGGTCACCACATGACGTCACGACTCAGCACCCGCGACATCACCGTCGGCTACGGCGGCGCGCCGGTCGTCCACGACCTCACCGTCGAGATCCCCGACGGCCAGGTGACGACCATCGTCGGGCCGAACGGCTGCGGCAAGTCCACCCTGCTGCGCACGCTGGCCCGGCTGCTGCCACCCACCCGCGGCGAGGTCGTCCTCGACGGCCGCCCGATCACCTCGCTGGGCACCCGCGACATCGCGGCCCGGCTGTCCCTGCTCCCGCAGAGCCCGGTGGCACCCGAGGGGCTGCTGGTGCGTGACCTGGTCGGCCGCGGACGCCATCCGCACCAGCGCTGGTTCGCGCAGTGGTCCCGCGAGGACGAGGACGTCGTCGAGGCGGCGATGGCGATGACCGACACCACCGAGCTGCGCGACCGGCCCCTCGACCAGCTCTCGGGCGGTCAGCGGCAACGGGCGTGGATCGCGATGACGCTGGCGCAGGACACCGACCTGATGCTCCTGGACGAGCCGACGACCTACCTCGACCTCGCGCACCAGGTCGAGGTGCTGGAGCTGGTCTGCCGCCTCAACCGGGAGCGGTCCCGCACGGTGGCGATGGTGCTGCACGACCTCAACCTGGCCGCCCGCTACAGCGATCTGGTCGTGGTCATGCACGCGGGCCGGATCATCACCCAGGGGCCGCCCGCGGAGGTGTTCACCGCCGAGATGCTGCGCGACGTCTTCGGCCTCGAGGCCGAGATCCTCCCCGACCCGCGCACCGGACTCCCGATCGTGGTACCCGTCTCGTCCTCGGCCAGCCCCGCCCCGGCCGTTCCTGCGCCGCCTCGAACGCTCAGCACCGCGGCCCTCGCCGGCTGAGGCGGCTCGCCCACTGCGCTCCGGGGCGGGGGGTCGATTCTCCGTTGTTGGAACGTTCGCGCGACGGCTCCGGTGCACGAACGTTCCAACAACGGAAGAACGGGGGGTGGCCCCGGGTGCGGTCAGCCCCGGGCTGCCTCGTCGGCGCTGGGAACCTCGGTCGCCGGATCGCCGTCGGCCGCGGCCGCCAGCTGCGGCACGTAGCGGTCGAGCACGTACGGGATGCTCAACGGCGTCACGAAGCTGTGGGCGACGTAGTAGTCGCCGTCGGCGTTGGTGATGTCGAACCAGCGACCCTGCTCGTGGGCCGTGGTGCCCTCGAACACCGTCCGCACCTGCTTGTCCGCATCGAGGTCGAGCCACACCACGGCGCCCACCGCAGCGAGGTCGCTGGTGCGCTCGGCACTGAGAGAGATGCCGAACTCGCTGTCGGTCGCATCGGTGATGATCGGCGGCAGGTCGAAGCCGAGCTCGACCAGCAGCCGCGAGCGCGGGTCCTCAGGGCCGTAGATGAAGAGCCCCTCGTACGGCGTGACGACGGCGGCGGTCTGGCCCGCGAACTCCGGGTGCGCCTTCGCCTCCGCGACGATCCGCTCCTTGACCCCGTCGATCAGCTTCTGGGTGGCAGCCGGTCGGCCGACCGCCGTGCCGATCGTCAGGGCCGCCTCGTCCCACGGCGTGCCGTAGTCGGCGTAGTCACCGGACTGAGCGACGGTCGGGGCGATCTTGCTGAGCAGCTCGTACTCCTTCTCGGTCAGACCGGCGTACTGGCCGATGATCAGGTCCGGCTGGAGCGCGGCGACCTGCTCGATCTCAACGCCGTTGGTGTTCATCAGCAGGGTGGGCGGCTCGGCGTCGCCGAAGGCCTCCTCGGCCCAGGAGTAGATGCCGCGCTTGCTCTTCTCCCCGAACCAGTAGCTGACACCGACCGGCACGATGCCGAGCGCGAGCAGCGTGTCCTGGTCGGTGAGCCCCACGCAGACGACGCGCTCCGGGGCCGTCTCCAGCGTCGTCTCCCCGAACTTGTGCGCGATCGTGACCGGGAACGCGCCCTCCTCAGCACCCTCGGGGGCCGGGGTGGACGGAGTCGCCGAACCGGGCTGGTCGGAGCCGCAGGCAGCCACTGCCGGCATCACGGCCAGCGTGGCCAGGCCGGCGAGGACGGAACGTCGGGTGGGGTTCATTCGGTCTTCCTTCTCCGTGGACGGGGGAGCCTGCTGATTAGGTAAGGCTTACCTTAGAGCACCGGGTCTGGGTGGCCGACGAATGGCCCCGTGAGGCTGCACGGGTGTCGTTGGGCCGCCGGTTAGGCTGCAGATCCCCCGACTCCGACCGTGAGGACAACACCGCGTGAGCAACGAGCGTGACCGCCCCTTCTCCGTCGAGGCGGCCACCTACGTGGCGTTCTCCCGGTACTGGGAGGCGTCCTCCCGGATCTCTCCGGTGGGAAAGCCGCGGCTGCAGCAGCGCGTGCTCGACTACTTCCGGTGGCTGTGCCGCCGGATCCAACCCGCCGTCGTGCTGGAGATCGGAGCGCACGAGGCGTCGTTCAGCCGCTGGGCCAGCAAGGCCCTGCCGCGGGCGCGGGTCGAGGCGTTCGAGGCCAACCCCCACGTCCACGCCAAGTACGTCAGGGAGGTCACGAGAGCCGGCGTCGCGTACCTCAACCTCGCGGTCGCGCCGATGACGGGTGAGATCGAGCTCAACCTGCCGCTGGAGATCTCGGGCCAGCCGCGCGCGTTGGACAGCCGGATGGCCTCGATCGCAGTGCACCGCGAGACCGGAGACAGCGTCACCGTCACCGTGCCGAGCGTGCGGCTCGACGACCACGTGACCCTCGCCGAGGGTGAGCGGGTGGTCGCCTGGATCGACGTGGAAGGTGCCAACGACGCGGTGCTCCGCTCCGGTCCCCAGGTGCTCGACCGGTTGGACGCAGTGCACATCGAGGTCGAGGGGGAGCCGACGTGGGAGGGCCAGTGGCTCGACACCGACGTGGCCCACCACCTGGCCGGTCACGGTCTGGTGCCGGTCGCCCGAGACCTGCAGAAGCCCTACCAGTACAACGTCGTCTACGTCCGCTCACGGCTGGTCCGGCAGCCGAAGGTCATGCGCAAGGCTGCGGAGATCCTGCTGCCGGACTGACGCGGTACGCCCGGTCAGCAGACGCGATGCATCCAGCCGAAGGGGTCCTCCGCGCGGCCGTACTGGATGTCGACGAGCGACTGCCGGAGCTTCATGGTCAGCTCGGTGGAGGCGGGCGCCGGGGCCTCCCCCGCTGCCCACTTCAGGGTGCCCACCGGCGTCACCACGGCGGCCGTACCGCACGCGAAGATCTCGACGATGTCGCCCGACTCGACCCCGGAACGCCACTCGTCGATCGAGAACTTCCGCTCCTCCACCTGGTGCCCGAGCTTGCCTGCGAGCTCGATGATGCTGGCGCGGGTGATGCCCTCGAGGATGGTGCCGGTCTCCGGCGTCACGATCCGACCGTCGGCGTGCACGAAGTACAGGTTCATGCCGCCGAGCTCCTCGATGTAGCGGCCCTCCTGGGCGTCGAGGAACACCACCTGGTCGCAGCCCTGGTCGATCGCCTCCTGCTGCGCCACCAGGCTGCTCGCGTAGTTGCCGCCGGTCTTGGCCGCTCCCATGCCGCCGCGGCCGGCCCGCGTGTACTCCTCAGTGAGCCAGAGGGTGACCGGCTTGACGCCGCCCCTGAAGTACGCACCGGCCGGGCTGGCGATCACCATGTACGTCACGTGCTGGGCCGGCCGCACACCGAGGAACTTCTCGGAGGCGAACATGAACGGCCGGATGTAGAGGCTCTTCTCGCCCCCGCTGTCGGGAACCCAGCGCTGGTCCGTCGTGACCAGCGCATCGACCGACGCCACGAAGTCCTCGACCGGCAGCTCCGGGAAGGCGAGCCGGTGGGAGGACCGCACCATCCGCGCGGCGTTCTCCTCGGGACGGAAGGTCCAGATCGACCCGTCGTGGTGCCGGTAGGCCTTCATGCCCTCGAAGGTCTCCTGCGCGTAGTGCAGGACCGCGGTCGCCGGGTCGAGCGTCAGCGGCCCGTACGGCGTGATCCGAGCCTGGTGCCAGCCGGCGTCCGGCGTCCACTCGACGGTGAACATGTGGTCGGTGAAGTGGATGCCGAAGCCCGGGTTCGCGAGGATCTCGGCCAGTCGTGCCTCCTCGACCGGCGCCGGGTTCGGGGTGGTGCTGATCTGCATGGGGTCAACCTATCCGAGCGTCGTGAGGTGGGAATCCCGCCTCCGGACGATCAGAACAGGCACTCGGACCGAGCGATCAGACCAGGCGGGCGGTCACGGCGTCGCCGATCTCTGCAGTACGTCGGCGCCGGCTCGGTACTCGCTCGGCCAGATCGGCCACGACGGCGGCCTCGACCCGGGCCGCGGCTTCGGCGTACCCGAGATGGTCGAGCAGCAGGCTCGCGGAGAGGATCGCGGCCGTCGGATCCGCAACGCCCTGGCCCGCGATGTCGGGTGCGGACCCGTGGACCGGTTCGAACATCGACGGCGCGGTCCGGTCGGGGTTGACGTTCCCGCTGGCCGCGAGCCCGATGCCACCGGTGATCGCGGCCGCGAGATCGGTGATGATGTCGCCGAACAGGTTGTCGGTCACGATCACGTCGAAGCGGGACGGGTCGGTCGTCATGAAGATGGTCGCCGCGTCGATGTGGAGGTAGTCGACCTCAACCTCAGGAAACTGCTCGCCCACTTCACGCACGAGGCGCGACCACACCGCGCCGGCGTGGACGAGCACGTTGGTCTTGTGGACCAGCGTGAGCTTCCGACGCGGTCGCGCGGCGGCCCGCGAGAACGCGTCGCGCACGACCCGCTCGACGCCGAAGGCGGTGTTGAGCGAGACCTCGGTCGCGACCTCCTGCGGAGTCCCGACGCGAACCGCGCCGCCGTTGCCCGTGTAGGGCCCCTCGGTCCCCTCGCGCACGACGAGGAAGTCGACGTCGCCCCTCGACAGGACGCTGTCGGCGAGCGGTGACGGGACGCCGGGGAAGAGCCTCGACGGCCGCAGGTTGACGTAGTGGTCGAGCTCGAACCGGAGCCTCAGCAGGAGTCCCCGTTCGAGGAGGCCCGGCGGCAGGTTCGGGTCACCGGGCTTGCCGCCGACGGCGCCCAGCAGGATCGCGTCGTGCTCCCGGATCTCGGCGAGCACCGAGTCGGGGAGCACCTCGCCCGTGGCCAGGAATCGGTCGGCACCGAGGTCGTAGCGTGTCGGCTCGAACTTGGCGTCAGGCACCGTCTCAAGCACCTTGAGCGCTTCGGCGGTGACCTCGGGCCCGATCCCGTCGCCGCCGATGACCGCGATCCGGTGGGACTTCGTCATGGGGTGTGACCTTAGTTGTCGTCGGGCCGCTCGCCCCCGTTGTCCCGCAGGTCGAGCGAGGCCTGGACGGCCTCATGGCTGCGCGGGTTCTCCGGGTCGTGGCTGGCCGGACCCCAGTCGGGGTACATGTCGTACATCGGTCCTTCTCCTGGTACGTCGTTTCTCGTGTGGCTGATGTGTGGGTGATTCGGAGCTGCTGCCACGGCGGGCGGGTCGACGATGACTCGTGGGTCGCACGAGGTCGTCGGACCCGTGTCCAGGAGGGTGCGGGTCGCGCGTGCTGCCGGCGTACCCGCCGCGGAGACTGGAGAGCCCAGAGCCGAGCTCTGGACCGAGTTCCTGATTCAGATGGTCAAGGGGCCCGCAACGCCGAACACCGCGGCGAGGTGGCCCGCTTGTCAGGCCTCGCCGCGGCAGTCGATGAGTACGAACACGCTCCGCATGGTGCGACCAGCGTAGGGCAGGCCGACGGGCGCTGCGACCGAGTTCTGACTTTCGTTCGGAATGCGAGACGCGAGTCCCGGAATGAAAGACTCCCCGCATGAGTGCACCGCCGGAGCTGCCCGAGATCGTCCGCCGCGCCTTCGACGTCTCCCGCCGCGCGGGGTACGTGTCGTTCTGCCGCAACGAGACCGGCCGGCTGCTCGCCACCCTCGCCGCGACCCGGGAGGGCACGCTGGCGGAGTTCGGGACCGGCACCGGGGTCGGGACAGCCTGGCTGCGCTCCGGTGTCCGGGAGGACGCGCACATCCTGACCGCCGAGCTCGACCCCAAGCTGGCCGGCGCGGCCGCTCAGATCTTCGAGGACGACCCCCAGGTCGAGGTTCGCGCGGCCGACTGGTCCACCTTGACCGACGCCGCGCCGTTCTCCCTGCTGTACCTCGACTCCGGCGACCCGGAGTCGGTGCGGGTCGACGCGGTCGCGGACCTGGTCGAGGAGGGCGGCATCGTCGTCCTCGACGACTTCACGCCGTGCGAGGGCTGGCCCCCCGTCTTCCAGGGCCGGGTCGACACGCTGCGCGAGGAGTGGCTCACCGACGACCGGTTCACGACCGTCGACGTGATGGTCGCCCCCGACGCCTCCACCCTCATCGCGACTCGGCGCTGACTCGGGTCGCGCGCCCGCGGCCGGTCAGTCGCGGGGATGCGGCCCCGACGCCGACCAGGAGCCACGCCAGATAGCTGCCCTGGAGGGCGAGGTCGTGGCGCACGGTGTCGCCGGCGAGGAGCATCCCCAGCCCGGGACCGCGAGAGTCGACGTCGGCCTGGACGGCTCCAGGTTGATCGCGACGAAGCGCTGACCCGCGGTCGGAGCGTCACGACAGCACGTGGACCGGGTACCGCTGGGCCAGCGCCGCTTGCGCGGACCGGATCACCCCGAAGCTGTCCTTCAGGTGCCGTCGGTCGAACGAGGACAGCAGCGACGGCTGGATCTTGCTGTCCGCCCGAAGCCCGGCCTGAACCTGTTCGGCCTGATGGCGCAACCGGAGATGGGCGAGGAACTCCCAGGCGTCACGCAGGTCCGAGGCCAGCTCGGCGCTGACGAGCCCTGCGTCGACCGCGTCCGCCAGCCGTCCTGGTGTGCTCGTCTGCTCTGAGGCAGCCGCCAGGCCGTGCAGCCTCGCGATCTGGACGATCACCGAGAGGCCCCCTCGCTTGAGGTCCAGGGTGTCGCGGTGCTCCCCGGACCGGTCCACCACCAGGCCGCGGAAGAAGCCCAGCGGCGGCGGCTGCGACACGACGTGAGCGGCGACGTAGGCGAGGAACAACGGCGACCCGTGCGCGGCGACCCGGAGGTGCCGGGCGAGTCGACGGGTGAGATCGGCGTCGCCGAACTGGTGCCGCAGGTCGAAGAAGACGCTCGCCTCCAGCACTGCGTCGGGCGAGGGAGTGCGGACCCACCGGGAGACGTGGTCGCTCCAGCTCGTCAGGGGTTGTCGCCAGCTCGGACTGGTGGCCATCTTGTCGCCGGGGCAGCGCGGGTAGCCGACCTGCTCGAGGCCGGAGGTCACCCGCTCCGCCAGCTCGCTGAAGTACGCCGAGTGCTCTTCGTCGTCGGGGAGGTACCCGTCGTCGAGCACCAGTGCATGATCCTGGTCAGGCCCCAGCGCCTGCTCGTACCGGGCCCGTGAACCGAGCGTCACCCACGCGTACGCCACCGGCGGCGGACCCAGCTCGGCCTCCGCCAGCTGCAGCAACCGCTGCTCGAACGCGTCGGCGATCGTGCTCACCACCCGGCAGATGTCGTGGGCGGACGTGCCCTGGCGCACCAACGACTGCACGAGCCTGCCCAGCCGGGGTGCGACTCCGGCGACGGTTGCCACGTCGGGGGCCTTGGCGACCTCGGACACCAGGTGGACCGGGTTGGCCTGCTCCAGACGCTGCAGGTCGTTGGCGGTGACCACGCCGACCACGTGCCCGTGCTCCACCAGGGGCAGGTGGTGGATGTTGCTGCGGACCAGCTCGAGCAGCACCTCCAGGGCCAGTGCGTCGGGGCTGGTCGTGATCGGGTCCGGGGTCATCACCGCGCTGACGGGCTCGGACGGGTCGACTCCGTGCGCGACGACGCGGGACCGGAGATCACGGTCGGTGAGGATGCCGACCAGCTGCTCCGCCTCGGTCACCAGCACCGACGAGATCCGCTGCTCGGTCATCCGCGCGGCCGCGTCGCGGATCGTGGCCGTCGGCGGCACCCGCACCGGCTTCCGTGCGACCAGGTCGCCGACCCTGGTGCGGAGCACGGCGCGGTCAGACGGCGTGCCCTGCTGCTCCCGCTGCAGCACGACCGCGCGTCGCAACCGACCTCCGGAGCGGGGTGAGAAGAACGTGGCGAACGCCTCGTGCTGCTCGCGCAGCTCGGTGAACACCTCGGCCGGCATCACCAGCACGGACGTGTCCTCGAGCGCGGTCGTCACGACCGGCTGCACGACCCCGGCGGCCAGCGCCTCGCCGCCGATGCAGGTACCGGGACCGCCGCGCTCGACCAGGTCCCCACCGGGCGTACGCAGCTCGACCGCTCCGGACCGGACCACGAGCAGGTCTGCCGGGACCGCGCCGGCCGCCAGCACGACCGTGCCCCGACGGTGCTGGCCGCTCCCCAGCCCGCGTGAGAGCTCGGCCAGCGTCGCGATCGGCAGGCCGTCGAACGGCGGGTGCTCCGCGAGGAAGTCCCGGACCTCCGCGAGCTCGACGTCGAGGGTCACCCGGCCATCATGCCCGGCGGTCGACGACCGACGGGTCGACCCTGACCAGCCAGCTCGGCAGCATCCACTGGGTGAGCGGCCCGATCGCGAGCGCGTAGAGGACCGTGCCGACACCGAGGGCGCCGCCGAGCAGCAGCCCGATCACGACGACCGTGACCTCCAGCGCGGTGCGGACCAGCCGCAGCGACCGACCGGTGGTGCGCGCCAGGCCGGTCATCAGCCCGTCGCGAGGGCCGCGACCGAGCTGGGCTCCGATGTACAACGCTGTGGCCAGCCCGTTGAGCAGCACGCCCGCGACCAGCAGGCCGATCCGGAGGCCGACCGCGTCGGGTCGGTCGAGCAGGGCCAAGGTCGCGTCTGCCGCCAAGCCCACCACGAGCGCGTTCGAGACCGTGCCGATACCCGGGACCTCCCGCAGCGGGAACCACAACAGCAGCACCAGGAAGCTGAACAGGATGACGGCCTGGCCAAGCGTGATCGGCACGTGTCGGATGAATCCCGAGTGGAGCACATCCCAGGGGGCGAGCCCCAGGTCGCTGCGCACCATCAGCGCCAGCGACACCCCGTACAGCACCAGCCCGGCGTACAGCTGCGTGAGCCGGCGGGGCAGCCGGCCCGCCCGGAGCTGCACGACCGGTCCGAGATCGGTGAGCTGCGGCTCGGTGGCGCGTCGGATCACCGCACCAGCCTGTCAGAGCACCGAAAGGGGCCACGGCCCGTCCGGCATGCCGGACGGGCCGTGGTCCTCGTGCGGGTGTTACCCCTTCGGTGCCACCAGGATCTGCAGCGAGCGATCCGGGTTCTTCTTCACCACCTTGATCGTGGTGCCGGTGTTGGGAACCTTCACGCTGTACCAGCCGGGCTGGTAGCGGCCGGGGTGGTCCCCGGTCGCACCGTGCGCGTCACTGTCGCTCCAGTAGCTCTTCGTGTCGTCGAACGTGCGCACGGCCTTCTGGCCCTTGATTCGGTGCCTCACTCCGTTGAGGTGGATCGTGATGGCATCCGTGGGGTCCAGCCCGAAGGTGGAGTCGTACGACGCGATCCGTGGCCGCATCAGGGTGCCGTCCTGGTTGTGGAGCAGCCCCGGGTGGGAGTCCACCGGGAGCAGCATGCCGCCGCCGGGGTGGTCGCCGACATTGTTGTCGCCGTACTGCTCGTTCCAGTAGGTCACCAACATGCCGTCCTGGTACGGGTAGTGCTCGACCCAGTCCGGACGGTTGGTGCCGGCGAAACCGAAGTTGTACGCGGTCTGCAGCGACTTGTCGTAGCCGTCGTACTGACGGTTCTCCAGGACGTATGCGTGGAAGTAGCTCGCGAGCTCCGTGCCGTCGGTGCGGATGAAGCCGTCGAGCGTCCAGCCTTCGTCCTCGGTCTCGGCGTTCCCGACCGAGGCTCCGTCGACCTGGATGTCGTCCACCTGGAAGCCCGGCTTGACCGTCGCGACATCCGTGAGGTAGCGGAAGCGGACACCGGTGGTCCCTGCCGGCAGCGTGGCGGTCAGGTCGACCCAGCCGGTGGACAGGCCAGTGATGCCGGTGCCGCTGGCGTTGAAGTCGCCGAGGTCGTTCACTGCCGGGTCGGACAGGTTCGTCGGCACCGGTTCCCAGCTCTCGCCGTCGTTCGTCGCCTCCAGGAACGCGTAGTCCCAGTGGTTCTCGATGTCGTAGTTGACCCGCGCCGTGAGCGCGTCGCCAGAGACGTCGAGGTTGGTCACCGTGTGGTCGAGCTCGTTCCCCGATCCGGAGTACCAGAAGAACTCACCCTCGTCGGGTGCACCGATCTGCTCGTCGACGACGTTGTCCGGCAACAGCGTGAAGACCGCCTGCGCGCCCTTCTTCGGTGCCGGCACGTTGCTGCCGAGACGGTGCGTGGAGCGCTGACCCGCACGGGCGACCTCGTAGAACGGGCCGCGGGTCTGCAAGCCGGACTCGGTGACCGGATCCATCCAGCCGAGCTGGAGCAGCTCCCACGCGCCCAGGTCGGTCGGGTTGTCACCGATCCCGTCAGGACCACCGTCGCCGATGTTGGCGCCGGAGGACATCAGGGTCCAGAACGCGGTGCTGTTCTCGGCACCACCGGTGTTGCCGGAGGTGTCGTAGAGGTCCGGCAGGTCGAGGTCGTGAGCGAACTCGTGGGCGAACACGCCGAGCCCGCCGTTCTCGGGCTGGATCGTGTAGTCACCGACGTAGATGCCGGTGGGGTTGCTCGGCACATCGCTCTCGAGGAATCCATCGTTCGTGCCGATCTCCACGCCAGGCAGCTCCGGGATGGGGGTCTCTTGCAGGTTGGCGTACCAACGGTGCGACCAGATCGCGTCGGAGCCGTACGTCGGGTCACCGGCAGCCTGGTCACCGCCTGCGTGCACGATCTGGAAGTGGTCGATGAAGCCGTCCGGCTCGTCGAAGTTGCCGTCGAAGTCGGCGTCGTACCGGTCCTCGACGTCGAACGTCCGGAGGTACTCCTGGATCTCCCCCATGGTCTTGCCGCTGTCGAGCTCGTTCTGGACCCAGACCGCCAGCGCGTCGCGCACGAGCATCTTGGTGGTGTCGCAGACGATGTCGCCGCAGTAGTCGCGGCCGTAGAGAGCCTGGTTGTAGGGGACCGTCACCCACTCGGTGACGTCACCCTCCACCGAGTAGCGACCCGAGGACTGCTTCTCGTAGTACTTCGCCATCCGGTTGAAGTACATGTCCTGGTAGTGGTCCCGGTCGTAGTCGGCCTGCCACAGGGTGGAGTTGTCGACGTCTCGATCGGGCTCGGGGATCTCGTTGCGCGCCGGCCCGTCGAACTTCTCGGGCTGCGGGTCGGGGATCCCCGGCCAGTCGTCCTGGAAGAACGGGTGCGGGTAGCGCTCCTCGCCGAACTCCGCGAGCACGACGAAGATCCGGTCGGTGCCCTCACGCTCGAGCTCGACGTACTCGCCCTCCCGCTTGGCCGCGCGGGCGTTCGCGAAGGCCTTGCCGGTGCGCAGCTTGCGCTTCAGGGCTTTCGCGCGCTGCTCGTCGCGCACGTGCTTGAGCTTCACCGGGTGCTCCGGCAGGTGTCCGGTGCCGATGTCTGGGCTTGCCTGCGCGCGCGAGAGCCCGGTGATCAGGCCCTTGTCCGTCTCGTCCGCCGCAGCTGTGGGTGTCGCTGCGAGCGCGCCTCCGACGAGCAGCCCTCCGGCAGCCGTCAGGGCGATCGCCCGACGCCTGCGTGTTGTCCTGTGCGTCACGTGTCTTCCTGTCTCCCTGGGGGAGCACCCGATCGGGCACTCAGCAGCCCGGGAGAACAGTCCGAGACAGATTCCATCCCATGGCAACAAGGACCGTGCCCCCGAGCGACGCCGGGGAATTCCTATGCCTGTTACGTCCCCGGCGGGAAGTGCCCCAGAGTGTGAGGGGGGCGATCGTTACCGGACCGTGACCTCCGCTCACCCGACCGAGTGAGACGGCTCGGTGCTCAGGTCAGGTTGACGGCGCGGACCTCGCGGGCGTCGATCGCACCCTCGATCTCGGCCAGTGTCTCGGCAGGGATGGCCGAGTCCACGGACAGCGCGACCAGGGCCGATCCCCCCTTGGAGTCCCGCGACACCTGCATGCCGGCGATGTTCACCCGGGCGTCGCCGAGGATGCCGCCGACCGTGCCGACCATCCCAGGGCGGTCCACGTACCTGAGGAAGGCCAGGTGGTCGGTGGGCTCGAGGTCGACGTCGAAGCCGTTGACCTCGACCAGCCGCTCGCGCTGCCCGATCCCGATCAGGGTGCCGCTCACCGACACCTGTGAGCCGTCGGCGAGCGTGCCCCGGATCGTGATCAGGTTGCGGTGATCGGGGCTCTCGGCATCGGTCACCAGCCGCACCGCTGTGCCGCGCTCGGCCGCCAGCAGCGGCGCATTCACGTAGGACACCGGGTCTTCGACGATGTCGCTGAACACGCCCTTGAGAGCGGCCAGCTCCAGCACCTTCACGTCGAACTCCGTGATCTCACCTCGGACCTCGACGTCGATCTGCTGCGCGACCTCGCCTGCCAGACCGGTGAAGATCCGACCCAGCTTCTCGGTGAGCGGGATGCCAGGACGTACGTCCTCGGCGATCACGCCGCCCTGCACGTTGACCGCGTCCGGAACCAGCTCGCCCGACAGCGCGAGCCGGACCGAGCGCGCGACAGCGACCCCGGCCTTCTCCTGCGCCTCGTCCGTCGACGCGCCCAGGTGCGGCGTGGCGACCACGTTCTCGAGCTCGAACAGCGGGCTGTCGGTGCACGGCTCGGTGGCGAACACGTCGAGGCCCGCGGCGGCGATCCGGCCGGTCTTGAGCGCGTCGTACAACGCGGCCTCGTCGACGATCCCGCCACGGGCGGCATTGACGAGGACCAGGTGCGGCTGGACGCGCGCCAGCTCGGGCGCGCCGATCAGCCCGACCGTCTCGGGGGTCTTCGGCAGGTGGACGCTCATGAAGTCCGCTTCGGCCAGCAGCGTCTCGAGGTCGACCAGCCGCACGCCCATCTGGGCGGCGCGGCCGGCCTGGACGTATGGGTCGTAGGCGATCACGTTCATGCCGAAGGCGCTCAGCCGCTGCGCGACGAGCACGCCGATCCGGCCCAGGCCCACGATGCCGACCGTCTTCTCGTAGAGCTCGATGCCCGTGTACTTCGAGCGCTTCCACTCGCCCTTGCGGAGCGCCTGGTGGGCGGGCGAGATGTGGCGAGCGGCCGCGAGCATCAGCGCTACGGCGAGCTCGGCGGCGGACACGATGTTCGACGTCGGGGCGTTGACGACCATCACGCCGGACTGGGTCGCAGCTTTGACGTCCACGTTGTCGAGGCCGACACCGGCCCGCGCGATCACCTTGAGTCGAGCAGCCGCGGCCAGCGCCTCCGCGTCCACCTTGGTCGCCGACCTCACCAAGATGGCGTCGACGTCGGCGATCGCCGCCAGCAGCTCGGAGCGGTCGGCTCCGTTGCACTGTCGGATCTCGAAGTCAGGCCCGAGAGCCTCGACAGTGGCAGGGCTGAGCTGTTCGGCGAGCAGCACGACGGGCTTGGCCGAGTCAGGAGACGTCACAGCGGGGTCCTCGATGTCCTGGTGAGAAGAGCGGGTGAGGTCGCACGACGCTGTGCGGCACCAACTCTAACAACCGCACCTCGTCGCGGACGAACCGTCTCGTGCGTCATTGGCGGCGGTGATCATGCGGCCGGGGCAGGCCAGACGTAGGGCAGGTCGTCGGGGACGTCCGGGAACAGCGGGCGGTAGTGGGCCGGGTCCTTGCGGACCAGCGAGGACCGGTGGCTGCGGTGGAAGTCCTCGTCGCCGAGCCACGGAGGGAGCGCTCCTGCCTCGGCGAGCTCGCTCTGGGTGCGGATGCGCGCGACTCCGGCACTCGCCAGGTCGGTGCCGAGGGTGGCTGCGCAGGTGTCACCGTGCCCGAGCTGGACCCAGACCTCGCAGCAGGTGAGCGAGTACCGACCCAGCGCCTCGAGGTGACCACGCCACATCTTCACCGCCGGGTGGTGGCGCCAGCCGTACGTCGGCAGCGTGAGCCCGCGGACCACCTGGATGCACTCGACCCGCTGCTTCCCGAGCCGCTTGAGGTCCAGCGCGCGGGCCGATGCTGCGAAGTCGGCGTGCGGGAGGAACGTCTGCATGGTCGCGAGTCAGACCGGGCCGCCGTCGGGGCCGCCGTCGGGCCCGCACACCTCACCGCCGGCGACCACCTCGACGGCCGGGTGCGCCTCGGTCCACGCCCGCTCCAGCACCTGGCCGAACACCTCGACGGGCTGGGCGCCGGACACCCCGTACCGCTGGTCGATGACGAAGAACGGCACACCCCCGGCGCCGTACGCCGCCGCCTGGGCGATGTCGGCGTCCACCGCGTCCGCGAACTCGCGGGACGCGAGCACCTGACGCACCCGCTGTTCGGGAAGTCCGACGGCCACGGCGATCCTCGCGAGGACGTCGTGGTCAGCCACGTCGTCGGCCCGGGTGAAGTTGGCGGCGAACAAGGCCTCCTCGAGCCGACCCTGCAGGACGGGGCCGCCTACCTCGAGCGCCAGGTGGACCAGCCGGTGGGCGTCGCGGGTGTTGGCGTGCCGGGCGTCCGGGTACCGCTCGAACGAGAGCCCCTCCTCGCCGGCCACCGCGGTCACCCGGGAGACCATCTGCCGGCCGGCGGCCTCGCCGCCGCCGTACTTGCGGCCGAGGTGCTCGGCCACCGACTCCGTGGAGACCGCGGGCGCAGTCGGGTCGAGCTCGAAGGAGTGCCAGATGATCTCGACGTCGTCCGCGTGCTCGAAGCCGGCCAGCGCCTGCTCCAGTCTCCGCTTGCCGATGTAGCACCACGGACACACCACGTCGGACCAGATGTCGATCTTCACACCGGCCCCAACCCCGGCGCGACGACGGGTGTTCCCGGGGCCGGACCCCGAGACCCCTCAGGGTCGGTCGGGGGTCGACGCCCGTGCCCTCCCCGATGTGCGCGAGGGTGCGCACGGGCGAGGCTGCGGCTCATGATCACTGTCGACCACCTGTCCAAGTCCTACCGCGGCGTCCCAGCCGTGGACGACGTCTCGTTCACCGCCCGTCCGGGCCGGGTCACCGGCTTCCTCGGGCCCAACGGCGCCGGCAAGTCCACGACCATGCGGATCATGGTCGGCCTCACTCCCCCGAGCGCAGGCTCGGTCGAGGTGCTCGGCGGCCGCTACGCCGACCTGCCGAACCCGGGCCGTGAGGTCGGGGTCCTGCTCGACGCCTCCGCACAGCACGCCGGCCGGACCGGCCGCGAGATCCTCACCGTCGCGCAGCGCACCATGGGCCTGCCCAAGTCAGCCGTGGACGCGATGCTCGACCGGGTCTCGCTGACGCCGGCCGAAGCCGAGCGGCGGGTCCGCAACTACTCGCTCGGGATGCGCCAGCGGCTGGGCATCGCCACCGCACTGATCGGCGATCCCGCCGTGCTGATCCTCGACGAGCCGGCCAACGGCCTCGACCCGGCTGGCATCCGGTGGATGCGCGACCTGCTCCGCGATTACGCCGACAACGGCGGCACCGTGCTCCTGTCGTCGCACCTGCTGCACGAGATCGAGGTCATCGCCGACGACCTGGTGGTGATCGGCCGCGGCCGGATCGTCGCCCAGGGCACCAAGGAGGAGCTGCTCGCCGCGGCGGGAACCGTCGTGAACAGCGCCGACAACCCGCGGCTGGCCGACGCACTCACCCGGGCGGGCGCCACCGTGACCGCCGCGAGCGGTGCGCTGCACACCGACGCCACGACCACCGCCGTGGGCGACATCGCCCTCAACGCGGGCGTGGCACTCACCGAGCTGCGCGGCGCCGACGGCGCCGGTCTGGAGGAGATGTTCCTCGAGCTCACCGCCGACTCCCAGCGCGACGAGCTGGGCACTGACCTGGAAGGAGCCGCGTGATGACCACGCTCACAGCACACCGAGGGGCCGCACCGGCCACGGACGTCGTCCGGCCTCCGATCGAGCCGATCCCCTACACCCGCGTGGTCGGGGTGGAGCTCCGCAAGATGTTCGACACCCGCAGCGGGTTCTGGTTGCTGGCCAGCATCGGCATCGCCTCGGTGCTCGCTACCGGCGCGGTGATCCTCTTCGCGCCGGAGGGCTCGCAGGACTACGAGTCGTTCGCCACCGCAGTGGGCTTCCCGATGGCCGTGATCCTGCCGATGATCGCGATCCTCGCGGTCACCAGCGAATGGAGCCAGCGCAGCGGCCTCACCACCTTCACGCTCGTGCCCAGCCGCGGTCGCGTGATCGGGGCCAAGGCCATCTGCGCCGCCATGGTGGGCGTGGTCTCCATGTTCGTGGCACTGGGCGTCGGGGCGCTCGGCAACCTCGTCGGGACCGCGATCTCCGGGGCCCCCACGACCTGGAACATCGCTCCTCTGGAGTTCGCATACATCGTGCTCGCGAACGTTCTGGGCATGGCCATCGGCTTCATGCTGGGCGTGCTGATCCGGAACTCCGCGGCCGCCATCGTCGGGTACTTCGTGTACTCGCTGGTGCTGCCCACGGTGTTCGCCATGCTGGCGGCGTTCCAGGACTGGTTCCGCGATCTGCAGCCGTGGGTGGACTTCAACTTCGCCCAGACCCGGCTGTTCGACTCGACGATGACGGGCGAGTACTGGGCCCAGCTCGGGGTCTCCAGCCTGATCTGGCTGGTGCTGCCGCTGACGATCGGCCTGGTCATGCTCCGGCGGTCCGAGGTCAAGTAGCCGATTTGACCGGTAATCCCCGCTTCTTTGGCTCCCGACACACGGGACGGGACGACCAAAGAAGCGGGGACTACCCATGTGTGGAGCCGGTTGTCAGCCCGGGATGTCACGCTGCAGCAGTGGGTGTGCAAGACGATGCGGAGAGGTTCGAACCGGCCACGATCGAGGAGTGGTCGGCCTGGCTGGCCGCGCACCACGCCGACACCCCGGGGGTCTGGTTGGTGACGCTGAAGGCGAGCTCCGGGCGCCGTACGTTCGACTACGAGGAGGCGATCGCCGAGGCGCTGCGCTACGGCTGGGTCGACTCGACGCAGCGCACCGTGGACGACGAGCGCACCATGATGTGGTACGCCCCGCGCCGGCCCGGCAGCGTGTGGACCCGCAACAACAAGAACCGCGTCGCGCGACTCGAGGACGAAGGTCGGATGGAGCCCGCCGGCGCCGCCGCGGTAGCCGAGGCCAGGGCCAGTGGCATGTGGACCCTGATGGACGACGTCGAGGACCTCGTGGTGCCGGAGGACCTGGCCGAGGCGTTCGCCCGGAACGACGGCTCCCGCGCCCACTGGGACCGGTTCCCACCGTCGGCGCGCAAGGAGATGTTGGCCTGGATCGCCCTGGCCAAGCGGGCCGAGACCCGCAGCCGCCGCGTGGAGGAGACCGCCAGGCGAGCGGCCCTCGGCGAACGCTCTCGCTGAACCCGAGACCACGCCGGGACCGGCGAAACGCGCACTCGGGGTGCGCGTTTCATGCGCGTTTCTGCAGTTTTTAGTCAATTCTTGAGCAGATATTGACAGCCTGACGCTCTGTGCGTGAGGGTCTTGCGCATCCCGCCCACCCCTCTCAGGAGTGATCGTGTCTCGGAACCTCACCCTCCCCCCACCTGCCTCCGGCTTCTCCCGTCGCGGCCTGCTCGGCGGCGCGCTGGCCACCGGTGCCGCCGTCAGCGTGATAGCACCGGCCGCCCGCTCGCACGCCGCCCCCGCCGGCGGCGGACAGACCATGGTCGGGGTCGCGTTCGAGCCGCGCGATGTCGTCAAGGTCGGCCTGATCGGTCTCGGCAACCGCGGCATGGGCATGCTCGGCACCTGGGTCGACATCCCCGGTGCGCAGGTCGTCGCGGTCTGCGACGAGCTCCTGGCTCGCGCCGCCACCGCCGCGCAGCGGGTCGCCGACAAGGGCAAGCCGCGCCCCGTCGAGTACGCCGGCTCGCTCGACTCCTTCCAGCAGATGCTGGACAACGAGGAGCTGGACCTCGTCTACATCGCCACTCCGTGGGAGTACCACTACCCGCAGGCGAGAGCGGCTCTGGTCGCCGGCGCGCACGTGGGCGTGGAGCTCCCCATCGCCACCGAGCTCGCCGACCTCTGGGACCTCGTCAACACCTCCGAGCGGACGCGACGTCACCTGTGGCTGATGGAGAACTGCTCGTACGGGCGCAACGAGCTCGCCATGCTCAAGATGGCCCACGACGGGGTGTTCGGTGACGTCACGAGCGGTCACGGCGGATACCTGCACGACCTCCGCGCCCTGCTGTTCTCGACCACGTACTACACGAAGTCGTGGCGCCGGCTGTGGCACACGCGCAGCACCGCCAGCTTCTACCCCATGCACGGACTGGCGCCGATCGCAGCCGCGATGGACGTCAACCGCGGCGACCGGATGATGACGCTCTCCGCCACCTCGACGGAACCGAGGGGGCTGGCTGACTACCGCGAGAGGTTCATGCCTCCGGACCACCCGTCGTGGTCCGAGACCTACATCAACGGCGACCTCGTCACGTGCATGATCACCACCGCCAAGGGCCGCACGATCCGGGCCGAGCACAACGTCAGCCAACCGCGGCCCTACAGCCGCATCAACACACTGGAGGGCAGCCGAGGCATCTTCGAGGACTACGTCGGCGGAGATCCCACCGGGGCTCGGATCTACGTCGAGCCCAGGCACGGCGGCGACACCTGGCGGGGTGCGCTGGAGATGCGGACGGAGTACGACCACTGGCTCTGGAAGGAGCTGGCGGACGACGCCGAGGGTGCCGGCCACGGCGGGATGGACTACATCCTCGTCTGGCGCTGCATCCAGCAGATCCGGGCCGGGCTGGTTCCTGACATCGACGTGTACGACTCCGCTGCCTGGTGCTCGCCGGTGCCGCTCAGCGTGATGTCGCTCGATCGCGGCGGCAAGCCGGTCGACGTGCCCGACTTCACCCGTGGGCACTGGAAGAAGATCCGGCTCGGCCTGGACTCCCCCCAGACCGCGATGCCGGCCGTCCCGTGAAGCGAGAGGTGACCACCGTGAACGCATCGCCCCGGCGGCTCGTGGCCGCACTCGTGCTCCTCCTGCTCCCCTTCATAGGCGTCGCGCTCCCCGTTGCCAGCGCGACCGCGGCCGGAACAGTCACCCTGTCCATCGAGGAGTTCGCCCTCGCCGGGCCGGCCGTCGAGGACGTGGACGTCACCGTCCACAACGACTCGTCCGCGACGCTGCGGCAGGCCGAGGTCACGTTCCGTGGCCCGCTCGGCTGGCAGGTCGAGCCCGGCGCGCAGTCGGTGCGGACGATCCGTCCCGGCCAGAGCGCGGTCGTCACCTTCCAGGTGCGAATACCCGAGCCGACCCCCGGTTTCAGGATCCGGACGTTCACGGCCAGCGCGACCTACGCGGGCGGAGACGGCGCAGGGACGGCGACGGCTACCCGGTCGCTCCGGACCGGTGACCCGTTGGCCGACCTGTCGGCGGCGTACAACAACGTCGGCATCACCAGCGAGAGCAACCCCACGCCCGGCAACTACGACGGCGACGGCAACAGCTTCTCGGCCGAGAAGCTGGCCGATGTTGGCGCCGGCCGGGGTGCCGTCATCGAGGCACTCGGTGCCACGCTCACGATGCCCGACGTCGACCCTGGGACACCTGACAACGTCGCCTCGGGCGGCCAGGCGATCGAGCTCGACGGCCAGGGGCAGCGGCTGGTGTTCCTGGGCTCAGGGGTCGGCTTCGGCGCCACCGGGACTGCCACCGTCTACTACACCGACGGCAGCACCAGCAGCGGCTCGTTCGGCTTCCCGAACTGGTCCTTCCAGGAGCCCGACGCTCACGGCGCGACGCTCGTCGTGTCGAGCACGGGACGCAACCGCCCGGACGGGTACGGCGACTCGGCGTACCAGTACCGCCTCTTCGCCCACTCCATCCCGTTGACCGGCGGAAAGACCGTCGACTTCGTGGTGCTGCCCGGGAACTCCGCGCTGCACGTGTTCGACCTCGCCGTCGCTCCCTGACTCAGGCGGCGCCGGCTGGGCTCACCAGCCGGCGCCGAAGCAGGTCAGCGGCAGCCCCTCCGCCGGAGCGAACTCGGCCAGGACGTCCGCCGGAGGCCGCCCGGCGGCGAGGCCTTCGTGCAGCGCAGGGAGGGTGGCGACGGCGAGCTCGTCGTTCACCGCGGCCGGTGCCGCGACCACGCAGCGCGCTCCGGAGTGCTGCCAGGCCGCGGTCATCCCGACCAGCTCCTCGGCCCAGCGGACCGTCGACCGGCCCACCTCGCACGCAGAGAGCACCACGAGCGAGGGCAGGTTCGGCAGCAGCTCCACGTCGTAGCCGAACCAGGTTCCGTCGACCAGCTCCAGCCCCGAGAAGAGCGGGTGCTCGTCGGCATGGTGCCCGTGCGCGGCGACATGCAAGACGTCGACCTCGGCCGTGAGCCCGGCGACTGCTGTGGCACACGCATTGTCACCGGTGAGCACGCGGGCACGCTCGCCCCACGCCGCCGCCGACTCGAGCACCTCCTGCTCGGCCCGGGGGACGCGAGGACCGGCGACCAGCCCGGCTCGACCCAAGGATGTGGGGAGGCTGGCGGTCGCCCACAAGGAGGCGGAGCGCGCGACGGTGAGCGGCCTTCCGACGAGTCCCGGAAGCATCGACCAGGGGACGCCCGCCAGCCGGCCGGCCGGTACGACGACCAGCCGTCGATCCCCGAGCAGGTCGGTCAGCGGCGCGACCAGCAGGTGGGCGAGCGACTGGAGCCGCGTGGCGAGACCGTCCGCGACCCCTGCGCGCAGGGCCGGGGGGAGGTCGGCGGCGGCCATGTCGAGGTCGGCCGCAAGACCCGGCAGCAGGTCACGCACCTGGCCCAGCGGCGCCAGCTGCATCAACCGTGCGTCCTCTACCGTGACGACCAGCGCGTGGAGCTCGTCGTGGGCGATCAGGTAGCTGACCAGGGCAGCCTCACCGAGCCGGGCTCGCACCTCGTCGAGAGAGAGCGGTTCGAGCACCGCGCCGGCGCCGGGCCGGTACCACGCCTCCTCGCGGATCCGCTCCCGCAGCCGAGCCTTCTCCTCCGGCGAGCTGTCGGGCGGGAGGGTGCGCAACGCGGTGAGTCTGTCGGCCGCCTCGGGGTTGGCCGGTGGTCGCACGGGAGGAACCCGAGCCACCAGTGCCCGTGCGCGCTCCGACCACTCGTGCACCACCGCGGGCCGACCGTCCTCGACCGCCTCGTCCAGACCGAGCTTCGCGAGCGATCGGCCATGGCCCACCAGGGAGCTCTGCAGGTCGAAGCTCCCGTAGGACGACTGCCACGCGTGCAGGTCGGCCAGGCCGCGGCGGACGCGGTCGAGCGACTCGGCACCGCGACCGCGCTGCCATGCCGCGCGGGCCCCGATCTCCTCGCGGAGCAGCCGGGTTCCGATCGGTTCCTCGATCCCTCGTGGTGGTGGAGGTACCCGGACCGGCTCGGCGCCCGGTGTCCGGACGGCGGCCAGGGCGCGGTGCAGAGCGATGTCGTTCCGCTCGGCGGCCAGGCCACGTTCGGCGAGCCCCCGCTCCAGCTCGGTTCCGCGGTCCCGGATCGTGAGCCACCACGATCGAGACCGCGTGCCGGGCGCATCGAGCCGCCGGCGTACGTCGGCCTCGAACGCGAGAGCGTCGGCGCGGAGTGCCCCCTCCTCGTTCTCTCGCGCGCGGAACACACGGGCCGCTCGACGCGCGGCGCTCGCCGCCTCCCCCGGCTCGACGAGCAGCAGTGCCCGAGCGCGCACCAACAGCGCCTCACCCTGGAACTGTCGCAACCGCCGACGGGCGTAGGTGCGAACTGCGTCATCGAGCAGGGTCGCCGCGGCCTTCGGCATCCCGGCCGACGCGAGCACTTCCGCTCGGTCAGCCGCGCACACTGCCGCGTTCACAGGCGAGAGCGGCGCGAGCACCGGCATGGCCTCCTCCATGTGACGGAGTGCCGCGACGAGGTCGCCGCGCAACAGCTCGACGTAGCCGAGGTTGTGCGTCGCCATGGCACGCTCCACAGGGATCGACGTACGCTCCCGGGCCAGCTCGAAGTCCTCGGCGGCACGTGCAGCGTCGGCACGCTGCAGATGGATGTTGCCGCGGTTGAGGTGCAGACGCCCGAGCAGGTCGCCGTCGTCGGCCAGCAGCGGACGTGCGATCTCGAACTCGGCCAGTGCTTCCGCCGTGCGACCGCCACGCATCAGCAGCAGCCCTAGCTGGGAGTGCACCAGCCCGCGCACTCGGTCGTCGAGCCCGTCGAGGCTGAGAGCTTCCGTGCACAACGCCAGCCCGTCCGCCAGCGACCCTCGCTCGGCCACGGCGTGCGCGAGGGACTGCAAGGCGGTGGCCCGTTGGTTGACGTCCTCTGCTCGATCGACGGCGCGAGTCAGCAGCGAGACCGCGAGGGCGTGCCGCCCCGCGGTGCTCGCCTCGCGCCCCCGCGCGCTCAGCTCGTCGGCCGTCAGCACATCACTCCCCCGGCGACTCCCGCTCGTTCGGCCGGAGCGGCGGCCCGGGCGTCGGCGGTCCGGGGGGCATCGCGCTCTCCCTCGCCTTGCTCACCAGGTCCACAAACTCGTCACTCGGGAGAGCCTTCCCCTCCCCCGGGAGCTGGTCGACCAGCGCCTGCGCGATCCGGCCGGCCTGGACGGGCGCAGCGAACGACGTACCACTCCAGAGAGCGAACCCGCCGACCGGCCTCTGGCCCTTCACCGGGGGCACCGCGGCGGCGGCACGCCGTCCGTAGCTGTCCGGGTCGATCGCCTCGCGTCGCCAGCCGTAGGCAACCGTGCGTGCACCGGGCTCCAGTCCGCCCTGGAAGGCCGGCATCGTGCTGAGCACCGACGCCCCGGGCGCGTAGCAGCTCACCCAATCGCCGGTGTTGCTGAAGAGCGCGACCGAGTCGAGGTTGGGATTGAGCGCGGCCACCGACGTCACTGGGACACGCTTCTTGTCGTCCGGCAGAGGATCCTGTCCGTCCTTCCACGGTGCGAAGGCCGCGGGATACTGCGGCCGGTCGACGCCGTCGTTGCCCGCGGACACGACGACGGCGCAGCCGCTCTCCCCGAGAATGGTCAGCAGGTCCTTGAACGTCGAGTCGACGAGTGCGTCGTCCTCGGGCGTCTCGTGGTAGTACCCCATCGAGAGCGAGAGCACGTCGAGCCTCAGCCCGTTCTTCTCACCGGCGGCCTCGCGCCGCAGGAGCTCCGCGATCCCGGTCAGCGCATGGATCAGGTCGCTCTCGGAGATCGGTCCCTCGGAGGGGACCACCCGCCAGGAGTAGATGTTCGCGTCCGGGCAGGCCTGGTGCACCAGACCCGCGATGAACGTGCCGTGCCCCGAGAGCGCGTCGAGCACCCCGTCGAGCGGCCCGACCCAGTCGCCGCCCACCTCGGGGTTGGGCGGCGTCTTCGCGGCCGCGTGGCCGATGGGTTCGCCGTCGAGCGGGACGTCCAGAGTGACCACGCCATCCAGCCACGGGTGGGCACCGCACCCTGTGTCCAGGATGCCGACGGCCGGCCGGCGCCCCTTGATTTCGTCGTCCGCGCAGCGCCTCGGCGGAGGACCGGTGTAGGCGACCGGTTGCCGTCCTCCGTCGACCGTGCCGTACCCCGACGTGGGGTTCGACGCGTGGAACGGGTTCGACGCGTGGAACGGGTTGGAGGCATGGAACGGACTGGCAGCGAGCCCCACCAACCCGGTCAGCAGGTGGTCGAGACCGACGCCAGCCAAGGCCTGGTTGCCGCGTGCCAACCGCGCCCGCTGGAGCACTCGCCAGGCGTCGGGAGTCATCGGCAGGGTCTGCATCTGCTCGGTTCTGACCGAGTCGCTGCTGTTGTCGGCGGTCCGGTCGCGGTCGTCCACCCGCACCTCGATCGTGTACCGCGTCAGCCCGACGGGCTTCTCCCCCAGCCTGGTCTGGCGAGGCGGGTAGTCGTCGTCCTCCGTGAGCGTCCACCCGAAGTCGCGGGCGATCTCGTCGAGATACTGAACCAGGAGCACGTCCTCGCCGTTCCTGCCCTTGACCTGCCGGTGCGACGCCTCGGCGTTCACGAGCAGTCGGTTCGCGACGTACACGGTCGGACGCGGAACGACCTCGCCGTTGCCCTCGCCCCGGTCGGGCAGGCTGACTGCCGTCTCGGGTGCCAGGGCGCGGCCACCCGTGCCGCTCAGGACGTCCAAGCCCGGCAGCGCCGGCTCACGGTCGACGACCAGGCCGGCCGGCACGTCGTTGTCGTACTTGCTGATCATGCGGCGTTTCCTCCCGAATGTGCCGAATGCGCCTGGCGGTCAGAGGTCGAAGGCGGCCGTCCCGAATCTGGTGCTGTCGGCCTCGGCCGAGGTCGTCGAGAGGATCAGCCGCGTCGGCTCACGACCGAGTGAGGTGAACTCGAACCGGCCTGGTGCCGTGACCAGCGCCTCGGTGCGCCGGTCGCCCTGGATCGCGGTGACGGCGAGCTCCGAGGCCGGCGTGACCCAGCCGTCGATGCGGCACTCGGTGTCGGAGAGCTGGCGTACGCGTACCAGCAGCTGGAGCTCGTCGGCGTCGAACTGCAGCGTCACCGGTCCGGTGAGGGTGGCGCGAGTGCCGACGAGCTGGTCGCTGGTGCTGGTCAGCACCAGCAGCTCGTACTCCATGTCGAACGGGTCGGCCTCGAGCTCGGCTCGGACCACCGACACCATCCGTTCGGCGAGCGACTCGGGCGCGGGGTCATGAGTCGACCATGCCTCTGCGAGGCGGTCGAACAAGGGGTCGCGTGCGGGGCCAGCTTCGGGGGTCGGGGTCATGACGAGCTCCTGTCGTCCAGCAGTGCCTTGAGCTTGCGAAGACACCGCATGCGGGTGGGTCCGATGCTGCCCACGGGCATGCCGAGGTCACGGGCGATCCCGGCGTAGTCGGGACGGTCGGCGAAGGCCACCACCCGCAGCAACATCTGGCAGCGCTCGTCGAGCGCGCCGACCGCGGACCAGAGCAGGTCGCTCTCGTCGCGGGTGACCACCTCGGTCTCGGCCGAGCGTTGGCGCGGAACGACCCGCTCCAAGGTGTCGTCCTCCACGAAGGCCGTCCGGTTCCCGGTCCGCGACACCCGCCACGCCTCCCGGCGGGCGCATGTCGTGAGCCAGCCACCGACGGACTGGGCGTCGCGCAGTCGGCCCGCGGACCGGACGAAGGAGACCCACGTCGTCTGCACGACGTCCTCGGCCTCCTGCTCGGCCAGCGAGCAGGCACGCGCCACCTGCCACAGGACCGGTGTCATCAGACGCACCAGATCGTCCAGACCCGACGTGTCTCCGTCGAGCCAGCGCGTGCAGCAGTCAGCGGCGCGGTCCCACGTCGTCGTCTCGGCGGCGGGCGCACCTGCTGCAGACTCCTGGATAGCCATCCGGTCCTTCAGTCCCACGGTCACGCTGGATAGGAGCGACGGAGCCCTCCGGTGATACTCGCCGGTCGGCACTTTGCCCTCTCTTTACTCAGCGTAGTGCTCCTGCTCGTCTGCTGTCGCGCATCACGCCGGCCGCGACATTTCCGGAACCGGCGTGTATCAGGACCCGGAACGGCCCCTCCTGAGCCATCGAGGCGCCGACCGAACCCCGGCCGGTGAGTTCCAAGGGGGAGACATGAAGCACAACCCGATGGTCCACGTCGAGGTCGCCGACTGAGGCCGCACCCACGGACCGCGCGTCCCGCTTCGGGGGACGGGACGCGCGCGTGGTACGGACCGGGGGGGCCGTACCACGCACTCGGCCGGTGACCGGGGGGTGCCGGCCGAACCAGCGAGACCCCGGCTACCACGATCCTGAGATCGGGTGGCCGGGGTCTCGACACGTCTTCGGGGGTTGTCCGGTGGTTGAGGTGCGCAACCCCCGGACACGTCCTGGCAGCCGGGGGTTTCGAGGCTCAGGCCTTGCAGGCCTTCGCACCTCAACCACCGGCCATGCCTTCGCACCTCAACAACGGGTGAGGTTCAGCGGGTGGCGGTGCCCTCGGTGTAGTCCGAGTCGTGGCTCTTCACCCACGCCATCAGCTTGCGCAGCTCGCGGCCGGTGCCCTCGATCGGGTGCTGCTCGCCCTTCGCGCGCAGCGCCTTGAACTCGGGGGCGCCGGCGTCCTGGTCGTCGATGAACCGCTTCGCGAAGGAGCCGTCCTTGATCTCGGCGAGGATCGTCTGCATGTTCTCCTTCACCTGCGGGGTGATCACCCGAGGGCCCGAGACGTAGTCGCCGTACTCTGCGGTGTCGGAGACCGACCACCGCTGCTTGGCGATCCCGCCCTCGTACATCAGGTCGACGATCAGCTTCAGCTCGTGGAGACACTCGAAGTAGGCGACCTCGGGCTGGTACCCGGCCTCGATCAGCGTCTCGAAGCCGTACATCACCAGCTGGCTGGCGCCCCCGCACAGCACCGCTTGCTCGCCGAAGAGGTCGGTCTCGGTCTCCTCGGCGAACGTGGTCTTGATCCCGCCGGCGCGCAGGCCGCCGATCGCTTTCGCGTACGCGAGTGCGAGCGGCCAGGTGGAGCCGGAGTCGTCCTTCTCCACGGCGACCAGCACGGGTACGCCGCGGCCGTCGACGTACTCACGTCGGACGAGGTGACCCGGCCCCTTCGGCGCCACCATGAAGACGTCGACGCCGTCGGGAGGCGTGATGTAGCCGAACCGGATGTTGAAGCCGTGGCCGAACACCAGTGTGTCGCCGGCGGCCAGGTGCGGTGCGATCTCCTCGGCGTACAACGTGCGCTGGACCTGGTCGGGAGCCAGGATCACGACGACGTCGGACTCCTCGACGGCCTCCGCGGGCGTGAGGACCCGCAGTCCCTCGGCCTCGGCCTTCGCGCGTGAGCGGCTGCCCTCCTGCAGGCCGACGCGGACGTCCACGCCTGAGTCCCGGAGTGACAAGGCGTGTGCGTGCCCTTGACTGCCGTACCCGATGACCGCGACGTTCTTGCCCTGGATGAGGGCGAGGTCGGCGTCGTCGTCGTAGAACATCTCGGCCACTGGTGGCTCTCCTTCTGGTGGTGGGTCAGCCGGCTGTCACAGCCGGCGGGGCGGGAATCGCGACCGGGCGCAGGGTGCGCTCGGAGATGGACCGGGAGCCGCGCCCGATGGCGACGATGCCGGACTGGACGAGCTCGCGGATCCCGAACGGCTCGACCACCTTGAGGAAGCCGGCCAGCTTGTCGGCGTTCCCCGTGACCTCGACCGTGACAGCGTCCGGGGACACGTCGACGACACGGGCCTTGAACAGCTGCACGGCATCGAGGACCTGACCACGGGTGTCGGCGTCCGCCCGGAGCTTGACGAGCAGCAGCTCGCGGTTCACCGACCCGGCGTCGTCGAGCTCGACGACCTTGATCACCTCGACCAGCTTGTTGAGCTGCTTGGTGACCTGTTCGAGCGGCGAGTCCTCGACGTTGACCACGATCGTCATGCGGGAGATCTCGGCATGCTCGGTGGGACCGACTGCGAGCGAGTGGATGTTGAAGCCGCGGCGGCTGAAGAGACCGGCGATCCGCGCGAGGACGCCCGGCTTGTTCTCGACCAGCACGCTCAAGGTGTGGATGCTCATCTAGAGGTCGTCCTCCTCGAAGTCGGGGGCGAGGTCGCGGGCGTACTTGATCTCGTCGTTGCTGGACCCGGCGGCGACCATCGGCCACACCATCGCGTCGCGGTGGACCCGGAAGTCGACCACGACCGGCACGTCGTTGATCTCCATCGCCTTCTGGATGGTGGCGTCGACGTCGTCCGGGCTGTCGCAGGCGAGTCCGACGCAGCCGTAGGCCTCCGCGAGCTTCACGAAGTCGGGGATCCGCTTGGAGTGCAGGTCGGTGTTGGAGTAGCGCTCGCTGTAGAACAGCGTCTGCCACTGCCGCACCATGCCGAGCGACTCGTTGTTGATCACGGCGACCTTGATCGGGATGTCGTTGATGGCGCAGGTGGCCAGCTCCTGGTTGGTCATCTGGAAGCAGCCGTCGCCGTCGATCGCCCAGACCGGGAGGTCGGGCTGGCCGACCTTGGCCCCCATCGCGGCGGGGACGGCGAAGCCCATGGTCCCGAGACCACCGGAGTTGATCCACTTGTTCGGCTTCTCGTAACCCACGAAGTGGGCGGCCCACATCTGGTGCTGTCCGACCCCGGCGCAGTAGATCGCGTCGGGCCCGGCGATCGCGCCGATCCGCTCCGTGACGAGCTGGGGCGCCAGGCCGCCGTCCTCAGGTGCGTCGTAGCCCAACGGGTACTTCGACTTCACCCCGGCCAGGAACGCCACCCACGCCTCGTAGTCGCCGGTCCGGCCGGCGCCCGCCTCGGCCTGCAGCGCCACCACGAGGTCGGAGATCACCTCGCGGGCGTCACCCACGATCGGGACGTCGGCATGCCGGTTCTTGCCGATCTCGGCCGGGTCGATGTCGGCATGGATGACCAGCGCCCCGGGCGCGAAGGTGTCCAGGTTGCCGGTGACCCGGTCGTCGAAGCGGGCACCGAGACTGATGATCAGGTCGCTCTTCTGCAGCCCGGCGACGGCCGCCACCGTGCCGTGCATGCCGGGCATCCCGAGGTGCTGGGGATGGCTGTCGGGGAACGCCCCGCGTGCCATCAGTGTCGTGACGACCGGGATGCCAGTGAGCTCGGCCAGCCGGGCCAGCTCGGTGCTCGCGCGCGACCGGATCACGCCGCCGCCGACGTACAGCACCGGCCGGCGGGACTCGAGGATCAGCCGGGTGGCCTCCCGGATCTGTTTGGAGTGAGGTCGTGTGACCGGCCGGTAGCCGGGCAGTCGCAGCTCGCTCGGCCACGCGTAGTCGGTGGTCGCCTGGAGCGCCGACTTCGCCACGTCGACCAGCACCGGGCCGGGGCGGCCGGTGCTGGCGATGTAGAAGGCCTCAGCCACCACCCGCGGGATCTCAGCGGGGTCGGTCACCAGGAAGTTGTGCTTGGTGATCGGCATCGTGATGCCGCGGATGTCTGCCTCCTGGAACGCGTCGGTGCCGATGGCGGCCGCACCCACTTGGCCGGTCACCGCGACGATCGGGACCGAGTCCATGTGCGCGTCGGCGAGCGGGGTCACGAGGTTGGTGGCACCGGGTCCGGAGGTCGCCATGCACACGCCGACCCGGCCGGTCGCGACGGCGTAGCCCTGCGCAGCGTGGCCGGCGCCCTGCTCGTGGCGCACGAGGATGTGACGGATCGAGCTGTCCATCAAGGGGTCGTACGCCGGGAGGATCGCCCCGCCGGGGATCCCGAAGATCGTGTCCGCGCCAGCGGCCTCCAACGCGGTGATCAGGCTCTGGGCGCCCGTCATCTCACTCATCTGGCTGGTTCGTCCTTCATCCGTGGTGGGCCGACAACTCTGCAAAATGAGAGCGGCCCCTCAGTTGCGGGGCAACGAGGGGCGACGCGGCGGCTGGTACAGCGATCAGTCGGCGCGTCCGGTGCATACGAGAAGCTGCTGGATCATGGCTGCAGCCTACGCGCCGGCCCTGTGCCCGTCAGCGGTAGTCTGGCACGCGTCCCGAATCGTGGGACAGCGGTATCAGTCGCTGGATGTGTCACAGCACCGACTGCCCGATCTCCCCGGGGTTGTAGGCCACCTCCCACCGGTAGCCGTCGGGGTCGGCGAAGTACCCGGAGTAGCCGCCCCAGTCACGCTCCACCGCGTCCGCGACCTCCGTTGCGCCAGCAGCCCGCGCATCGGCCAGCACCTCGTCGACACCCCGCTTGGTCGCCAGGTTGTGCGCGAGCGTGACCGGCGCCAACCCGGCCCCACGTCGGATCGGCCCGACCTCCGCCTCGAAGGCCGGCTCGACCCACAGCGAGAGCAACACCTTGTCCGCGACCGGGAACATCAGGACATCGTCGGGGACCTCGAGCGCCGGTTCCCACCCGAGCCCGTCGACGTAGAAGCGGCGGGTGGCGGCGAGGTCGGACACGGCGAGGGTGATGAACGAGACGCGGGGCTCCATCGCGCCACCGTCCCCGCCCCCCTGCTCGCAGTCAAGCAAGCTCGCGGAGGGACCTGTGCTGCCTGCCGTCGCTGCCGAAGTTGTCCGGGTGGAGCCAGGCGTCGAGCCGGTGCCGGATCGCGGGCCACTCGACGTCGATGATCGAGAACCAGCGCGTGTCCCGGTTGCGACCCTTGTAGACGAGGGCGTTGCGGAAGGTGCCCTCCTCGGTGAACCCCAGGCGTCGCGCCGCCGCGGCTGACGGCTCGTTGAGCGAGTCGAGCTTCCACTCGAGCCGGCGGTAGCCGAGGTCGTCGAAGACGTGCCGGGCGAGCAGGTAGGTCGCCTCGGTGGTCGCCGGGGTGCGCTGCAGCTCCGGCGTGTACGCGATCGCTCCGACCTCGGTGACGCCGTTGGTCTCGTCGGTGCGCATCAACCGGCAGGTGCCGTGCACCGAGTCGTCGCTACTCCGGACGACCACGAACACCACCTCGCCCCGCTCCCGGGCCGCCTCCGCCATCCGTACCGCCGCCTGCGGAACGTCGGTGGGCGGCTCGTCGCCGAGGTAGGTCCAGAGCGCAGGATGCCGGGCAAGCCTGGCCAGGAGCTCCTCCGCGTTCCTCGCGTCGAGGGGTTCGAGCCGAACGAAGCGACCCTCGAGGGTCGTCGGTCGCGGCCGCTCGCGGGCAGTCCAGTCAGGCACCGGGTCCCCCACCGGCTGGCCGTGCTCGTTCCTACGGGTCACCTCAGCTCCTGGGTGATCTCGCGGCGTTCGCCGTCGACGACCACGCGGGCCAGCGCGCCGTTCACCAGCGGCAGGTGCGGGGGCACGTGGCCGATCTCGACGTCGAAGACGATCGGGATGCCAAGACCGCCCAGGGCGTCGACCACCGCGTCCTCCTGCTCGAAGCCGCCCTCGCTGCCCGGCGCCGGCGTGCGCCCGACGAGGATCGCCACCGCGTTCTCGAACCACCCGGCGAGTCGCAACCCGTGGAGGTGACGGCAGATCGTGAACGCTTCGTCCTCGCACGCCTCCACGTAGACCACCAGCGGACCGTGCTCCCGCCCGAACGCCGCCACGTCGCCGTACGGCGTGCCGGCGAGCGGCCCGATCGTCTCGATGCAGCCGCCGATCAACCGTCCGGTGACGTCCAGCGTGCCGCCGCCGCGCAACCGCCAGCTGCCCGTGCCGACCTCCCTCCAGGTGGTGGCTGACGGGTCCTCCTCGAAGCGCCACCAGTCCGCGACCACGCCTGAGTCCCGCTGGAGCACGGGCCCGGTGGCCGACACGACGTCCAGCCAGTGCACGAGCCCGGCCGGGGAGGCGTACGGCGTGTCCGTGAGGTTGTCGCCGTGGAGCGTCGCCAGCCCCGTGCGGAGCGTCAGTGGCAGCATCCAGGTCGAGGAGTCGGAGTAACCCACGACCCACGTGGGCTCGGCCGCCGCGATCGCGTCGTAGTCGAGCCGGTCGACCAGGTCGATCGCGGTCGCCCCGCCCCAGGGCGGGACGATCGCGCGGATCGTCGGATCCGTGAGCATCGCGGTGAGCTCGGCTGCCCGCTCCTCGCGGGACGCGCTGACATGCG
>NZ_DASUTK010000232.1:0-45427 GCF_036374615.1 Nocardioides sp.
CCGCTGAGTGCCGAGCAGGAGTTCGACGCGCTGCGCCGACTGCACGAACACTTCGTCGGCCTCGGCCTGCCCTACCGGGTGCCGGAGCCAGTGGCGTTCCTCCCCGAGGTGGAAGCCGTCGTGATGGAGTACGTCGAGGGCATCACCGTGAAGGACCTGTTGAGCTACGCCAGTCTGCGTCGCCCCACCCGACTTCTCGACGGACTCTCCGCGTCGGGCGGCTTCCTGAGGCACCTGCACACCCTGGAGCACTTCCCGGAGCTGACGGTCGACCTCAAGGCGCAGGCCGAGCAGGTACTGGCCGTGGCCGAGGAGAAGCTCCATCCCCTCGGCCTCGATCTTCCGGGTCAGGTCCGACGGACGTTGCAGGAGCTCCCCGCCGCGACGGTGACGTCGCCGCAGGTGCGGCTGCACGGGGACTTCGGCCCGGCCAACATCCTGCTCGCGAGTGATGGGTCCACGGTCGGTCTCGACCCGTCGCTCGAGGCCGTCGGGGTACCCGAGGAAGACCTCGTCCGGTACGTCGCCCTCACGTCGGGGATCATCCGGCTGGCACCGGAGCTCGTGCTGCCGCCGTTCGGCGGGGTACGCCGACGGATGGAGCACGCGCTGCTGCAGGCCTACTACGGGACGTCCGACTGGCCGCCGTTGTTCGAGCTGAAGTACCTCCACCAGCTCTGCCGACGATGGTGCCGGATGCGGGAGCTGGCTGCTCAGAACGAGTCCCCGGCACGGCTGGCAGTCAAGCTTCGCGTCATCGGCGCCCACACCAGGTTGCTGATGCGCGACAGCGAGCAGCGCCTCATCGACGCCCTCGGGGCTTGAGTGATGGACCCCGAGCAGCTGAGAACAGGCGGAGAGCTGCTGTTGCTGCGGCTGGCGCTCTCCGTCCTGCCGGCCCGTCGGCACGCTGTGGTCGCCGGCTTCCCCGATGAGGAGGGCAACAGCGTCGAGACGGTCCGAGCTCTCGCTCGGCGGCTCCCCGTGTACTGGCTGATCAACAGCACTCCGGAGTCGGTCGAGTGGCTCCTGTCGGGAGCGGAGCGTCGCGACCGGATCCGGTTGGTGCCGAAGGACTCCAAGCGGGCTTTCCTGGCCTATGCAACGGCCCGCTACGTCTTCTTCACGCACGGCCTCTACGGGTCACCCCCCGCGCCACGGCGTCGCACCTTCGTGAACCTCTGGCACGGTGACGGACCCAAGATGAGCAAGCGTTTCGCCAACGTCCGGTCGACCTACACCGTCGCCGGGACCCGGCTGTGGGGCGCCCAGCGCCCGGTCTACTTCGGCGTCGCCGCGAGCGGCGTCCTCGTCACGGGCAACCCGAGGATCGACCAGTTCGAACGGCCCGTGCGCGAGGAGCAGCTGAAGGCGCTCGGTCTCGATCCGGCGAAGCCGTTCGTCCTGTGGATGCCGACCTACCGTCGGACGGAGTACCGGGGGCGACGGCTCGCGAAGGTCCGCAACTGGGCCGACGCGGCGGATCTCTCCGAGTCCGAGCGGGTCCGCCACCTGATCGGCGAGGTGGCGGAAGCGGCCGGGCGGCTGGGGGTCACCGTGGTGGTGAAGCCTCACCCGTTGGATGCCGACGACTACGGCGCCACCGACCTGCTCGTCATCGACGGCGAGGTCCTTCAGCGCGAGCAGGTCACCGTCTACCAGCTCCTGGGCCGCAGCCACGGGCTCATCACCGACTACAGCAGCGTGTGGACCGACTACCTCGCGGTCGATCGACCGATCGGGTTCTACTGCCCTGATCTCGAGCAGTACGAGTCCGCTCGCGGACTCAACGTCGACGGCTACCGAGACCTCATCCCAGGACCGCTTCTCGACTCTCCCGCCGACTTCGAGCACTTCCTGCGCGAATGTCTCGAGGAGTCAGCCGCGTCGCGGAGCCGGCGGGCTCAGGCAGCGCGACGGATCGGCGCCGAGACGCGACTCGGGGCCAGCGACCGGTTGCTGGACGCCGTCGGCATCGCCCGCCCGTAGCGGTCACCCGATGTCGATGATGACCTCGTCGAGGGTGCCCTGCAGCACGTCGTCGCCCTTCATCTTGGCGCCCACGATGACCGGTTCCCGGTTCGAGATGTTGCCGCTGGCCTTGGCGTTCGTGAACACGCGACCGTCGACCACGGCGTGCACCGCCGTCGCCGTGCGGCGGCACTCCAGGGTGTGAGTGCGCCCGTCCACGATGTCCACCTGGGCCACCCTCGCCACGGTACGGCGCTTTCCGGTCGGCATGACCCCCTTGAAGCTGCAGTGGAGCCGCCCGATGGAGTGGTTGTTCGGGTTGCGCTTGATCTCCATCTTCCAGTCCCCGCCCTTGGTGTCCGTGTAGCCCTTGCGAACCACGTCATAGCTGTCGTCAGGCATCGGAGCGTTCACCGTGCGGACCGTTGCGGTCAACGTGATCGGAGCGTTGCCCGGGTCGAGACTGTCGTGGTCGGGCACCTCGATGTAGGGCGTCTCACCTGAGAAGGAGTACGCCTTCCCGGACACCAGTCCCGCCACGCCGGTCGTGACGTTGACGATGGTGCCGTTGTTCTGCCCGCCGGCCGAAGCCGAGTCGACCATCACCGAAGCATCCGATCCCTCGTCCATGTGCCAGTGGGCCACCACGTCCGCATGGGCGGCCGCAGGCACGACCGTCACCCCCACGGCCAGAATCGCAGGCGCTATCCATGTCCGCATCGTTGTGACCCCCCCAGGTCCTCGCCGAGGTACGGCGAGTACTCCTCACATCGGAGCACGCGTTCGAGGCCGCCATGATCGAGTGCAGGGTAGGTCCCTGCGGAAGGTGTGGATCGAGCTGCGTCCTCGGTGCCCCATGACCACTTCGATTGTGCAGCGAAGGGTATGCCTTGTCGACACACGCTTTGGTAACTGACGGGCCACACCGGGTCAGATGCCGGGTCACTGGCTCGGTCGGGTCAGCTGGATCTCATCAGTCCCAGCGGCTCGGGCTGGAACTGCGGGAAGACCGAGGCCGGGCTCACGCCGAAGCGCGCCGAGACGACCTCGGAGAGCACCGAGCGGTAGTCGGTCGTCACCAGGAGATCCGAGTCTCCTTCGCCGGTGAGGTTCGTCCACGTGCCGTAGTACTGCCCGCCCTTCACGCCGGCACCCAGCACGAGCATGACGTTGCCGTAGCCGTGGTCGAGACCGTGGTTGCCGTTCTCCTTGACCCGGCGGCCGAACTCGCTGAGCACCACGACCGTGACCTTGTCGCCGAGTGCGCCGAGGTCGGTGAAGAACCCTGCGAGCCCCTGCCCGAGCTCGGCGGAGAGCTTCAGCATCCGACCCCACTCGAGGGTGCCCAGACCGGTGTGCATGTCCCAGTCACCGTGGTCGACCGTGATCACCTCGACTCCGACATCGCCCTTGACCACGCGCGCAGCGGTCTGCAGGGCGCGACCGAGGTCGGTGTCGCCGTACGTCGCGCCGTTGGCCGGTGTCTCCGGGGTCTGGCGTACCGGCTCGAACTCGGCGTTGGCCCGGAACGTGGAGGCCATCGGGCCGGCCAGCGGGGAGCGCGACCCGTCCCACAGCGTGTGGAGCGACCTCATGCGCCGGCTGTCGGGGTCCCACTCGTCGTCGCCCGGGATCCGTAGGTCGTCGATGTTGCCGGCCGAGAGGTACGGCTGCGGACCGGCCAGTGAGGTGGGCGCCACACCGCCGCCGACGCTGAAGGCCTGGAGCGGCGAGGACTCCGAGTCAAGTCCGATCAGCCGGTTCAGCCAGCCGACCCGCGCGCTGGAGCCGGGGTCGGCGTCCTCCACCTCTTCCATCGCGGAGAAGTGGGACCGGTTGGGTGCCGGCAGCCCGGTCGCATGGATCGCGGCGAACTTGCCCGAGCTCCAGAGCGGAAGCAGCGGTGCCAGGTTCGGGTGCATCCCGAAGAACCCGTCCTTGGCCACCAGCGTGCTGCTGGGGATCGCGATCCGCGGCCGGGCGGAGTAGTAGGTGGGGTCCCCGTGGGGGACCACGAGCGAGAGGCCGTCGGCCGCACCGCGGAGCGACAGCACCAGGAGCGTGCCGCGGGCGGTCGCGGCCGCAGCCGAGGACACGGTGAGGAGGGTGCTGCCGAAGGCCGTGCTGGTGCCCACCAGGGCGACCGTCCCGGTGAGGAACCCGCGGCGCGAGAGACCGGCGAACTCCGAGCAGCACGCAGACTCCGGTCCGGCAGGGATGGGCGTCGTCATGGCGTCACCTCGTGTAGAAGGCGGGGGAGTCGAGGAAGGTGGTGAGGAGCCGGGGCATCCCCCACCTGACCAGGCCGTGGTCGCGGGTGATCCTCTCGCGGGGGGAGACGCCCGTGGCCTGGCAGCACGCCTTCAGCAGGGCGGCAGTGGCCGGGCGGTGCAGCAGCACCTGCGAGAGATGATCGACCAGCGTCTCGAACCGGATCGGATAGCGGGGCGCCCACGACGCCGGACCGCGGTACTTCGCGTCGACCTTCGGCCACCAGCCACCGCTCATGGAGTAGTGGGTCCGCATCGAGCCCATCATCCGGGCCGGGGTCGCCCACGCGCCGTTGGCCTGCGGCATCCCGTCGGGGCGTGGCCACCCGAGCGGGCTCGCACCCACGCCGGTGCACTGCCACAGGATCGCGACCGCGGCGCTGTTGTCCGCCGTCGGCTTCCTGACCTTGACCTGGAGGGCGCGGTACGTCGCGACGACGTCGTCCACCGGCGTGCGCACCTTGAGTCCGGCCGACGCCTTGAACTCCGCTGAGGCGACCAGCGCACGCAGCACGGGGCGGATCTTCGTGTCGTTCTCGAGGTAGATGCGTGCTAACCGGTCAACGAGCGCCTGCGGCGGGTCGTCGCGCACGAACCGGACGGTCAGCTTGCGGGCGATCCGTTGGGCGGTCATCGGGTGGCGGGCGAGGTAACGCAGGAAGCGACGGCTCACCTCGCGTCCGTCCGGGGACGCGTTGGCGTCGGAGAAGCCGAGGACGTCGACCCGGCCGGTCGCGTGAGCGCTCTCGTCGTACCAGACCTTCCAGGTCTTCCAGACATCCACCCGCCACCCGGTGAGGATCCTCGCGGCGTTCTTCACGTCGTTCTCGTCGTGGTTGCCGCGCCCGACGGTGTGGAGCTCCAGCAGCTCGCGAGCGAGGTTCTCGTTCGGGTTCTTCGCGGTCGAGACGGCATTGTCGAGGTAGAGCCCCATCGCCGGGTGGGTGATCGCCGCGACCAGCATCTCCTCGAACGACCCGAGCGCGTGCTTGCGGATCACGTCGCCGTAGCTCTTGCGATAGGTGAAGGACGCCTCGCCGTTGGTCGGAACGTGAAGGTGGTGCTCCCAGAACTCGGTCATGATCTCGTGGACCTGGCGCTGGCTCTTGATCCGGCGCATCAGCACCCATCGCTGGTAGTTGGCCATCAGCACCCAGCCGGGCTCGGTGCCGTCGGAGTGCCGCGCCCACGCGTCGGGTCCGGAGAACCCGAGGCCCGGCCACCAGTCGCCGAGGTCAGCAGCAGCACGGTCCCTGATGCGGGACGGCTGCAGCTGCCACTCGAACCACGCCTGGGCGCCGCCTCGGTTGACGACCTGGCTGGCGAGGCCGGGGGTGATGCCGTACGAGAAGCGGCTCACGAGGTGGCGGGCGCCGCCGCTGAGAAGCGGGCGCACGCGGGAGGGCACGTCGGCTGCGGGTTGCCGGGGGGCGAGGGGCATCGCTACTCCTGCTGCCACGGTGGGGGGCGGGCCGCGGCCGCACCAGACTAGGGCGAGGCAGCAGCCCTGATGAGCGGAATCACACAACTCAGTAGAGTGGTCCGGACCGACCCCGACCCGAAGGACCGACGCACTTCATGGACGGCTATCAAAGTCGCCACTCTTCCTGTCCTGTCGATCCGGAGCGACGATCGTGACCGAGTGGGTCTTCCTCGCCGTCTCCCTCCTGCTGATCCTCACGTGCGGCCTGTTCGTCGCCGCCGAGTTCGCGTTCGTCACCGTCGACCGCAGCCAGGTGGACCGCGCCGCCGCTGACGGGGACGCCGCCGCGCTGGGAGTGCAGAAGGCGTTGCGCAGCCTGTCCACCCAGCTGTCCGGCGCCCAGGTGGGCATCACGGTCACCAACCTGGCGATCGGCTTCCTCGCCGAGCCGGCGATCGCCGCGTTGATCGACGGACCCCTCGAGTCGGTCGGTCTGCCGAGTGGGGTGGTCCATCCCGTCGCCATCACGATCGCGCTGACCCTCAGCACCGTGCTGACCATGCTGTTCGGAGAGCTGGTGCCCAAGAACATCGCGATCGCACGACCGATGGCCACGGCCCGCGCCACGCAGGGCTTCCAGCGTGCCTTCACCGCCGTCAACGGCTGGCTCATCAAGCTGCTCAACGGCTCCGCCAACGCGCTCGTACGACGTCTCGGCATCGAGCCGCAGGAGGAGCTCCGGTCCGCGCGGAGCTCGACCGAGCTCGCCTCGCTCGTTCAGCGCTCCGCGGACCAGGGCACGCTCGACGTCGAGACCGCCGAGCTGATGGAGCGCTCGGTGGAGTTCGGCACCCGCACCGCAGGCGAGATCATGACGCCCCGTGTGCGCACGCTCTCCGTCGAGATCGGCGACCGGGCATCGCGGGTGATCGAGCTGGCACGCCAGAGCGGCCACTCCCGGTTCCCGGTGCTGGATGCGGAGGACTCGGTCGTGGGGACCGTGCACGTCAAGCACGCCGTCGCGCTGCCGGTACCCGAGCGGGCCACCACGCGGATCAAGCACATCATGGTGAAGCCCACGGTCGTGCCGGACTCCCTCCGGCTCGACCCGCTGCTCGCCCTGCTCCGGCAGGACGGCTTCCAGATGGCGGTCGTGCTCGACGAGTACGGCGGCCACGCAGGGATCGTCACGCTGGAGGACGTCGTCGAGGAGATCGTCGGTGACATCAGTGACGAGCACGACCGGCTCGGGTCACGCGCCCGTCAGCGCCGCGACGGCAGCTGGATCCTGTCAGGTCTGCTGCGGCCCGACGAGGTCGAGGACGTGACCGGCATCGAGCTGCCGGAGGACGAGAACTACGACACCATCGCCGGCCTCGTGCTCCAGGTGCTCGGTCGCGTGCCGACCAGCGGGGACGTCGCCGAGGTGCCGGTGCCCGACCGCAGCGACCCCGAGGAACCGCGTCAGCAGCTCGCCTCGCTCACGGTCCTGCACATGGACGGGCTGCGGGTCGACCGAGTGGCGCTCCGACTCCACCGCGGCAAAGCCGGCGCCGAGACCGGGGAAGGCGCGTCATGAGCTCCCTCGGCACCGGCCCGGCCGTGGCGATCGCCCTCGTCCTGCTGATCGCCAACGCGTTCTTCGTCGGGGCGGAGTTCGCGCTGATCTCGGCCCGCCGCAGTCAGATCGAGCCCCGTGCTCAGGCGGGATCGAGGATGGCGCGCACCACCCTGCACGCGATGGAGAACGTGAGCCTCGTGATGGCCGGTGCCCAGCTCGGCATCACCATCTGCTCGCTGGGCCTCGGCGCGGTCGGCGAGCCGGCCGTCGCGCACGTCATCGAACCGTGGCTCGACGCGGCGGGCGTGCCTGACGGACTCACCCACCCGATCGCGTTCGTGATCGCGCTGATGATCGTCGTCTACCTTCACGTGGTGCTCGGGGAGATGGTGCCGAAGAACATCGCGATCGCCGGCCCGGAACAGGCCGCGCTGGTCCTCGGGCCGCCCATGATGGCGCTGGTGACCCTGCTCAGCCCCGTGATCCGTGCCCTCAACGCGATCGCCAACGCCACGCTGCGACTGCTCCGGGTCGAGCCTCGGGACGAGGTGAGCTCGGCGTACACCCGCGAAGAGGTGGCGGCGCTGGTCGAGGAGTCCCGCGGCGAGGGCATGCTCGCCGAGGAGGAGTACGGCAGGCTGACCGGCGCCCTGGGTTTCACCGAGAAGACGATCGCGGACGTGCTGCTGCCGGTGGCCGAGCTCGAGACCGTACGCCGCGGCGCGACCGCGGCCGAGGTGGAGGCCCTGTGCGCAGCCACCGGATACAGCCGCTTCCCCGTGGTGGGGGAGTCGGACGACCTGATCGGGTACCTGCACATCAAGGACGTGCTCGAGACCGACGAGACCCGCCGCGACCGGGTGATCGACGACAAGTGGGTCCGGCCGTTCGCGCCGGTGCAGGTCGGCGACCTTCTCCACGACGCGCTCGCCCAGCTCCAGCAGCGCGGCGCCCACATGGCGCTCGTCGTGGACCACGACGGCTCAGTCCGGGGCCTGGCGACGCTCGAGGACGTGATCGAGGAGCTGGTCGGCGAGATCCGCGACGCCGCCCACCAGGACGAGCCGGCCTGACCCTCCCCGGAACGGCTGGGCTCGGCGGATAGTGTGGCTCCGACATCGGGGTCCGACCGGGGACTCCGGCGCCCGCCACCCCAGAGGGAAATGCAGGAAGACACGTTGGCTGACGAGACCCTCGCCGAGCGCGTGTGGACCGTGCCGAACCTCCTCAGCCTGGCGCGGCTCGCCGGTGTGCCGGTCTTCCTCTGGCTGGTCCTCGGCCCCGAGGAGGACGGCTGGGCGCTGGTCCTGCTGATGGTGGCGGGGTTCACCGACTACCTCGACGGCTACCTCGCGCGGCGGCTCAACCAGATGTCGCGCCTGGGCCAGGTGCTGGACCCGGTGGCCGACCGGCTCTACATCCTCGCGGTCGTCGTCGGCCTCGCCCTGAGGGACGTGATCCCCTGGTGGGTGGCGCTGATCCTGCCGTTGCGGGACCTGCTGCTCTGGATTCTGGTGCCGATCCTTCGCACCCGTGGCTACAGCGCGCTCCCGGTGCACTTCCTGGGCAAGGCCGCCACGTTCAACCTGCTCTACGCCTTCCCGCTGCTGCTGCTCGGTGACGGCGAGGGCGTCGTCGCGACACTGGCGGACGTCTTCGGCTGGGCATTCGCGATCTGGGGGATCGGCCTGTACTGGTGGGCAGGGATCCTTTACGCCTACCAGGTGTACCGCTTCGTCCAGACGACGCCTCGACGCTCGGTGGCACCCGATGGTTGATCCGACCGACGGCCCCGAAGCGCGGGGGAGAGGCGAGGGGGCGGCGCAGCCGCTGCCCGAGCACGTGACGACACCGCTCCTGTCGCGGATCACCCAGGGTGCCCTCGACTCCGACTACGCCCAGGTCGCCCGCCGCCGGGCCGAGACCTCGGGTGACCACGAGCCCGCCCGGAATCGAGTCGTGGCCGGCGCGGTGATCGCGGTCTTCGGCGTCCTGATCAGCATCGCGGTGGTGCAGAACACCCGGAACGAGGCGGTCGACGACGCCGGTCGCACCACCTTGATCTCCCGGATCGAGGAGGAGCGCAGCGCGCTGGAGGACAGGCAGGCGCAGCTGGCGGACCTGACCCGGGAGAACCGTCAGCTCGCGGCCGGGCTCACCGAGCTGGCGTCGGCCCGGTCCCGCGCGGAAGCAGCGGTCGCGCGCCTGGGCACGGTCACCGGCTATGCCCGGGTGAGCGGCGAGGGAGTGCGGATCGTGGTCGACGACAACCCGATCGGCAACGAGGTGCAACTGGTCACCGACAGCGACCTCGCGATGCTGACCGACGGTCTGTGGGAGGCCGGGGCGGAGGCGATCGCCATCAACGACCAGCGGCTCACGCCGCTCGGCGCCATCCGGAACAGCGGCCGTGCGATCCACGTCAACACCGTGCCCCTGTCGCCGCCGTACGTCGTGCGGGCGATCGGTGACATGCGGACCCTCCAGGCGAACCTGCTCGAGACCACGCACGGCGCGGAGTTCTTCTCCCTGGCCGACCAGCTCGGCTTCGTGTACTCGGTGGACAATGCCAGTGATCTGGAGCTGCCGGCGGCTCGCCAACGTCGGCTCAACTACGTGAGGACGGGCACCGCGGAGCAGATGCGGGGCGGCCTCGGAGCCGAGGAGGGGCAACCGTGATAGCAGCACTCGGGCTGTTGGTCGGCATCGTGCTCGGTCTGATCTTCCAGCCCGACGTACCGCTCTGGCTGGAGCCGTACCTGCCGATCGCCGTGGTGGCCGCCCTCGACGCGGTCTTCGGTGGGCTCCGCGCCTACCTCGACGGAATCTTCGACGACAAGGTCTTCGTCGTCTCCTTCCTCAGCAACGTCGTGATCGCGGCGGCGATCGTCTACCTCGGCGACCAGCTGGGGGTCGGTGGCCCGCGGTCCACCGGCGTGATCGTCGTGCTCGGGATCCGGATCTTCTCCAACGTCGCGGCCATCCGCCGTCACCTGTTCCATGCCTGACACCGACCCGAGCCTCGACCGTCCGGACCCGCCCGGCATCCCGGAGGGAACGCCCGACGCCCGCCCGAGCTCGGCCGACACCGGGAGGAGCGGGTTGATCGGCACGCTCCGCGAGCCGTCGCGCCGACAGCTGATCGTCGGCGTGCTGCTGGCGGTGCTGGGCTTCGCTGCCGTCACGCAGCTGCGCTCCAACGAGCTCAACGACACCTACGCCGGCTACAGCGAGCAGGCCCTGATCGACGTCCTCAACGGTCTGGCCGGCACCACCCAGCGGGCGGAGGCCGAGCTGGCGCGTCTGGAGGAGACCCGGCAGCGGCTGCAGAGCGACACCAGCGCCGAGCAGGCGGCGATCGAGCAGGCCCGCAACGAGGCCGACACCCTGCAGGTGCTGGCGGGGGTCGTGCCGGTGACCGGCCCGGGCATCCGGATCACGATCACCGAGGAGACCGGGGCGGTCGACATCGACTCGCTGCTCGACACGGTGCAGGAGATGCGCACGGCGTTCGCGGAGGCGATGCAGTTCAACGGCCAGGTGCGCGTGGTGGGCTCGACCTCCTTCGAGGACGGCGTGGGAGGGATCTACGTCGACGGGACACTGCTCGAGCCGCCGTACGTGATCGACGTGATCGGTGACCCGTCCGGTCTGCGCGGTGGCCTCACGTTCCCGGAAGGCCCGATCGCCCAGCTGCAGGACGACGGAGCCTCCGTCGAGGTCGAGGAGGTCCAGTCGCTCGACATCGAGTCGGTCGTCGAGGTCCAGCAGCCGCAGTTCGCGCAGCCAGGCAGCGGGGGATGAGCGGGCCTCGGTAGCCTGCCGTTGACCATCGGTCAGTTCGTGACGAATCGCATCGAGGAGGAGCCGTTGTACCCCGACGACCTGAAGTACACCTCCGAGCACGAGTGGGTACGCGTGCCGGGAGAGAATGACGGCTCCGTGCGGGTGGGCATCACCCACTACGCGCAGGACGCCCTCGGCGACATCGTCTACGTCTCGCTGCCCGAGGTCGGTGACGCGATCGCAGCCGGCAGCGCGTGCGGGGAGCTGGAGTCGACCAAGTCGGTCAGCGACATCTTCGCTCCAGTCGACGGTGAGGTCGTCGCACGCAACGACGCCCTGGACGCCACTCCTGAGCTGGTCAACAACGACCCGTACGGCGGCGGATGGTTGTTCGAGCTCGTGCCGTCGGACGCGGCGGCGGTCGGGGGCCTGATGGACGCCGCGACCTACCAGGGCACGCTCGAGTCCTGACCTTGTCGGCGCGCCTCCCACCTCCTGACGAACGCTCGGGATCGGGTTGAACGCCGTTCGTGGACTGATAGGTTCGGGGCAACCGTCAACCTCAAGCCCGAGGTGAGGGTTGGACCATCCGGAGGGGACCATCGATGCCGTTCTGCACAGCCTGTGGCAAGCAGAATCCGGACGAGGCGCGGTTCTGCTCGCAGTGCGGGACCCGACTCGTCACGCCAGACGCGAGCCCGCCCCAGTCGTCGGGTGAGCCCTCCGGGGAGTCGACCGCGACGATCACGTTCGGTGTCTCGAAGGAGAAGGCGGACACCTCGGACCGGCAGCTGAGCCCGGTCGACGCGGCGGCGGTCGACGCGCTGCCGCCGGGCCACGCGCTGCTCGTCGTACAGCGGGGTCCGGGTGCCGGCAGCAGGTTCCTGCTCGACACCGACACCGTCCACGCAGGGCGTCACCCCGACAGCGACATCTTCCTCGACGACGTCACCGTCTCCCGCCGGCACGCCGAGTTCAAGCGCGAGGGCGAGCGCTTCACCGTCAGCGACGACGGCAGCCTCAACGGCACCTACGTGAACCGCGACCGGATCGACCGGGTCCAGCTCAACGACGGTGACGAGGTGCAGATCGGCAAGTACCGGCTGGTGTTCTTCTCGGGGCACTCCGCTGAATAGCCGGGACGAGTGATGTCGCAGGCACCAGCGGGGGCCCATGGGGCGCGGATGAACATCGGGGAGGTCCTGGACCGACTCCGACCCGACTTCCCGGGTGTCACGATCCCCAAGATCCGGTTTCTCGAGGACAAGGGGCTGATCAAGCCGGAGCGGACCCCGGCGGGGTACCGGAAGTTCACGCACGACGACGTCGACCGGCTGCGCTACATCCTGACCATGCAGCGCGACCACTACCTACCGCTGAAGGTGATCGGCGAGCACCTCGCCGCGATCGACCGCGGCCTCGAGCCGCCGCCGATCGAGTCCGTGATGCCGACCGTTCCCTCGGTCGCGCTGGCCGCCGACGGGCTGCCGAGCGCCGAGTCGTTCCGTCGTCGAGACGACGTCCGGCTGTCGCGCAAGGAACTCCTCAAGATCGCCGAGGTCAGCGAGGATCTTCTCGACCAGCTGGAGCAGTTCGGCCTGATCGTCCCCCGGCAGGGGACCGGTCACTACGACACCGACGCCCTGGTCATCGCCAAGACCGCGCGCGAGCTGTCCGACTTCGGGTTCGAGCCGCGGCACCTCCGAGCGTTCCGGACCGCGGCCGACCGCGAGGTCGGACTGGTCGAGCAGGTGGTCGCACCCCAGAAGCGCGGGCGAGACGCCGGCGCCAAGGCCCGCGCCGAGGAGACCGTCAGCGAGATCGCGGCGCTGTCGGTCCGGCTCCACGCCACGCTGGTCAAGGCCGGTCTCCGCACCTGAGGCGGCCCAGGGCGGCGGGTTCCCGGTGCCCAGCAGGACCGCTACCGTCCCATCACGACGCGAGTAGGGTGGCAACGTGCGCGAAGTCGACGTGATGGGTGTCCGGGTCGAGATGCCGTCGAACCAGCCGATCGTGCTGCTGCGCGAGGTGGCGGGTGATCGCTACGTCCCGATCTGGATCGGCGCCGTCGAGGCCACCGCGATCGCGTTCGCCCAGCAGGGCGTCGTACCGCCGCGACCGCTGACGCACGACCTGCTCAGGGACGTGCTCGCGGCCACCGGCAACGAGCTGACCGAGGTGCAGATCACCGAGGTCAAGGACGGCGTCTACTTCGCGAACCTGGTGTTCGCCTCCGGTGCCGAGGTCAGCGCCCGCCCCTCGGACTCGATCGCGTTGGCACTGCGGACCGGCTCGCGCATCGTGTGCGCGGAGGAGGTCCTCGACGAGGTGGGACTGGCGGTGCCGGCCGAGCAGGAGGACGAGGTGGAACGCTTCCGCGAGTTCCTCGACCAGGTGACGCCGGACGACTTCGAGTCCCACTGACGGTCGAACGCAGGCTCAAGCCTGACCCTCAGGTAGAGGTTGAGGGTTACGACACGCCGCAGGCGTCGTTGACCACCCTCAGGTTCCGCCTTACCTTGAACTGTCTCTGTTGTAACTCCACCGATGTGGTCACCTCTGGCTGCACGGTCCGCAATTCCCCTGCGGAGTTACGCGCAACGGAGTAGCCGCAGGAGGACCGCGTGGCCGGGAACGAGTACGAGCCGGACGCTCATCGAGCAGATCTCGACGCCGCCCACGAGGCGGCCGAGGCCGCGGAGGAGCAGGGCCTGCTGTTCACCGACGACGTCTCGCCGCTGCCCAGCGACACCGGGTACCGCGGTCCGACCGCCTGCAACGCGGCCGGCATCACCTATCGCCAGCTCGACTACTGGGCCCGTACCGGGCTGGTCGAGCCGAGCGTGCGCAGCGCCAGTGGCTCCGGCACCCAGCGGCTCTACTCCTTCCGGGACATCTTGATCCTCAAGGTCATCAAGCGGCTGCTCGACGCCGGCATCTCCCTGCAGCAGATCCGGACCGCCGTGCAGCACCTGCGTCAGCGGGGCACCGACGACCTCACGCGGGTGACGCTGATGAGCGACGGCATCTCGGTGTACGAGTGCACCAGCAACGACGAGGTCATCGACCTGCTCCAGGGCGGCCAGGGCGTGTTCGGCATCGCCATCGGCGGCGTGTGGCGCGAGATCGAGGGCACCCTGTCGGAGCTGCCCAGCGAGCGCACCGCAGCGGACGAGGGCGCGCAGGGTCCGGTCACCGGCGACGAGCTCGCCGCGCGCCGCGCGGCTCGACAGATCGGCTGACGGCTCGCCGGTTGGGGTAGATTGACCAGTGCTGACGATCCCGCGCGGGAGAGTCTTCGCAGGGCGGCTCCAGCCGTCCGAGCGGAGCGCCGAAGGGGCAAATCCTCCCCGGAACCTCTCAGGCGCCCGGACTGCGCGGGTCAGGCGACTCTGGAGTCTCGGACCATCGCGGGCGACAGAGGGGGAGGCGACCCGATCGACCCCGATCCGAGGAGCCAACCCGTGGCGGACCACCCCAGCCTGACCGAGCTCGACGCAGCCCTCCCGTTCGTCGACCGACACATCGGGCCGCGGCCCGAGGACGTCGAGCACATGCTCGGGGCCCTCGGCTTCGGCTCACTCGAGGAGCTCATGACAGCGGCCGTTCCTGAGGCGATCGTGTCGACGCGTCCGCTGGACCTGCCGCCGCCGACCGACGAGGACACGGTCGCCCGCGAGCTGCGCGCGATGGCGGCCCGCAACAACCCGGCCGAGTCGATGATCGGCCTGGGGTACCACCCGTCCGTCACGCCAGGCGTGATCCGACGCCGGGTGCTCGAGAGCCCGGCCTGGTACACCGCCTACACGCCGTACCAGCCGGAGATCTCGCAGGGCCGGCTGGAGGCGCTCCTCAACTTCCAGACCGTCATCGGCGACCTGACCGGCCTGCCGACGGCCAATGCCTCGCTGCTCGACGAGGGCACGGCGGCGGCCGAGGCGATGACGCTGGTCCGGCGCGCGCTCCCGAGGTCCAGGAGCGGCGATGCCGCCGGGCCGTTCGTGGTCGACGCCGACGTGCTGCCGCAGACCCTCGACGTCGTGCGCACCCGGGCGGCCGCCATGGGTATCGAGGTCGTCGTGGCCGATCTCCTCGACGGCCTGCCGGACGGTCCGCTGAGCGGGGTGCTGGTCCAGTACCCGGGTGCGTCGGGCCGGGTGCTCGACCCACGGCCGATCGCGGCTGCCGCGCACGAGCGTGACGCGCTCGCGGTGGTCGCCGCCGACCTGCTCTCGCTGACGCTGCTCGAGGCGCCGGGCGAGCTCGGTGCCGACGTGGTCGTCGGCTCCTCGCAGCGGTTCGGGGTGCCGCTCTGGTACGGCGGGCCGCACGCCGGGTTCATGGCGGTGGCAGCCGGGCTCGAGCGACACCTTCCGGGTCGGCTGGTGGGCGTCTCCGTCGACGCCGAGGGACGGCCGGCCTACCGGTTGGCGCTCCAGACCAGGGAGCAGCACATCCGGCGGGACAAGGCGACCTCCAACATCTGCACGGCCCAGGTGCTGCTGGCCGTGGTGGCCTCGATGTACGCCGTCTACCACGGCCCGGACGGGCTCACCGCGATCGCGACGCGTGTGCATCGCTACGCGGCGGTCCTCGCCAAGGCGTTGGCGGAAGGCGACGTCGACGTCGAGCACGAGCAGTTCTTCGACACCGTGGTCGCCCGCGTCCCCGGCCGGGCGGCCGCGATCGTGTCCGCCGCCCGAGACCGAGGCCTCCACCTGCGGCTCGTGGACGCCGACCGGGTGGGTCTCAGCACCTCGGAGATCACGTCACGCTCGACCCTCGAGCGGGTGCTGGACGCGTTCGGCGTCTCCGCCGACCTCGACGACCTGGACCGGTCGACCGCGGACGCCCTGCCCGACGGACTGCGCCGCAGCACGCCGTACCTCACCCACGAGGTCTTCTCCCAGCACCACAGCGAGACCGCCATGCTGCGCTACCTGCGCCGGCTCTCCGATCGTGACTACGCCCTCGACAGGGGGATGATCCCGCTCGGCTCGTGCACCATGAAGCTGAATGCCACCACCGAGATGGAGCCGATCTCGCTGCCGGGGTTCGCCGAGCTGCACCCGTTCGCGCCCGCAGAGGACGCGCTGGGCTACCGCGAGCTCGTCGACCAGCTCGAGGCGTGGCTGGCCGAGGTGACCGGCTATGACCGGGTGTCGATCCAACCGAACGCCGGGTCGCAGGGTGAGCTGGCCGGGCTGCTCGCGATCCGCGCGTACCACCGCGATCGTGGACAGGGGGAGCGCACCGTGTGCCTGATCCCGTCCTCCGCCCACGGGACCAACGCCGCCTCCGCTGTGATGGCCGGGATGCGCGTCGTCGTCGTCAAGGCCGATGCCGACGGCTCCGTCGACCTCGAGGACCTCCGGTCCCAGTGCGAGGCGCACGCCGATGACCTCGCCGCGATCATGGTGACCTACCCGTCGACCCACGGCGCGTACGAGGACACCATCACCGAGCTGTGCGCGATCGTGCACGAGCACGGCGGCCAGGTGTACGTCGACGGCGCCAACCTCAACGCGCTGCTCGGTCACGCCCGGCCCGGCGAGTTCGGTGGGGACGTCTCGCACCTCAACCTGCACAAGACCTTCTGCATCCCGCACGGCGGGGGTGGCCCGGGGGTCGGGCCGGTCGCGGTACGCGAGCACCTTGCGAAGTACCTTCCCTCACACCCGATGCACCCCGAGGAGCGCAAGCGGCGGGGGATCGGCGCGGTCAGCGCCGCCCCCTACGGCTCGGCCGGCGTGCTGCCGATCTCCTGGGCTTACATCCGGCTGATGGGTGCGGTCGGGCTCACTCGCGCGACCGCTGTCGCGGTGCTCTCGGCGAACTACATCGCTCACCGCCTCGAGGAGCATTTCCCGGTGCTCTACCGCGGTCACGGCGGGTTGGTCGCCCACGAGTGCATCGTGGACGTCCGGGGGCTGACGCGTGAGAGCGGTGTGAGCGTGGACGACGTCGCCAAGCGGCTGATCGACTACGGCTTCCACGCGCCGACCATGTCGTTCCCCGTTGCGGGCACCTTGATGGTGGAGCCGACCGAGTCCGAGGACCTGGCAGAGATCGACCGGTTCTGCGACGCGATGATCGCGATCCGCGCCGAGATCGAGCAGGTACGAGTCGGCGAGTGGAGCCCCGAGGACGGCCCGCTGCGCGCGGCCCCGCACACCACGCGTGCGCTCGTGGGGGAGTGGGAGCGCTCGTACTCCCGCGCGCTCGGCGCGTTCCCTGCCGGTCCCGACCCCGACAAGTACTGGCCGCCCGTCGCGCGGATCGACCAGGCGTACGGCGACCGGAACCTGGTGTGTGCCTGCCCGCCTCCCGAGGCGTTCGCCTAGCGTCATCTAGGTTCTCTTCTGTGACTGAACGCCGCCAGGTCTGCCTCGACGTCGCTCAGGCCGAGGGACGCCTGACGTCGGTGGTGGGCGCGGTCTTCGACCGCTACGGCGTCGTCTGGGCGGGCGCGAGCGGCGACTGCCCCGGCGTCCACGGGCAGTACCGGATCGGCTCGATCACCAAGACGTTCACCGCAGTGCTCGTGATGCAGGCGCGGGACGCCGGACTGCTGTCGCTCGACGACCAGGTGGGCAGGCACCTCGGAGACGTCGGGTACGCCGAGGTGCCGCTGCGTCAGCTGCTGAGCCATACCTCGGGCATGCAGAGCGAGCCGGCCGGGCCGTGGTGGGAGCGCTCGCGCGGCGGTGACTTCGCCCGGCTCGTGGTCGCGAACGACGGCAGCGGGCGGGTCGCCCGGTCGGGGGAGTACTACCACTACTCGAACCTGGGCTACGCGATGCTCGGGGAAGTGCTCGCCCGAGTCACGGGGCGGCCGTGGCGCAGCCTGGTGAGCCAGGTGCTGCTCGGTCCGCTCGGGATGTCGCGCACGTCGTACCTCCCGCGGCCGAACGCCCAGGCCGGCTGGAGCGTCGACCACTTCACCGGCGTCCGGACCCTGGAACCGCTCACGGACACCGGCGCCATGGCGCCGGCCGGTCAACTGTGGTCGACCGTGGAGGACCTGGTCCTGTGGGGCCAGTTCCTGGCCGGCGCGCGACCGGACCTGCTCGACCCGTCGACCCTGCACGAGATGTCGACGCCGGTCATGGACGACTACGGGCTCGGGCTGCGGCTCACGGCCAACGCCGGCGGGATCCTGGTCGGCCACAACGGCTCCATGCCGGGGTTCCTCGGCTCCCTCTTCGTCGACCCGGGCTCAGGGATCGGTGCGGCCGTGCTGGCCAACGCGACGACCGGGATCAACACCGAGCGGCTGGCGATCGACCTGATCGACGGCGACTTCACCGACGACGTCCCGGCACCGTGGCGACCGACGGTGACGGTGCCGCCGGAGGTCGAGGGGCTCCCCGGGCTGTGGTTCTGGGGGAACACGGCCGTCGAGCTGCGCTGGCACAACGAGGGCCTCGACCTGCGTGCCCTGGCGACCCCCGAGCGTGAGCCGTGGCGGTTCGCACTGCGGGAGGGCCGGCTGGTCGGGGTCGCCGGCTATCACCGGGGCGAGACCCTGCACGTCCACCGCCGCGACGACGGCACCATCGGCTACCTGGAGTGTGCGACGTTCGTCTACACCCGGACGCCGTACGACCCCGACGCACCGATCCCGGGCGGTCATCCTCGTCGCTGAGTGCTCACATCGCCTCGGACACGCTCGACATATTGAAGTCGGGCACCCGTAGCGCCGGCATCGCCGTGCGCGAGAAGTAGTCGTCGCCCCACTCGCGGCTGAAGCTCGGCATCGTCGCGGTGACGTGGCTGAACCGGTTGAGCAGGTCGATCGGGCTCTCGTTCCACCGGAAGTTGTTGACCGCACCGGTGATCTCGCCGCGCTCGACCCGATAGACGCCGTCTCGGGTCAACCCGGTGAGGAGCAAGGTCTGGGGGTCGACCTCGCGGATGTACCAGAGGCAGGTGAGCAGCAGCCCGTCGTCCATCCCGGCGACCAGGTCGTCGATGCCGCCGGACGCGCCGTCGACCGCGAGGACCAGGTTGTCGACGTACGGCGTCACCGGCTGGCCGGTGAGCGTGGCGGAGTGCCGGGTCTGCAGCAACGAGGAGAGCGTCCCGTCGGCGATCCAGTCGGTGCGGCCCAGGGGCAGACCGTTGTCGAAGACCGACTGCAGGTTGGACGACGTCGACGCCGTCACGAACGGCACGCACTCGAGCCCGGGCCGGAACGGGTCGGACGACAGCGTGACCCCGTCGCGTGCGATCCGCTCGCCGATCCGCGTACCGCCGCCGCGTCTGCTGTAGACGGACTGTCCGTCGTGGGCGTCGCGCGCGCCGGCGTACCAGTAGGCGTCGATCATCAGGTCGGCCACAGCGGTCGGCGGCAGGATGGTGTCGTACCGTCCGGCGGGCAGGTCGACCCGACGCTCAGCCCACGCCAGCCGTTGCCCGACCTCGGACTGCATGGCGAGGGCGTCGACGTCGGTGAAGTCACGGGTCGCGCCACCGACCCATGCGCTGCGCGTGAGCGTGCTGTCCTTGCCGGTGCAGGCGTAGTGACCGGTGGGCTGCAGGTGACGCAGCCGGAGCCCGGTCGTCGAGCCGAGGTAGGTCGTGGTGTGCTCGTGGCTCACGAAGCCGTAGAGCACCTGGCCGGCGTCTCCCGCGGACCCGAAAGCCTCGCCGAGCGCTGGTGCGAACGCGTCGAAGACGTGGATGTCCGTCGGGACAGGGGCCTCGTCCCAGTCGACCGCTGCCTCGCCGCCGACCAGCTCCTGCGCGTCCTCGGCAGCCGAGCCCGCGCGAGCCGCGGCGTCCGCGGCGTTCACCAGCTCGGTCACCTGGGCTTGGGTGGTGGCGCTGCCGGAGACCGAGCCGGTGGCCACGCCATCGGTGGTCTTCACGAAGCTGATGACGGTCACACCCACGCCGTGCATCACGCCGTTGGTGGTCAGCGTGTTGTTCGCCCAGCGGAGGTTCGCGCTCGTCGTGTCGCTGACGAGGACGACGCAGTCGTCGGCGACCGAGGTCGCCAGCGCGTGCTCGACCAGCGACTGCGGGGTCCAGGTGGTGGCGATGGTCATCAGTGGCCTGCCTCGTGCGTGGTGTTGAGGATCCGGACGCCGCGGAAGAGCGACGTCGGGCAACCGTGACTCACGGCCGCCACCTGCCCGGGTTGGGCCTTGCCGCAATTGAACGCGCCACCGAGCACCCACGTCGACTCGCCCCCGACCGCCTCCATCGAGCTCCAGAACTCGGTGGTGGTGGCTTGGTAGGCCGCGTCGCGCACCTGGCCGGCCAGCTCGCCGCCCTCGATCCGGTAGAACCGTTGGCCGGTGAACTGGAAGTTGAAGCGCTGCATGTCGATGCTCCACGACTTGTCGCCCACGACGTAGAGGCCGCGCTCTACGCGAGAGATGAGCTCTTCGGTGGATGTGTCTTCGGGGGAGGGCTGCAGCGACACGTTCGCCATCCGCTGGATCGGGATGTGCCCCGGGGAGTCGGCGTACGCGCAGCCGTTGGAGCGGCCACCGTTGAGCTCGGGCTTGAGGTGGGCCATCGGCCGGTCGAGCTGGTAACCCACGAGGACGCCGTCACGCACGATGTCCCACGCCTGCGTCTGGACTCCTTCGTCGTCGTACCCGATGGTGGCGAGGCCGTGCTCCACCGTGCGGTCACCGGTCACGTTCATGATCGGCGAGCCGTACTGGAGCGTCCCGAGCTTGTCGTAGGTCGCGAAGGACGTGCCGGCGTAGTTGGCCTCGTAGCCGAGAGCACGGTCGAGCTCGGTGGCGTGCCCGATCGACTCGTGGATCGTCAGCCACAGGTTCGACGGGTGGATGACCAGGTCGTAGGTGCCGGGATCGACCGACGGTGCCGCGAGCTTCTCGGCGAGCAGCTCGGGCGCCGCAGCCAGCTCGGCGTCCCAGTCGTAGCTCCCGTCGGTGAGGTACTCCCAGCCGCGCCCGACCGGGGGCGCGATCGACCCCATGGAGTCGAACACGCCAGTGGCGTCGTCGGACCCCATCGCCTCGAAGTGGGGCTGCAGCCGGATCCGTTGCTGTGTGGTCCGGGTGCCCGCGAGGTCGGCGTAGTACTTGTTCTCGTGCACCTGCTGGAGCGAGGCGGTCGCGTGCTGCACCGCGTCGTGCTGGAGCAGGCGTCGGGTCCAGTCGATCAGCAGCTCTGCCTTCTCGGCTGTCGGCACCTCCAGCGGGTTCACGACGTACGACGACACCCACGTCACGTCGTCGTGGACCGGTTCCGGCGCGATCTCCACCGGCACGGTCGTCATCCCGGCCGCCACCCGAGCGACGGCGACCGCGCGGTCGGCCACGGCTGCGGCCTCGTCCGGCGTGAGGATCACCCCCGCCGCGAAGCCCCACGCGCCGTCGTGGATCACCCGGACCGCGAAGCCGAGGTCTTCGGAGTCAGCCGCGCCCTGCAGCAGCCCGTCGCGGATCCCGAGTCGTTGGTAGCGGACCCGCTCGAACCGGAATTCGGCATGGCTCGCTCCCAGCTCCCGGGCGCGGGCGAGCGCGACGTCGCCGAGGTCGCGGTAGGGGAGTGCTGCGAAGGTCTGATCCAAGCCTGCGGGCATGCGGGCGAATCTATCCGAGCGGCAAGGGCCCCCCGTACGGCGGCGCGGGCGTAGTGTCCTGACATCGGAGGGGGGCGTCATGATCGCTGGCTCGAGGGGCCGTCGGATCCTGGTCGCGGGGGTCGTCGGGTTGGGAATGCTCCTGGCGCCGGCGGCGTCGCTCGGTGTCGACCACGGCGGGACGTCGTTCGTGAGCGGGGCGAGTGGCGCCGGCGATGCCTACTTCCCGTTCGCGGGCAACGGCGGCTACGACGTCCGGCACTACGACCTCGACGTCACCTACGCGCCGCCCGGACCGGCTCCGGCGCCGCTGACCGGGCGCCTCGACGGTGAAGCGACGCTGAGACTCCGGGCGACCCAGAACCTCGATCGGTTCAACCTCGACCTGCGCGGCATGGAGGTCGACCGGGTCATGATCGACGGCCGGCAGGCCCGGGAGGTCGCGCCGCCCCCGGACGGCGAGACGGTCGAGGGCCTGGCCTACTGGCAGGTCCAGGACGACGCGGCGCGTCAGTGGGAGCTGACGATCCAGCCGCGACCGAGGATCAAAGCCGGGCGGACGGTCCGGCTCGTGGTCCGGTACCACGGAGACACCACGCGGCCGGAGGACATCGAGGGGGTGCTCTACGGCTGGGTGACCACACGCGACGGCGCCATGGTGGTCAGCGAGCCCGAGGGCTCGATGACGTGGTACCCGGTCAGCGACCACCCCACCGACAAGGCGACGTACAGCTTCGAGATCACGGTCCCCGAGGGCAAGGTTGCGGTCGCCAACGGGTTGCCTGCCCGGAGGCCGACGACCCGACAGGGCTGGACGACCTGGTACTGGCGGGCGCCCGACCTGCAAGCGAGCTACCTGACCACGGCCTCCGTGGGCGACTACGAGTTCCGCAGGTCCGAGACACCCGCCGGCCTGCCGATCATCGACGCGGTCGATGACGGCCTCACCCCGGACAACCTGGCGACGACGAACGCCAGCCTGGCGCTGCAGGCCGAGATGATCGACTTCCTCGACCAGTTCGGACGCTACCCCTTCAACTCGGCAGGTGCGATCGTCGACGACGACTCGGTCGGGTACGCGCTGGAGACGCAGACCCGCCCGGTGTACTCCCGCGCCGCGAGCGAGGGGACGGTGGTGCACGAGCTGGCGCACCAGTGGTTCGGGAACGCAGTCAGCCCCACCCGCTGGGCCGACATCTGGCTGAACGAGGGGTGGGCCACCTACGCAGAGTGGATCTGGTCGGAGGAGCAGGGAGGCGACACGGCGCAGGCGCAGTTCGACGCCGTGCTGGAGATCCCGGCCGACGACCCCTTCTGGCACACGGTCGTCGCCGACCCTGGACCGCTCGGGCTGTTCCTCGACCCGATCTACGACCGGGGTGCGGCGACCCTGTTCGCGCTGCGGACGAAGATCGGTGACGACGCCTTCCTGACGGGCGTCCGGAGGTGGGTGTCGCGCTACGACGACGGCACCGCCCGGACGGCTGACTTCGAGGTGCTGTTCGAGAGCGTTTCCGGCCAGGACCTCGACGAGTTCTTCGACGTCTGGCTGCACACCCCGGAGAAGCCCACCACCTGGTGAGCCACTCTCGCGACGGGTTCAGCCCGCAGCTTCCTGGTGCACCGTCGACCCAGACCGGTGCTTGTGCACGTGGAGCTGGGTGGGGATCCGATCGCGCAGCTCGGCCACGTGGCTGACGACTCCGACGACGCGCCCACCGTCGCGCAGCGAGTCGAGGGTGTCCATGACGTCGTCGAGGGTGTCGGCATCCAGCGTGCCGAAGCCCTCGTCGACGAACAGCGTGTCGAGCTCACTGCCGCCGGCTTCGTGGGCGATCACGTCTGCCAGTCCGAGCGCGAGCGCCAGGGACACGACGAACGTCTCGCCGCCGGAGAGCGTGACCGGGTCGCGGGACTCGCCGGACCAGTCGTCGCGAACCCGGAGGCTCAACCCGCCCCGCGACTCGCCCGCACCGCGGTCATCGCTGTGCTCGAGGCGATATCGGTGGTCGGTCATCGCGAGCAGCCGCTCGTTGGCCGCCGCGACGACTTGTCGGAGCCGGAACGCAAGGACGTAGCCAGACAGCCGCATCCGTAGCCGGTTGTCGGGCGAGGTGCCGTCGACCAACGTGGCCATCCGGTCGGCGACCTCGAGCGACTCTCGGGTGGGGGACCACGCGGCGAGAGCGGCCGCGAGCTTGCCACAGAGCGTGGCGAGCCTTCCGACGCGACCGCGGGAGACCGAGAGCGCCGCACGTGCCGCCGCCAGCTCCGAGGCCAGCTTCCGTTGACTCTGCTCGAGCGCGTCGAGGCTGGGGGCGTCCGCCTGTCGGGCAGGTTGCAGGTCGGGGTCCGCAAGCGCCGTCTCGACGGCCACCAACCGCGCCTCGCGCTCGTTCACGGACTCGGTCAGCTCGTCCACGACCTGCGGCGGCAGCTCCGCGCCGCGAGCCGCCGCGACGGAGTCGAACCCGTGGTCCAGGCAGGCCCCCAGGGCGCGCGCCTGCTCCCGCTGGGCGGCACCGCGCGCACGAGTGACCTCGGCCTCCACCCGGTCGAGGTCGGCGCAGGCCTTGGCCACCGCGTCGAGGTGGTGTGCCAAGTCCGCCACGGAGTCGTGGCCCGTACCTTCGAGCACCCCGGCGATCTCCACGGCGATCTCGGTGATGCGGGCGGCGTGCTCCGCAGCCATGGTCTCGTGTCGCGCCCGCGCGGTCGTGAGCTCGGCCTTGCAGGAGACCAGACGAGCCTGTTCCTGCTCGATGTGTTCCCGACCGGAGACCGCCTGATCGAGCCCGCTCGCACGTGCCTCGAGCTGCTTCAGCCGGTCAGCCACCGAGCCGGCCTCCTGCTCGAGCTCGCCGACCGAGCGATTGCCGGACCGGTCGCGAGCGAGCGCGATCTGCGCGTCGAGGTCGCTGAGCGCCACGGTGTGCGCGTGTCGTACGGCCTCTGCGTCGTCGACCGCCTTACGGGCGGCCCGCTCGGCAGCTGCGTCCGGGGCGCCCGGAGCCGGGCGCGCGAGGGACGGGTGGTCGGCGGACCCGCAGACAGGGCAACATGCGCCCACGGCCAGCGCGCCCGCGATCTCGGCCGCCATCCCGGAGATCCGCTGCTCCTGGATCGTCAGCCACTCCTCCCGCCGCTGCTGTGCCTCGTCGACCGCGAGCCGGTGGTCGATCTCGGCCTCCGCACGGGCCGCGACCAGGGTGACGACGTGCCGGGCAGCCGCGAGCCGTTGGTCGGCGACCGCCGCCTCGGCCCGCGTAGCGTCCAAGCCGTCGACGGCGCGCCGCGCCTCCGTCTCGGCCGTACGACGAGCCGCGAGCTCGGCCGGAAGCTCGTCGAGCCGCGCGCCGACCTCGGCCGCCTCCGAGTCGATGGCGGCGATGGCGCGGTGGGCCTCCGACACCAGCCCCTCGAGACGTTCACGCTCGTTGGCTCGGGGAGCGAGCGCGCGCACCCGTGCCGCTCGCTCGGTCACCTCGCGCGCGTGGCGACCGAGGTCGTCGTAGGCCGGGTCGGTGCCGTCGAGGTCCCGCAAGGCCGCTCGGGCCGCGTCAGCCCTTCGTTCTGCTTCCTGCAGGTCGGCGGCCACGCGGGTGGCCACCTCGCACGCCGGCAGGACCGCGGCGGCTCGTCGGGCCGCGTCGAGTCGCGCGACGCGGCCGCGGTGAGCGGGGATCTCGGCGACCAGCGCCGACCGCTCCCTGCGAGCGGCCGCCAGCCGACGACGCTGGGCGGCCAACGACCGTCCGGCCTCCAGCGCCCGGGCCGCGGCCGCGGCGGCGGACTCGGCTGACGCCGCCCGCGCCTCGTCATCGGCGGCCGTCTCCTCGGCCTCGAGGCGCAGCCGGCTCGCCCACGGCTGGAGCTCTTCGACCGCCTCGTCGAGTGCCGTGAGGTCCCACGCGGCGGGGAGCGGCGTGGTCGCGACCTCGCTGAGCCGGCTCACCAGGTCCGCCACCCGGTCGTGGTGGTTAGCGGACTGCCGCCGCAGCTCTCGGCGGTGCTCCCGCAGCCACCGCTCGACGTCCTCGAACCGCGAGGTGCGGAAGAGCCGCTGCAACAGTCGACGGCGGTCGTCGGACTCGGCGCGCAAGAACTCCTGGAAGCGACCTTGGGGGAGCAGCTGCACCTGGCAGAACTGGGTCATGGTCATGCCGAGCAGGCCGGACACCAGATGACCGGCCTCGTCGAGGCGGCTGGCGAGCGGCAGCCAGCTGCCGGCGGTCCGCTCCTCCACGAGCACCTGGGGCTGCTCGGTCGTGAGACCGGTCCCGCGCTTCTTCGGCCGTTGCCAGGCCGGCGATCGTCGGATCCGGAACCGGCGCCCCTGCACCGTGAGCTCCATCCGGACCGCGGGAGCGACGCCGGGGGCAGCCTGGTCGGAGCGCAGCCGCTTGGCGAGCTGGCGGTCGCCCGGCACGGCGCCGTACAGCGCAAAGCAGACCGCGTCGAGGACGCTCGTCTTTCCGGCACCGGTGGCCCCGGTGAGCAGGAACAGACCTGCGTCGCTCAGCTCATCGAGATCGATCGAGACCTCGCCGGCGAACGGTCCGAACGCGGTGATCTCGAGGGTGTGGATTCTCATGCGTCTGCCCCGCTCGAGAGCAGGGTGTCGACCTCAGGGTCCTCGCAGCAGGCATCCACCGCCTCGGCGAGCAGGGCGGACTCCGCGTCGCTGGCCGGCCGGCCACGCAGGTCGGCCACGAAGTCGAGGGTGATGTCGTGGTCGGAGCGACCGGCCTGACGGGGCGACGATCGGACCGGCTCCGACGGGTTCGCCGGTTCGAAGCCCAGGGACAACGTGTGAGGGAACCGGTCGCGCAACCGAGCCATCGCCTGTGACGGCCGCACGTCGTCGGTCAGCGTGACCTGCAGCCAGGACGACTCGTGGACCGTCAGCGCGGGGTCGCCCAGCAGCGCGTCGAGCTCACCGCGCAGCACCGCCAGCCGGCGGGGGACCGGTGCCTCCACGAACTCGGCTGAGGCGTAGCCGGCTTCGTCGAGGTCGACCAGCCAGGACCCCTTGCGGTGGTCGGCTTCGGAGAACGAGTACGCCAGCGGAGAGCCGGAGTAGCGGACCGCCTCACCCAGCACCTGGCTGCCGTGCAGGTGGCCGAGCGCGACGTAGTCGGCGCCGTAGAACACCGACGACGACACCATCGCGACCCCGCCGACGCTGATGTCACGTTCGGAGTCGCTGGGAGCGCAGCCCGCCACGAACGCGTGGGCGATCACGACCGAACGGGTACCGGCCGGACGCTGGGCGAGGTCCGCGCGCACACGACGCATCGCCTCCGAGAGCGCAGCCTCGTGCGAGCGTCCGGGCAGGTCCCACGGCTCGCGGAGCAGCTGCGGGTCGAGGTACGGGATGCCGTAGACGGCGACCGGACCGTGGGCGTCCTCGAGCAGGACCGGCCGGGCGACCGCGGCCGCGTCGGTGCGGAGGTGGACGCCGGCAGCGTCCATCAGGCGGGCACCGAATCCGAGCCTCTGCGCGCTGTCGTGGTTGCCGCTCGTCACCACCACCCGAGCGCGGGAGCCGGCGAGCCGGGCGAATGCCTCGTCGGCCAGCCGGACCGCGTCGACCTGGGGGAGCGCCCGGTCGTAGACGTCGCCGGCGACCACGACCAGGTCGACCCTCTCGCGCTCGACGACGTCGAGCAGGTGGTCGACGTACACCGCCTGGGCAGAGATCAGTCCCTCACGGTGGAACGACCGGCCGAGGTGCCAGTCGGAGGTGTGAAGGATCCGCACGGCACGACGGTAGGGGCGCGGGCCGACAACAAGACGGACCCACGCCGCAATCAGGCGTGGGTCCGTCGGGTCGTGCGGGTGTGGTCTAGCCCTGCTGAGCCAGGGCGAACTCGACCTTCCCCTCAGGGTCGACCGCCGCGTCGAGGACCTTGTCGTCCAGGAGCAGCGTCGCGCTCTCGTCGAGGAAGACCGTGGCGCCGTTCTGCTCGAGCACGGCGTCACCGGGCTGGGCCTCGGTGGCGGGCGCGACCTCGAGCGTCGGGGCGTCCGTCGGGCCTCCCGTGATGCGGAGTCCGGTGGCCTCGGGGATCTGGTCTGCGAAGCCCTTCACCACGGCCGACGCGTTGTCGGTGAGGATGAGCATGGCTGTCCTTCCGATCGGGTGCAGGACTCTCCACCGTGTCTCATCGAGCCGCGAGATTCCAATCGCGGTCACGCATAGCGGACGGTCCTCCGCTCCGAGGTGAAGCCGTAGAGCCCGATTCCACCCTCGCGGGCGAGCGTGACCGCCAGCGACGTGGGTGCGCCGACGGCGACGAGGGCACCGACCCCGGCAGCGAGCGCCTTCTGGACCAGCTCGAAGCCGGCGCGCCCGCTCACGACGAGAGCGGGAGCAGCCGGCGACTGCCCAGCGAGCACCTGTGCGCCGGTGACCTTGTCGACGGCATTGTGCCGCCCCACGTCCTCGCGTACGACGAGCAAGGCACCGGTCTCGTCGGCGAGCCCGGCCGCGTGGACGCCACCGGTCGTCCCGAACACGGCCTGGTGCTCCCGCAGCAGTGCCGGCAGCGTGCGCACGACCTCCGGCTGGAGCGTGGGGCCGGTCCAGGCGGGTGCTCGCGGAGTCGCGAGCGCCGCCTCGATGCTGTCCTTCCCGCACACCCCGCAGGCCGAGGATCCGGTGGCGTGTCCTGACAGCCGGTGCGCCGGGTCGACCGCCGGAGGACGGTCGAGCGTGACGGTCACGACGTTGAGCTCCTGCGCGGGCGTGAGGTCCTCGTCGGTGCAGTACGCCACGGTGCGGACGGCGTCCGGCACCGCGAGCCCCTCGTGCAAGGCCCACCCTGCCGCCAGCTCGAAGTCGTGACCCGGACTCCGCATCGTGACCCAGACCCGCCGTGCGTTCGACCCCGGCCAGGCCAGCCGCAGCTCCAGCGGCTCCTCCGAGGCGACTCGGTCCTCGTGCTCACGCGACTCGGCGTCGGCGTACTCCCTGACGTCGACACGCACGATCGGCCCGGGTCGGCGCGCGTCACTCACGATGCCAGCGTAGATGGCGAGGCTAGGTGGAGGCTCCGACCGCGGCCTCGCGTCGTTGGTCACCCGCCGCCTCCAGCAGCCCGTCGGCGGTCAGCAGCGCGGCGCCGACCCCGCCGAAGTACATGTGGGGCTCGGGGTACTCGTGCCCCGGCAGCCCGCTCGCCACGACGGCCGACGCCAGCGCCGGCTCGGCTTCGTACTCCGCCACGAAGCCGTCCTTCCCGGCACGCACGTGCACCCGGGGTCGCGAGATCGCATGCTGGACGTCCGCCGCGTGGAGCATGCCCTGTCCGAGCACGAGCATGAGGGCGGTGGTGATCCGGTCGGCGCCCGGGGAGCCGATCGCCAGCGTGCGCCCGTCGGTCGCTCGGGCGGTCGTCGGCGCCATGTTCGACGCGAGCCGGGTGCCGGGAGCGACCGCGTGCAGCCCGTGGGCGTTGAGCTCGGTCTCACCCAGGCAGTTGTTGAGGAGGACGCCGGTGCCGGGGATGCACGAGCCGGCGCCGTACCCGCTGCTCATGGTGATGGCACACGCCGTGCCGTTCTCGTCGACCGCCGAGATGTGCGCCGTCGACCCCGACCCCTGCAACCCTTCGAGCCCGGCCTCCCGGACCCGCGCGAGCAGCGCGTGGCCGTCGGCGTCGAGGTCCCACGACCGGTCGTGCACCTCGAGCCGGTACCCGAGCACCGCACGCTGGATCTCGATCGCGTCATCCCAGGTCCAGGAACGGCCGCGTCGCGCGAGCTCGCCGAGCATCACCGCCAGCAGGGGCCCGCCGACCGCGGGTGGCGGGTTCACGGCCACGTCCCAGTCACCGACGTCGAGCCGGTACGCCGGCCGCTCGACCGGACGGTACGCCGCCAGATCCTCGGCCGTGACCAGCCCGCCGTCGGCCGTCATCTGGTCGACGAGCGCACGCCCGACCGCACCGGAGCTGAAGAGATCAGGTCCCTCGTCGGCCAGCTGCCCGAGCACGTCCGCAAGGGCGTGGTTCGTCGTGTGCTCACCACCGCCGAGCAGGCCGCCGCTCGAGCTGGTCACCAGTGCGTAGGCCTCGGGATCGGGGGCGAAGAGCGTGTCCGCGACGATCGCGAGGTAGCGAGCGGCTGCGCGGCTCATCGGGTAACCGTCGGTGACGGCACGCCGGGCCGGCCCGATCAGCCGCGACCACTCCAGCCTCGCGTAGCCCTCGTGCAGCATGCCGAAGGCGGGGACGACCCCCGGAGTCGCGACCGAGCCGGCACCCGCGTGCATGGTCACCCCGCCGCCGTACTCCGTGACGACCTCGCGCACGCCCTGGCCGAACCGGTCCGGGTCGGCGCCGCGGCCCGGCATCTCCACGTTGCCGTCGATCACGGCCGGTTCGCCGTCTGCTGTCCACACGGCCGCGTAGCAGCCTCCGGCGAGGCTGACCATGCCGGGCTCGGTGGACAGCGCGACGAACGCGGCGGCCATCGCGGCGTCGATCGCGTTGCCACCGTCACCCGCGACCTCGAGCCCGGCAGCGAGCGCCTGGTGGCCGGTGGCCGAGACCGCAACTCGCATCGATGAGTCTCCCTCGCATTGTGACCGGATCGAGACCCGACGTGAGTATCTGTTCTCAAGCCATCACGACCCCGTCCCCAGCACAATCCAACAGCCGGTGACCCAGGGCAACCATTTGCCGAGAGAGCACGTCATACCGGTAATCAACGGGGGGCGCATCGCCTCCGCTCGGAGAGGGAGTGCATCAAACATGAAGACGTCACGAAGTCGCGCAGCTGCCGCGGCACTCACAGGACTGGCGCTGTTGGGGACGGGCGCGGCGATCACGTCGCAGCCTGCGAACGCAGCGCCTCCCACAGAAGACTGCAAGCAGCCCTACCCGGTCGCCGACGGCTTCACGGCCGGTGACCTGGTCACCGGTCTCACGGTCGACACCGGAGTGATGCCCGAGGGGTTCACGGGCAAGATCCTCGGCGTGATCCACGACGGCATCGCCCCGGGAGTGCCGATGGTCATGGCCCGTCTCACGTCCGACGAGATCGACCGGGTGGGCATCTGGCAGGGCATGTCCGGTTCGCCGGTGTACGCCGCCGACGGTCGCCTGATCGGCGCCGTCGCCTACGGCCTCACGTGGGGCCCGTCCCCGGTCGCCGGCATCACGCCGTTCGAGCACATGGACGAGTTCCTGGACACCACCGTGCCGGCGAAGGTCGCGGTCGGTCCGGGGCTCGCCAAGCGGGTCGCGGCCACGACCGACGTGACCGTGCGGCAGGCGCTGCAGGGCTTTGAGCAGCTGCCGATGCCGATGTCGTTCTCCGGCCTGAGCCAGCACCGGCTGAACCAGCTGCAGGGGAAGAACGGCCCGGACTTCATCAAGACCCGCGGCGCCCTGGCGATGGGCGCGGCGTCGTCCGAGGTCGCGGCCGAGGAGAAGGACCTCGTGGCCGGCGGCAACCTCGGCGCTGCGATCTCCTACGGCGACATCACTGCGGGGGGCGTCGGCACCGTGACCAGTGTCTGCGAAGGGCGCCTGGTCGGCTTCGGCCACCCGATGGGCTACTTCGGCAAGACCACGCTCGGGATGATGCCGGCAGAGGCGATCTATGTGCAGGAGGACCCCGCCGCACCGGGTTTCAAGGTCGCGAACATGGGCGTGCCCGCGGGGACGATCGACCAGGACCGGCTCACCGGCATCAGCGGACCCGTCGGCGAGGACTTCCTGCCGAAGGAAGCCGTCATCACCTCCACCGTCAGCTACGGCGACAAGGAGCCCCGGGAGGGCACGTCGCACTCGCTGGTCAAGTCGTTCAACGCCGACGTGACCTTCGCGCAGCTGCTGGCCAACCACGACCGCGTCATCGACACCATCCAGGCCGGGAGTGAGAAGGCGACGTTCCAGATCCGAGGCGCCGACGCAGCGCACGAACCCTTCCTCATCGAGTGGAGCGATCGGTACGTGTCCAGCTACGACATCTCCTACGACAGCTCCTACGAGGCCGCGGAGATCGTCTACCTGCTCAGCCGCATGAAGGGCGCCTCGGTCGACACGGTCACCGCGACCGCAGATGTCAGCGACAGCACCGCGGTGTGGCGGCTCACCGGCGTCCAGCAGAAGCGTGGCGCGAAGTGGGTCACGCTCAGCCGCAGGCAGCCGGCCGTCGTCAAGCCGGGCGGCACCCTGCAGCTGCGGGCCCAGCTGGCACGTGGCAGCAACACCAAGCGGCTGCAGCTCACGGTCGCCGTCCCGAACAGGACCACCCGCGACGGCTTCCTCGAGATCACCGGTGGACTGTCGATGTGGGAGAACGACCTCTACAGCGCGAAGAACCCCGCGCAGCTCGAGGCCGCGGTCGCCGCGATGACGGCGAACGACCAGGTCAATGCCTCCTTGCAGTTCTTCAAGCGCGGCCAGAACATCGTCAAGCAGGCGAAGTCCGCGTCACAGGACCTGCCGGTCCGCGGGCGCGTCTGGGCGGAGGTGGCGGTCCGCCGCTGACCGCGGCGCGACAGCCGACGTCGTCACCGAGGACGGGCCGGGAGCAGCTGCTCCCGGCCCGTCCCGCTGGCGCCCCGAGTGGTTGAGGTCACGTCGTCGCCGAAGCGGAGAAGGGGTCGGCGTACCCCTAGTATGTAAGAGGCGTCGTTCCGACGCCGGCCATTACATCCAAGCGCGCGGGGCCAGCCTCGCGGAAAGGCACGAGAACCACCATGACCACGCAGTACCTGTCTTACGGGATCGTCGGCGGACGGACTCACTCAGACCGGGAGCTCGAGCAGCTGCGCGCGGTGGAGCTCGTCCGGGCGGCTGCCCGGCGTGACCGGTTGCGCCGCCTGTTCGGACGCTGACACCCAGCGGGGGAGCGGGGCCCCGATCTGGCAGGCTGGCGGCCATGAGCAGCCAGCCCTCCGCGCGCCCTGACACGTTCCGTTCCATCGAGCTCACCAAGATCGGCCCGGAGCGCTACAAGGCGACCAACGCCCGCGGCGGAGAGACGTTCTTCGGCAGCGGGGGAGAAGACCCCGACTTCACGCCGGTCGAGGCGTTCTTGGCCTCGATCGCCGCCTGCACCGCCGTGAGCGTGGACGGCATCTCCGGCAAGCGCGCCACGGCCCAGGCGTTCACCGTGACCGCCTCAGGCGACCGGATCCGTGACGAGGGCGGCCAGCACATGGTGAACCTGGTGGTGACGTTCGACATCCGGTTCCCCGAGGGGGCAGACGGCGACGCAGCGCGGGCGGTGCTTCCGCGGGCGCTCGAGCAGACCCACGACCGGCTGTGCACCGTCAGTCGCACCGTCGAGCTGGGGGAGCCGGTAGAGCTCCGGCTTGCCTGAGGCGTCAGCCCCTGGAGACGGTCGCAGCCTCGATCTCGACCTCCGTGAGCGGAGCCCCGTCGCCACGCCCGAAGGCGTGGTCCGTCCCGGCGTCGGCGACCTCCCGCACCGTCTCGAGCGAGGCGTCGTCGACCGTGCCGAACACGGTGTAGAGCGGGGGAAGCTGCGTGTCCTGGTAGACGATGAAGAACTGGGAGCCGTTGGTGTTCGTGCCGCTGTTCGCCATGGCGAGGGTGCCCGCAGGATAGGTCTCGTCGCCGGACAGCTCGTCGTCGAAGGCGTAGCCCGGACCACCGGAGCCGGTGCCTGAAGGGTCGCCGCACTGCAGCACGAAGATGCCGCTGGTCGTCAGCCGGTGGCAAGTGGTGCCGTCCAACCACCCCTGCTCGGCCAGAGAGACGAACGAATGAACGGTGCACGGCGCCTGCTCGGCGTCGAGCGTCAGCGCGAGGTCACCGACGCCGGTCCCCAGCGTCACCGAGACCTCGCCCTCGGCGACCGCCTCGCCACCCGGCGCGTCCACCTCCCTGGCCGGCGCCGTGCCGGTCTCCCGGTACGTGCACGTCACGGTCTCGGCATCCGGCTCCGCGCCGGAGTCGTCCGCGGCCTGCGGTGTGTCACTGCCGCAACCGAGCAACGCGATCGCGAGGACCGGCACGGCGAGCAGGGCGAGCAAGCGCGTCGACACGGCGTCGATGGTAGACGAACGCCTGCCCGCCCTCGGATCGTCACGCGGTGACCGGCCCCGGTGCGGCGATCGGCGCGAGGCCACAGCTGTCTGCGAACTCCTCGGAGCGGATGCCCAGCGCCACGTTGCTCCGAGCGGTGGCGTTCATGAACCCGACCCTGGACGTCAGCTCCAGCAGCGACGCCGGGTCGAGATCCTGGAGCAGGGCCTCGACGAGCTCGTCGGTGACGGCCGAGGGGGTCTGGCTCATCGCCTCGGCGTACTCCATCACGCGCCGCTCGAGCGGGGTGAAGACGTCGGACTCCCGCCACCGCGGCACCTCGCGGGCCTTGGCGGTGTCCAGCCCCTCGTTGTGGGCCAGGAAGTAGTTGAGGTCGACGCAGAAGCTGCACCCGACGAACGCCGCGGTCGCGATCGTCGCGTACGACGCGAGGTCGGGGTCCAGCCGGTTCCACTTGTGGACCTTCTGGCCGAATGCCATGGAGTCCTTCAGCACCCGGGTGTTGTGCCACATGTAGCCCATCGAGTCCGGCACGCGGCCGAACATGCGACGCGAGAACGTCTTCACCAGGGCGCCGTACACACCGGTGATCTCGGCGGACGGGATGCGTGCGGTGTTGGTCATGTCTTCCTCCTGGAGGGTTCGTCGTTCATCCAGGAGACGAGGTGGCCCGCGTCGTTGTGACATCGAGCGGTCCCAGCGGACGGACGAGGGGGAGGCAGCCGCCCGGTTCAGCCTGTACGGAATGACATAATGTCACTTATCGGCGATTCCCAGGAGTCGGGCCCGGACGCCATGCGTCTTGTGGCTAGCGGGTCCGGTAGCGCGCGTAGATCAGTCCGCTGCCGAAGGCCCGCTCCTCGACCAGGTCGAGATCGAGACGCACGCCCTCAGGGAAGAACCGCTTGCCGCCACCGACCACGCTCGTCGTGATGAACAGGTGGTACTCGGCCACCAGGCCGGCCGCGATCGCCTGGGCCGCGAGACTCGGCCCGTCGACGGTGAGGTCGTGATCAGCCTCGGCCTTGAGCCTGCGCACCTCGTCCGGATCGAAGGTCCGCTCGATCCTGGTCCTCGCGCTGGACACGGACTCCAGGGTCGTGGAGTACACGATCTTCTCCGCGGCCTGCCAGTCGCGGGCGTACTGCAGGATGTGCGGCGGCTGGTCGGGCTCGGTGTGTGCGGTCTCCCAGTAGATCATCGTCTCGTACATCCGTCGCCCGTAGAGGTAGGTCCCGACGCCGCGGAACACATCGTTGACGAAGGTATGCACCTCCTGGTCCTCGGCTCCGGTGCCGAGGTCGCCCTCCGACGCCTCTGCGTAGCCGTCGAGCGAGGTGAACATCGAGTAGATGAGTTGTGCCATGCGACTCCTTCGGGTGCGGGCGCGCAGTCTGCGCCAACGGTCCTGCAGGCAATGACCCCCGCACGACGCGGAACTCATCGATCGACGGGCCGGCCCAGCCGGACTCCACCAGCCGGGCACGTCCCGTCAACGAAATGACGCTTCCCCTGCGGCGGGCCCCCACACCTCCCATCCTCGTGTCATGGACGTGCGGGGGCGTGCTGCGGTAGCCGTGACGGTCGCCACGGTCGTGGCGGGACTCGGCGTGGTCGCGACCCCGTCGACCGCCGCGCTTGCACCGCGGGCCGGTTGCTCGTCCGGGTACGTCGCGCTCACGTTCGACGACGGGCCGTCGGACCAGACCGAGCGACTGGTGCGGATCCTGCGTCGTGCCGGAGCACCGGCGACGTTCTTCATGGTCGGCGAACGGGTCGCAGCTGCGCCCCGGGTCGCGCGGCGCGTCGAGCGTGCTGGGTTCTTGATCGCGAACCACAGCTGGGCACATCAGGACATGCGGACCCAGAGCGCTGCCGGGGTCACCGCCACGTTGCGCGCCACGGAGCGGGTGTTGCGCCGAGCGGGCACACATCCGACCCGGATGATGCGGCCGCCGTACGGCGCGCTCGACGACGCGGCGCGCAAGGGCATCCGCACCTCCGGGCTGATCCCCGTCCTGTGGACGGTGGACTCCCGCGACTGGACCGGCGGTACTGCCCGGCAGATCGCCACGCGGATCCTGTCCGCGTTGCGGCCGGGCGCGCCCAACGTCGTGCTGCAACACGACGGAATCGGGCACTCACCGGTGTCGATCAGCGCAGTGCGCGCGGTGATCCGAGGTGCCCGGAGCCGCGGTTACTGCTTCACAGCCCTGGACGAGGACGGTCGTCCTGGGTTCCCCACGCCCCGGATCGGCCTGTCCGTGACCGATACCCGCGAGGGCACTCCGGCCGTCGCCACGGTACGGCTCGACAGGCCGGCCGGACGCCGCACCAGCGTGTGGCTGCGCACCAGGACGGACAGCGCGACCGCTGGCTCGGACTTCACCCGCCTCGCACGGCGGGTGACGATCCGTGCCGGCCGGCTGTCGGCGCGGGTCCGGGTCCCGGTGCCGCGGGACCGGCTCGACGAGTACGGCGAACGCTTCCGGGTCTCCATCGGACGGCCGCGTGGCGTGCGGATCGGTACCCGCCAAGCGTTCGCCAGCATCGCCGACGCCGACCCGCCGCCGGCTGTCCGGGGGCGTGACCTCGACGTCGTCCGCCCGGCCGGCGAGGCGCAGACCCTCCCCGTGACGTTCGTACTGTCCCGGCCGAGTGGCAAGCCCATCACTGTCGTCGTCGCCACCCGCCCCGGCACCGCACAGCCGACGGACTACACCCCGTTCCGTAGGCGGCTTCAGCTCTCCCCCGGCACCACTCACATCGACGTCGACGTCACCGTGCTGGCTGATCCGGAACTGCTGAGCGGGTCCGACGAGTTCTTCACCGTGGAGGTCCTGAGCGCCCGGCGAGCGCGAATGGCACGTGCCGCCACGGTCACGATCCACCCACCCCAGCCGCCGCAGGTCCCTGACCCCGCCCGCGTGCGCGGCGGGCTGACGAGACACCGCTAGCTAGCTGTCCTCGGCACGGACGTACTCGGCCAGGTGCTTGCCGGTGAGGGTCGAGCCGTCGGCCACCAGCTCGGCGGGCGTGCCCTCGAAGACCACCCGGCCGCCGTCGTGGCCGGCGCCGGGGCCGAGGTCGATGATCCAGTCGGCATGGGCCATGATCGCCTGGTGGTGCTCGATCACGATCACTGACCTGCCGGCGTCGACCAACCGGTCGAGCAGTCCGAGCAGCTGCTCCACGTCCGCGAGGTGCAGCCCGGTGGTCGGCTCGTCGAGGATGTAGACCTCACCCTTCTCGGCCATCTGCGCAGCCAGTTTCAGCCGCTGCCGCTCACCGCCTGACAGCGTCGTCAGGGGCTGGCCGAGCGTGAGGTAGCCGAGCCCGACGTCGGCGAGCCGGACGAGGATCTTGTGGGCTGCCGGCGTCTTGGCGGCTCCGTCTCCGAAGAACTCCTCGGCCTCGGCCACCGACATCGCGAGCACCTCGGCGATGTTGCGCTCGCCGAAGGTGTACTCCAGGACCGAGGCCTGGAAACGACGACCCTCGCACTCCTCGCACGGGGACTCGACGGTCGCCATCACGCCGAGCTCGGTGAAGATCACGCCGGCGCCCTTGCACGCCGGGCAGGCGCCCTCGGAGTTGGAGCTGAACAGCGCCGGCTTGACCCCGTTGGCCTTGGCGAACGCCTTGCGGATCGGCTCCAGCAATCCGGTGTACGTCGCCGGGTTGCTGCGTCGCGAGCCGCGGATGGCGGCCTGGTCGACGACGACCACACCGTCGCGACCTTCCAGTGAACCGTGGATCAGCGAGCTCTTGCCGGAGCCGGCCACACCGGTGACGACGCACAGGACACCGAGGGGCACGTCCACGTCGACGTCCTGGAGGTTGTGCCGCGAGGCGCCGCGGATCTCGATCGCGCCGGTCGACTCCCGCACCGTCTCCTTGAGGCTCGCGCGGTCATCGAGGTGGTGACCGGTGACCGTGTCGCTCGCACGCAGGCCCCCGATGTCGCCCTCGAAGCAGATCGTGCCGCCGTCGCTGCCCGCTCCCGGACCGAGGTCGACCACGTGGTCGGCGATCGCGATCGTCTCCGGCTTGTGCTCGACGACCAGCACCGTGTTGCCCTTGTCGCGCAGCTGCAGCAGGAGCTGGTTCATCCGCTCGATGTCGTGCGGGTGCAGCCCGATGGTGGGCTCGTCGAACACGTAGGTCACGTCGGTCAGGGACGACCCGAGGTGCCGGATCATCTTGGTCCGCTGCGCTTCTCCCCCGGACAGCGTGCCCGCGGGCCGATCCAGCGACAGGTAGCCCAGCCCGATCTCGGCGAACGAGTCGAGCAGGTGCTGGAGCCCCGCGACCAACGGCGCGACGCCCGGCTCGTCCAGGTCGCGCATCCACTCGGCGAGGTCGCTGATCTGCATCTGGCACAGCTCGGCGATGTTCTTGCCGCGGATCTTGGACGACAGGGCTTCCCGGGTGAGCCGGGTGTCCTCGCAGTCGGGGCAGGTCGTGAACGTGATCGCCCGCTCGACGAAGCGGCGCACGTGCGGCTGCAGGGACTCGACGTCCTTCGAGAGCATGGACTTCTGGATCTTCGGGATCAGGCCCTCGTAGGTGAGGTTGATCCCCTCCACCTTGATCTTGGTGGGCTCGGCGTACAGGAGCTTCTCGCGCTCCTTCTTGGTGAACGACCCGATCGGCTTGTCCATGGGGAGTCCGGCACCGCTGAAGATCCGGCCGTACCAGCCGTCCATGCTGTAGCCCGGAACGGTGAGCGCGCCTTCGGAGAGACTCTTGGACTCGTCGTACAGCGCGGTCAGGTCGAAGTCGCTGACGTTGCCCATGCCCTCGCAGCGCGGGCACATACCGCCCTGGTAGACCGCGTCCTTGACGACGTCCTTCTTCTCGTGGCCGGCCTTCTCGGTCTTCATCACGCCGCTGGCGGTCCGGGTCGGGACGTTGAAGGCGAACGCGGTCGGCGGGCCGATGTGGGGCTTCCCGATCCGGCTGAAGAGGATCCGCAGCATTGCGTTGGCGTCGGTGGCGGTGCCCACGGTGGAGCGCGGGTTGGCGCCCATCCGCTCCTGGTCGACGATGATCGCGGTCGTCAGCCCCTCGAGGCGGTCGACCTCGGGGCGCGCCAGGCTCGGCATGAACCCCTGCACGAACGCGCTGTACGTCTCGTTGATCAGGCGCTGCGACTCGGCCGCGATGGTGGCGAAGACCAACGAGCTCTTGCCGGAGCCGGAGACCCCGGTGAACACCGTGAGCCGGCGCTTGGGAAGCTCGACATCGATGTCCTTGAGGTTGTTCTCGCGAGCCCCCTGCACCCGGATCCAGTCGTGACTGTCCGCCTGGTGACTCCTGGTGGTCGTGCCGGCGTCCTTGGTGGCCCTGCTCATGGTCGGCTCTCTCTCCCGTCGTCTCGTCACACCAACCAGGTGCCGCCGCGCATGAGCGTACGACCCGGAAGCTCGTTCACCTCGCGCCAGGCCTGCACCCGCTCGGGTCGCAGCACCAGGAACTGGTAGCCCGCCAGACCCCGCGGGTCCCAGTCAGCCTGGGCCGCGTACGCCGCGCCGAGCGCTTCGTCCTCGTCGACACCGACGGCACGCTCCAGCATGGCGTCGATCATCACCACGTCGCGAGTGGGTCCGACCGCGAGCCGCGCTGTGCCCGCCGCCGTCAGGTTGCGGGCGGTCACCGACTTGCTGTCCACGGCGATGACCACGCGCTCGTCGACCCAGGCCAGCGACAACGGGATCAGGTACGGCGCGCCGGACTCGGAGGCGGTCGCCACGAAGACGTCGATCGCGGGTGTGGCGAGCTTGGCCAGGGTGTCCGCCTTGCGCGTGGCAGCGTCCCGAGGCGCGGGCAGGTCCATCGGCTCGTCCTGCCTTCCACTCAGCTCTTCTGGTTGATGCGGAGCAGGTTGCCGGCCGGGTCGCGGAAGGCACAGTCGCGTACGCCGTACGGCTGGTCCATCGGCTCCTGCAGCACCTCGGCGCCGCTCTTCTCCAGCTTCTCGAACAACCCGTCGAGGTCGGAGGTGGCCAGGGTGAGGGCGGCGTAGCTGCCCTTGGCGATCAGGTCGAGCACGGTCTGCCGCTCCTCATCGGTGAGGCCAGGGTCGATCGCGGGTGGGGTGAGCACCAGTCCGGTCTCCGGCTGGTTCGGCGGTCCGACCGTGAGCCAGCGCATGCCCTCGTAGCCGACGTCCTGGCGGACCTCGAACCCGAGTGTGTCGCGGTAGAAGGCCAACGAGGCCTCGGGGTCGGTGTGCGGTAGGAACGCGTAGTGAATGGTGATGTCCATGTCGGTCACGCTAGTTGCGGCCCCCTCCGGTCGCTTCTCGATTCCTGATCGGTCGTAGGACCTGCTTCGCCAGGCAGGTCGGGATCTCCCCGGTGCCGTCCGCCGCGCGCTCCCGGTAGGTGCTGGGCGGCATGCCGACCAGCTCGGTGAACCGGGTGCTGAACGTCCCGAGCGAGGAGCAGCCCACCTCGAAGCACACCTCCGTGACACTGAGGTCGCCGCGGCGCAGCAGTGCCATCGCCCGCTCGACACGCCGCGTCATCAAGTAGCTGTACGGGGACTCGCCGTAGACCCGCTTGAACTCCCGGCTGAGGTGACCGGCGGACATGTGGGCACCTCGCGCGAGTGCCTCCACGTCGAGCGGCTGGGCGTACTCGCGGTCGATCCGGTCACGCACCCGGCGGAGGCGTTCGAGGTCCCGCAGCCGGGCCGAGTCGACGCTGCTGGTCACGAGTCGGATCGTGCCACGTCTGCCAACCAGGTCGCGACCTCGGCGGTGAGCGCCTCGGGCGCGTCGAGCTGCACGAGGTGACCCGCATCGGGGAGGACGCGGAGGGTCGACCCCGGGATCATCGCCTGCAACCGGTGTGCGCGGTCCACCGGGATCCAGGTGTCCTCGGCACCCCAGATCACGTGGACCGGCTCCGTGAGCCCGTGCAGCAGCGGCTCGAGCTCCGCGGTGAACCGCTCATCGGCCTGCGCTATCTGGCGGTAGAAGCCGGGCAGCCCCTCCGGCGTGGTCCACGGCTCGACCAGCCGCGCGAGGGTCTCGGGTGCCGGGTCGCGGTGGGCAGCGCCGCGCACGTAGGCCTCGACGGCGCCCCGGTGCACCGCCGGCGGGAGCTGGGAGAAGACCTCCGCGTGCTCCTGCACCAGCCGGAAGAAGGGTGAGCCCCAGGGCCGGAGCGCGACCACGTCGACCAGGCAGAGAGAGGCGTGCGTCGCGCCGTGCAGCAGCCTGGCGCGCAGCCCGACCGCGCCCCCGATGTCGTGGGCCACGACGTGCGGGCGGTCGAGCCGCCACTCCCGCAGCAGCTCCGCGAACAGCTCGCCCTGGGTCCCGAGGTCGACGTCGTGCTCCGGCCGCTTCGACGACTGGCCGTAGCCGGGCATGTCCCACAGGTGCACGGTGTACCTGCTGGACAACGCGTCCGCGATCGGTCGCCACAGCGCCGAGGACCACGGGGTGCCGTGCAGGAGGACCACGTCAGGCCCGCTGCCGAACGAGTCCCAGCGGACCTCGCGTCCGCGCCACGACGTGAAGTGAGGCAGCGCGGGGGCATCGGTCACCCGGTCATACTCCCCTACGATCTGGCGCGTGGACCCGTTGCGTGTCGGACTCGTCGGCGCCGGCCCGTGGGCCGAGCTCTACCACGTGCCGATGCTCGAGGAGCACGCCGATACAGACCTCGTCGCCGGGTGGGCGCGTCGGCCGGAGGCGATGGAGCGCCTCGTCGGCGCGTCGCGCACCGTCGATCGGTACGACGAGCTGCTGGACCGGGTCGACGCCGTGGCGTTCTGCGTGCCGCCCGACGTCCAGGCCGAGCTGGCACCGCAGGCGGCCGCCAGGGGCAGGCACCTGTTCCTGGAGAAGCCGCTCGGCTTCGACGTGCCGCAGGCGGAGCGGGTCGCCGAGGCCGCCCGGAACGTCGCGTCGCTGGTCTTCCTGCGCACGCGCTTCGAGCCGGCCGTGCGCGAGCTGGAGGCCTGGTGTGCGGCGTCGAATCCGGTCGCGGCCAGCGTGACGATGGTGGGCGGCGGGTCCGTCCCCGGCGCGACCTTCGCGACCCCGTGGCGCATGGAACGTGGCGCCCTCGACGACCTCGGACCGCACGCACTGGACCTGCTGGACGCCCTCCTCGGCCCGGTCGAGGACGTCACCGCGGCCGGCGACCCGCGCCAGTGGGTCGCCCTGACCACGCTCCACCGCTCGGGGGCGATTGGACAGGCGGCGATCTCCATCACCACTCCCCTCCCCCAGGCTCTGTCCCGGTGCGAGGTGTACGCGCGGGGTGAGGTCCGTGCGTACGACGCCAACCGCGACGCGGACGACGCGGCCATGCGAGCCGCGGTGCTCGACGAGTTCGTCGCAGCCGCGCGCGAGGCGCGGCCGGCCCGGATCGACGCCGAGCGTGGTCTGTACGTGCAGCGGTTGCTGGAGCGCGCTCACGCGTCGCTACGGAGTCAATCCTGACCCGCCTCAGCCCAGCCCGCGGTGGTCCGCCCAGAGCGACGCGGCTTCCGCAGCCGCGTCTTCGACGAGTGACCGGAGCTCCGGCCGGTCAGGCACGGGGAACGACACGTACGCCCCGCGGCCACCGGCGACGGGACGGCCGTACGCCTTGGCCGCGAGGTGGCCGTCCGGCTTGAGCCGGACGTTCAGCGTCTGCAGCTCGAACTCCTCGCCCCGTCGAGTGTCCCGCCAACGGAGCGGCTCCGGAACCGACACGTTGATGGCCAGGGCGCTGATCTCCACGTCCGACATCCCCGCATCGTCCCATCGCGAAGCGCGTCCGGCGGCGTCATCGTCGACCGGGGGCCAGCTCCGCCACGATCAGGTTGGCGAGCACCCGGGGCTGGTCCTCGGGCACGAACGTGTACGAGTCCTCGATCGCGACGACCCGGGCGTCCGGCAGCACGTCGGCGAGCCGGTGGGCCAGCGACAGCGGGAACAGCCGGTCCTCCTCCGCCCAGGCGAGCAGCACCGGCCGGTCGAAGGACGCCAGCCGCTCGGCGGCTGCGAGGGTGTGTCGCCGGTGCACCCCGCGTAGGAAGCGGGCCAGGTCACGGCGTACCGCAGCGTCGCGACGGCTCGGCCCGAGGTACGAGTCGACGTACGCCGGCGGGACCGGCCGCTTCGACACCCACCCGAACGTGAACGGCAACCGGTGCAGCGCGCGCAGCCGCAGCACCTGGCTCAGCACAGTGACCGCCCCCGGCACGCGGGCCAGCCACGGCAGGAAGGCGAAGACCGGTGGGAAGAACCGCTCGAAGCTGTCGCTCGGCGTGAGGACGACGCGGCCGATCCGCTCGGGGTGATCAGCCATCAGGATCTGCGTCAGCGCTCCCCCGGTGTCGTTCGCCACGATCGCAACGTCATGGAGGTCGAGCTCCTCGAGGAACGATGCGATGATCGCAGCGAGTCCGGGCGGCGTCAGGTCGGCGGCCGGCACCGGCAGCTCGTGCGCGCCGAGCGGCCAGTCGGGCGCCAGGCAGCGGTGGCCGGCCCCGGCGACCACCGGCACGACGTGACGCCAGAGGTCGGCGTTCACCAGGAGGCCGTGCACGAACACGACGGGCGACCCCTCGCCGCGTTCCCAGTAGCGCAGCGGTCCTGCCGGGAGCTGCACGAGCCGGTCGACCCCCAGTGATTCACCGCGCGCCGACATGACCCGACCCTACGGCCCCAGCGCCTCGGCGATCATCCGGTGCCCCTGGGCCTCGAACCGCTCGTCACCGACCTGGTAGGCCCACACAGCGGTGCCGATCGCCTCGCGGACCTGCTGGCGGTGCCACGCCGCCGGCTCCCGGGGGTCCGCACCGTAGCCAGCGAGGAAGGAACGCTCGCGGGCGGGGTCGCGTCGGAAGTCCTGTGCGGCCAGCCGGGCGAGGTCGCTGTAGGCCGGGCGCAGGTCGGCGCGGCCGAAGTCGATCGCGCGGACGACGCCGTCGTGGTGCAGCCAGTTGCGCGGCTGCCAGTCGCCGTGGGTCGGAACCAGCGTCGCCGGCGGCTCCGGCCATCTGGCGATCTCGTCCCGCAACCGCTGCTCGACGCCCGGTTCGATCCGGTGCTCCCGGTCGAGCCAGCTGATCATCTTCCGGTTCTCGCGGGGCTCGTACCCCGCGTCCACGACACCCGGTTGGTGGTGAAGCAGCGCGAGCAGGCGGCCGGCCTGCCGGAAGACCTCCGGGTCGTCCGCGGCCGCGCTGCCCTCGACCAGCTGGCCGGGCAGGAACCGGGTCACGAGCAGCAGGGACTCCTCGTCGGCGTGCACGAGGACCGGCGCCCGGTCGCGTGACGTCCACGGTGACAGCCACTCCCGGTGTGCGCGCAGCTCTCGCTCCATGTGGTGGTCGTCGGGTCCGCCGGCCTTCACGACGTAGGTCTCGCCGCCGTGCTCGACCTCCAGCACCGTCCGCTCCACCAGCCCCCAGCTGTGGTCCCGGACCACACGGGCACCGGGCAGCCACTGGGCGAGCAGGTCACGCTGGCGAGCGGAGATCCCGGCCACCTCGTCGAGGGAGGACATGGGCGTGCAGGCTAGCCGTGGCGCGTCTGCTAGGAAACGGACCATGACGTACGACGTGGCAGCCGTCCGGTCCCAGTACCCCGCGCTCACCAGTGGCGAGGCGTTCTTCGACGGCCCGGCCGGGGCCCAGGTGCCGCGACCGGTGGTCGACGCGGTCGCCGCGACGCTCGGCAGCCCGGTCTCCAACCGCGGGCCGCACACCGCGCCGCAGCGAGCAGCCGAAGAGATCGTCCACGCGTGCCGTGAGGCGCTCGGCGACCTGCTCGCGGCGGACCCCCGCGGCATCGTCTTCGGGCGCAGCATGACGGCCCTCACCTACGACCTCTCGCGAGCCCTCGCCCGCACGTGGGAGCCCGGCGACGAGGTCGTGGTGAGTCGGCTGGACCACGACGGCAACGTCCGGCCCTGGGTGCAGGCGGCGGAGGCTCGGGGTGTGACCGTGCGCTGGATCGACTTCGACCCCGACACGGCCGAGCTGACACCGACCGATCTACAGCCGGTGCTGAGCGACCGGACCCGGCTCGTGGCCGTGACCGCCGCCTCCAACGTCCTCGGCACGATGCCCGACGTGGCCGCGCTGGCTGAGCTGTCCCACTCCGTCGGTGCCCTGGTCTACGTCGACGGCGTGCACTTCAGCGCCCACGAGGCCGTCGACGTGGCTGCGTTGGGAGCGGATCTCTTCGCGTGCTCGCCGTACAAGTTCGGCGGTCCGCACTGCGGCGTGGTCGCGGCCGACCCGGCGCTGCTGGAGACGCTGCGCCCGGACAAGCTGGTTGCGTCGACCGACGTCGTCCCGGAGCGGTTCGAGCTCGGGACGCTCCCCTATGAGCTGATGGCCGGGACCACCGCCGCGGTCGACTTCCTCGCCTCGCTCGACCCGGCGGGCACCGGCAGTCGCCGGGAGCGCGTCGTGGGCGCGTGGGACGCGATCGGAACGCACGAGGACGTGCTCCGCGGCCGGATCGAGGAGCACCTGCTCGAGCGCTCGGACATCACGCTGTGGTCCCGCGCCAAGCGACGGACGTCGACCCTCTACTTCAGCATCGAGGGGCTCGCCCCCGGCGACGTCCATGCCGAGCTGGGACGGCGCGGGATCAGCGTCTCGTCGGGCCACTGCTACGCCTGGGAGCCCTGCCACCGGCTCGGGCTCGGCCCATCCGGAGCGGTCCGGGTCGGCCTGGCGCCGTACACGGACGAGCAGGACGTCCACCGTTTGTTGCGCGCCCTGCCCCGGGGTGACTAGGGCGACGTGGTCACCTCGGGTCAACTTTCCCGGGTCTTCCCTCGCCTGCCC
>NZ_DASUTK010000233.1:0-4113 GCF_036374615.1 Nocardioides sp.
TTCGACAAGGACGACGTCGAGGAGCTCGGGCTGCTCAAGCTCGACGTGCTCGGCATCCGGATGCAGTCGTCGATGGCGCACGCGGTCGCCGAGATCCGCCGGGTCGACGGGGTCGAGGTCGACCTCGACGACGAGGCCGACGTGCCGTTCGACGACCCCGACACCTACGCCATGATCAGCGCCGCCAAGACCCTCGGGGTGTTCCAGATCGAGTCCCCGGGGCAGCGGGAGCTGGTCGGCAAGTCCGGCATCGAGTCCTTCTCCGACATCATCACCGACATCTCGCTGTTCCGGCCCGGCCCGGTCAAGAGCGACATGGTGACGCCGTACCTCGAGGTCAAGCAGGGCTGGAAGGACGCCCAGTACATCCACGAGGACCTGCGGCCGATCCTCGAGAGCACCTACGGCGTGGTCGTCTTCCACGAGCAGGTGATCGAGATGATCGCCTGCTTCGCCGGCATCACCCGCGCCGAGGCGGACGAGAAGCGGCGCGCCCTCGGCGACGTCGAGGGGATGGCCGAGACGAAGCTGTGGTTCTTCCCGCGGGCGCTGGGCCGCGGCTACCCGCTGCCGGTGGTCGAGCGGGTCTGGAAGGTGCTGGCGGCGTTCGCCAGCTTCGGGTTCTGCAAGGCCCACGCCGCGGCGTTCGCGCTGCCGACCTTCCAGTCCGCCTGGCTCAAGGCGCACTGGCCGGCGCACTTCCTGGCCGGCGTGCTCACCCACGACCCCGGGATGTACCCCAAGCGGCTGATCCTCGACGACGCCCGGCAGTGCGGCATCACCGTGCTCGGGCTCGACGTCAACGCCAGCGGCCGGGAGTACCTCGTGGAGCGGCTGCCCGGGGAGGAGAGAGGGTCCGCGATCCGGCTCGCGCTGGCCGAGGTGAAGGGGATCAGCGACACCGAGGTGGAGCGGATCCTCGCCAGCCGCCCCTACCACTCGCTCACCGACTTCTGGCACCGCGCGCGAGTGTCCCGGCCGGTGGTCGAGCGGCTGGTGCTCACCGGCGCCTTCGACCGGCTCTACGGCATCACTGCCGACCCGGCACCGGGGAGCACGACCCGGCGCGACCTGCTGCTGCAGGTGATGGAGCTCGACCGCTACGCCCGCTCCCTCGACCGCGCCACCCGGGGTCGCGGGCTCGGGTCGGGCCGCCGTACGACGCCCGCTCGCAGCGAGCCGGTCTCCCGGGCGGCCGCCCGCAACAGCACCGACCCGCTCGACCGGGAGGCCGCGCCCCCGACCGAGCGGCACGCGCTCGCCGACGGAGGAGTGTGGGCGCGGGCCAGCGCCCAGTCGCGGGCGACTCCGCCGCCGGGAGCAGTCGAGTCGGTCCAGCTCACCCTCGACCTCGGCGACCGGCCGGGGGAGGGTGAGGTGTCCGGACTGCCCGAGATGAATGCCGAGGAGCGGATGCGGGCGGAGCTGGAGATCCTCGGGCTCGACGTCAGCAGCCACGTCGTCGACCGGTACTCCGAGTTCCTCGACGAGCTCGGCGTCACCCGCAGCCGCGACCTGCTCCGACGGCGCAGCAAGGCCGACCTGCTGGTCGCCGGCGTCAAGGTCGCCACCCAGACTCCGCCGGTCCGTTCCGGGCGCCGGGTCGTCTTCTTGACCCTCGACGACGCCACCGGCCCGGTCGACGCCACCTTCTTCGAGGACGCCCAGGGCCCGTACGCCGCCACCGTGTTCGGCTCCTGGCTGCTGGTGGTCCGCGGCGAGCTGCGGCGGACCGGCTACCGCGGGGTGTCGCTGCGGGCGACCGGCGCGTGGGAGCTGCCCGCGCTCCACGACCTCTGGCAGCGCGAGGGGATGGCCGCGGTCCACGAGGTGATCGAGACGATGCCCGAGGGCTTCGTCGCACCGACGCAGCAGCGGGTGCTCACCCACTCCAGCGGGTTCCAGATGTCGCCGTACGCCGACGTCAAGCCGGCCGGCGACGCGGTCAAGGACACGACGACACAGGTCGCCCGCAAGCTGTGGTACCGCAGCCCCGGGAGCCCGGGGTGAGCAGATCCGTTCAGGCCCTAGGGTTGCTCTCATGCCGACCAGCGGATCCGCGAGCGAGCGACGCGGCGCGGCCCGCACTGCCGTGGTGTGGTCGGGTCTGCAGCCGGTCTGGGACCGCGCAGCCGGTCAGGACGTGCTCGACATCGGCGGCGGCACCGGTGGGTTCGCCGTCCGGGTCGCCGAGCTCGGCCACCGGGTCCGGGTGGTCGACCCCAGTCCCGACGCGCTGGCGGCGCTCGACCGCCGAGCGCGGGAGAGCGGGGTCGAGGTCACCGGCCAGCAGGGCGACCTGTCCTCACTGCTCGACGTCGCCGAGCCCGGCAGTGCCGACGTGGTGCTCTGCCACGGCGTCCTCGAGGTCGTCGACGATCCCGCAGCGGCCCTGGCCACGATCGCGCGCGTGCTCCGGCCAGGAGGCGTGCTCAGCCTGCTGGTCGCCCAGCGCCACGCCGCCGTGGTCGCCCGCGCGATGGCCGGTCACTTCGAGCAGGCTCGGGCGATCCTCGACGGGACCCCCCTCGGCCAGCAGAGCCCAGCGGGGCGCGCCGCTCGCCGGTTCACCCACGAGGAGCTCACCGACCTGCTGTCCACGGCCGGGTTCACGATCACCACGACCCACGCGGTCAGGGTCTTCTCCGACCTGGTCCCCGGCTCGCTGCTCGACCTCGAGCCCGGGGCGACCACCGCGCTGCTCGAGCTGGAGGAGGCCGTCTCCGAGCGCGCCGAGTACCGCCCGCTCGCCGCACAGCTACACGTCGTCGCCTCCCACTGACCCTCCCTTCCCGGGAGGTCTCTGATGGACCACTCCTGGGACTGCCCGATCCTCCACGTCGACATGGACGCGTTCTACGCCTCCGTCGCGACCCGCGACCGGCCCGACCTGGTCGACCAGCCAGTGGTGGTCGGCGGGGGAGGGCGCGGAGTGGTGCTGTCGGCCAACTACGCAGCGCGGCAGTACGGCGTGCGCTCGGCCATGCCGATGACGCGGGCGCGCCGGCTCTGCCCGCGGGCGGTGGTCGTCGCACCCGACTTCGACACCTTCTCCTCGGTCTCGACCTCGGTGATCGAGACGTTCCGCCGGGTCACCCCGCTGGTCGAGGTGCTCTCGCTCGACGAGGCGTTCCTCGACGTACGCGGCGCCACCCGTCGGCTCGGGTCACCGCTGCAGATCGCCGAGCAGCTGCGCGCGGTCGTCCACGACGAGCAGGGCATCACCTGCTCGGTCGGGGTGGCGGCCGCGCCGTCGGTCGCCAAGCTCGGCAGCAAGCGCGCCAAGCCCGACGGGGTCGTGGTGGTGCCGCCGGCCCAGGTCGCCGCGTTCCTCCACCCGCTCGACGTCGGTGAGCTGTACGGCGTCGGGGAGAAGACCCAGGCGATGCTCCACCGGCTCGGGCTGGTCACGGTCGGCGACGTCGCCCGCACTCCGCTGCGCACCCTGCGCCGCGCGGTCGGCCACCATCTCGGCGACCACCTCCACGAGCTGGCCTGGGGCACCGACCGGCGGCCGATCGTGTCGCGCCACGCCCCGGCGTTCTTCGGTGGCGACCCCGACAAGTCGATGGGAGCGCAGGAGACGTTCGGGCGCGACACCGACGACCGCGAGGTCGTGGTGCGCGAGCTGCTGCGGCTCGCAGCGAAGGTCGGGCGCCGGATGCGGGTGGCAGGAGTCGCCGGTCGCACCGTCACGATCACCGTCCGGTTCGCCGACTTCACCACCATCACCCGCTCCCGCACGCTGCCGGAGGCCACCGACGTGACCGTCGAGATCCACCAGGCGGCCACCCGGCTCTACGACGCGCTCGGCCTCCAACGCGCCCGGGTCCGGCTGGTCGGGGTGCGGGTCGAGGGGCTCCTGCCGCGCGAGCGGGTCCACCGACAGCTGGTCCTCGGGGAGCGCGAGCACGGCTGGCACGAGGCGGACCGGGCGGCGGACCGTGCGGTCCACCGGTTCGGGAGCGCCGCCGTTCGTCCCGCGAGCCTGCTGGCCGAACGATGAGACGCCCGGGAATAAAATCACCGGACAGGTGTACCCACCTCACCACCACCTGCCTAGACTTGGCCTGGAGCCCCGAACCCCCAGGGAGGAACCGTGCCTCTCTCCGA
>NZ_DASUTK010000234.1:0-10652 GCF_036374615.1 Nocardioides sp.
ACCATCCAGGCCGAGCAGGACAAGGCGATCCGGGCGCCGGGCAAGGGCGTCGTGCTCATCACCGGCGGTCCCGGCACCGGCAAGACCGTGGTGGCGCTGCACCGCGTCGCGTACCTGCTCTACACCGACCGACGTCGCTACGAGGGCGGCGGCGTGCTGGTCGTCGGCCCCAGCGGGGTCTTCATGCGCTACATCGAGCGGGTGCTGCCGTCGCTCGGCGAGACCGCCGTGGCGCTGCGCTCCCTCGGAGAGGTCGTCGACGGCGTGAAGGCGTCTCGGCACGACGAGCCGGCGGTCGCCGACCTCAAGGGCTCGGCGCGGATGGCCGAGCTGATGCGCCGCGCTGCCCGGCAGCCGGTGCCGGGTGGGCCGACCGAGTTCCGGGTCTTCTGGCGCGACGACGTGCTGCGGCTGGACCGGGGGGGCCTGAGCCGGCTGCGGCGCCAATTGCTGTCCCACGGACCTCGCAACCGGCAGCTGCCTCGCGTGGTGGGCGCCCTGCTGGACGTGATGTGGCGCCAGGTTCGTGGAGCGCGCGGTCGCGAGCGCGGTCGCGAGGCGTTCGAGGACGAGATGCTCTCCCACCAGGAGTTCGTGGACTTCGCGATCGAGTGGTGGCCGCCGCTTTCGGCGACCGACGTGTTCGGCTGGCTGCGTGACCCCGAGATCCTCGCCCGGGTCGCCGAGGGCGTGCTGACGCCGGAGGAGCAGCGGCTGCTCTCCAAGTCGTGGGCGGACGACCCGGGCGCGGCTCCCTCGATCGAGGACGTGGCGCTGATCGACGAGCTGCGCTACGCGCTCGGCGACGTGCCCGCCCGGCACGGCGAGCAGCCCGACGACGAGCTCGTGGCGGAGGGTGCGGTCGACCTCCAGGAGCTGAGCACCGCCGCCGACCGGGAGTACGCCCCGACCGGCCGCGCCTGGGCGCCGCCCAGCCACCGGATCGAGGACGACGGCTACGCGCACGTGCTGGTCGACGAGGCCCAGGACCTGACGCCCATGCAGTGGCGGATGGTCGGCCGTCGCGGCCGCGCCGCGACCTGGACGATCGTCGGAGACCCGGCCCAGTCGTCGTGGCCCGAGCCCGCCGAGTCCGCCGCGGCCCGCGCCGCCGCCCTCGAGGGCAAGCAGCTGCACGAGTTCCACCTCTCGACCAACTATCGGAACTCCTCGGAGATCTACGAGAACGCCGCGGCGTACGCCGAGCGCGTGGGCCTCCACGCCGACCTGCCCACCGCCGTCCGCTCGACCGGGGTCCAGCCGCGGGAGGTGACCGCGGGGGAGGATCTGGAGCAGGTCACCCGGGCCGAGGTCGACGCGATGGCGGGGTCGGTAGCCGGCACGGTCGGCGTGGTCGTCCCGAATGCCCGGGTCGCCGACGTCCGCGCGTGGCTGGCCGGCCGGCTCGACGAGCGGGTCATCCTGCTCACCGGCCTGGAGACCAAGGGCTTGGAGTTCGACGGCATCGTCGTCGTACGACCGCAGGAGATCGAGTCCGAGTCCGCCACCGGCCGCGCCACCCTCTACGTCGTCCTCACCCGCGCCACACAACGGCTCACCACCGTCTCCTGACGTTGATTCGCGCGTCTGCGGCACTCGAGTCGTGTGGTTGCGGCGTGATCGGCCGCATCTCCGTTGCTCGACGGCCGCACGTCCACGACTCGACGGCCGCACCCACGCCACTCGACAGCCGCATGTCCACGACTCAACGGGGTGGATGAGACGTGAACGGTCGGCCCTAGGGTTCTCGACATGACTGGCGCCCGGGACGTGCGTGCTCTGCTGGAGGACATCCAGGGGTACGGCGCGTGGGCAGTGATCCGGCGGAAGGCCGAGCCGACGGCGGGGCTGGTCGGGGGGACACCTCGCGAGCTGGCCTCGATCCTCGACATCGCGCTCGAGGAGGGGGTGCCCGACCCGGGGCGCCGCGCGGACCGGCTGGCGGCCGTGCCGTTCCGGCAGGTCGCCGAGCGCGGCTTCGAGGCGATCGACGACGGCTCCCCGCTGACCGTGGTGGACGTCGAGGTCGAGCACGAGGTGGCGGTCGACGACCTGCTCGACGGACTCCCGGACGCGCCGATCGAGTTCGCCGACCGGGGCGGCTTCGGCGTCGACGACGAGGAGTACGGCGCGGTCGTCGAGCGGATCATCCGCGACGAGATCGGCCAGGGCGAGGGCGCCAACCTCGTGATCGGCCGCCACTACCGGGCAGTGGTCGCCGACTGGGACGCCGACCGCGCGCTCACCGTGTTCCGACGCCTGCTGGAGCGCGAGCGGGGCGCGTACTGGACCTTCTGCTTCTTCACCGGCGACCGGTTCCTGATCGGCGCGAGCCCGGAGCGGCACGTCAGCGTGCGGGGCGGTGACGTCCGGATGAACCCGATCAGCGGCACGTTCCGGGTCGGCGGGGTGGACGGCCAGGACGAGCTGCGGGAGCGGCTGCTGGACTTCCTCGTCGACGAGAAGGAGATCTTCGAGCTCTTCATGGTGGTCGACGAGGAGCTGAAGATGATGTGCGACCTGTGCCACGAGGGCGGCCAGGTGCTCGGCCCGTACCTCAAGCCGATGACCCACCTCATCCACACCGAGTACCTGCTGGCCGGCCGCAGCCACCGCGACCCGCGCGAGATCCTCCGCGACACGATGTACGCCGCCACGGTGACCGGGTCGCCGGTCGAGAACGCCTGCCGGCTGATCGCGTCGTACGAGACCGAGGGGCGCGGCTACTACGGCGCCGCGCTCGCGCTGTTCGGTCGCGACCGGCAGGGCCGGCACACCATGGACAGCCCGATCCTGATCCGCACCGCCGACGTCGATCCGGAGGGGAGGGTCAAGATCACCGCGGGTGCGACGCTGGTGCGCGACTCCGACCCGGCCTACGAGGTCGCCGAGACTCATGCCAAGGCGGGCGGCATCCTCAGTGCGTTCGGCCTGGTCCCGGCCGCGACCGTCCCTGCGCTCGACGTGGCCGGTCTCGCGCGGGACGAGGACGTGCTGCTCGCCCTGCACGACCGCAACCAACGGCTGTCGTCCTTCTGGCTCACCGACCAGGCGGGCGCCCCGCCGGACCCCGCCCTCCGGGGCCGGCACGTGCGGATCCTCGACGGCGAGGACGACTTCGTGAACATGCTGCGCCACGTGCTCGGTGTGCTCGGCCTGACCAGTGACGTGGTCCGGCACGACGCGTACGTCGAGGGCTGTCTCGACGACGCCGACCTGGTGATCGTCGGGCCCGGACCCGGGGACCCACGCGACGGGGACGACCCGAAGATGGCGACCTTCCGGTCCGCCGTCGGCCGACTGCTCGAGCGCCGGCAGCCGTTCCTGGCCGTGTGCCTGGGCCACCAGGCGCTGTGCCACCACCTCGGCCTCGACCTCGGCTACAAGGACATCGTGTTCCAAGGCACCCAGTCACCGGTGTCGATCGGCGGCAGCACCGAGCGGGTCGGCTTCTACAACACGTTCGTGGCGCGGGTCGACGCCGAGCTGCCGGAGGGCGTGACCGTCGAGACCGACGCCGGCTCCGGCGACGTTCACCTGGTGCGCGGCCCTCACTACCGCGGCATCCAGTTCCACGCCGAGTCGATCCTCACCGAGCACGGCTACGACCTGCTTCACGACCTCGTGTGCGAACTTCTCCAAACCTGAGCGGTACCTCCCGGCAACCGTTTACCGTCGACGCGCGTCTCTCCTGTGAGGGAGACACACGACGACGGGGTGCGAGATGCGGATGCGGGCAGGCATCGTGGCGACGGTGAGCGGCGTGCTGCTCACGTCGGGCTGCGTCGCGACCGCGGACGTGGGCAAGGAGCGGCCCGAGCGACCGCGCGTCGTGCAGGGCGACCGGATCGCGAGGGCCGAGCCCGAGCAACGGGCCCCCGGACGACCGGAACGTCCCAGCTTCGTAGTCGTGCTGATGGACGACTTCTCGCTGGATCTGCTCCCCGCGATGCGGCAGGCCCAGGTCATGGCCCGCGCCGGGGCGTCGTACGAGCACGCGTACGTCGTCGACTCGCTGTGCTGCGTCTCGCGCAGCAGCCTGTTCACCGGCCAGTACCCGCACCAGACCGGGGTGCGCACCAACACCGCCAACACCCCGAACCTGGTCGGCCCGCTCGGCGGGTTCGAGGCCTTCGAGGCCTACGGCAACCCGCAGCGGAGTGTGAACGTCCAGCTGCAGCAGGCGGGGTGGACGACCGGGCTGATCGGCAAGTTCCTCAACGAGTACTACCTGGGCGACGGCGTCGAGCTGCCTCCCGTGCCGCCGGGGTGGTCGAGCTGGCAGCCGGTCTTCCCCGACGCGTACGACGGCTGGGACTTCCACACGATGCGCACCGACGCCGACGGTGACGCGGTGGTCGAGCACGTCGCGGCACCGCCCGCCGAGGCGACCCGGGTCGAGAAGGACGCGGCCTACGCCGGGACCGTGATCGCCGACCGCGCGGTCGAGTTCGTGCGGCAGAACGAGCGACGCGACTCGCCGTACTTCTTGATGGTGACGCCGTTCGGCCCGCACTCACGCGTGCGGCCCGAGGGCCACTACCCGGGCGATCCAGGGTTCCCACCGGCGTTCGCCGACCGACCCGGGCCGAGGACCGCCGGCAACTGCGGTCCGGTCGCCTGCGGCGACCTCGACGCATCGACGCTGCCCGGCTTCGCCGACGACCAGACGGACAACGCTCCGGTCCGTGCTGACGGCTCGCTAGCTGCTCAGTGGCGGCCCGCCACGGTGGCGAGTCCGGACCCCGACGTGGCGACCTCGACGCTCCGGCAGCGCGCCCAGATGGTGCAGTCGATCGACCGGATGGTGGCCAGGATCCGCGCTGCGGTCGGCCCCGACACCTTCGTCGTGCTGACCTCCGACAACGGCTTCCACCTCGGCCGCTACGGGCTGGGGCAGGGGAAGGGTTCGCCGTTCGAGGCCGACGTCCGCGTGCCGCTGATCATCACCGGCCCCGGAGTCGTGCCGGGCGCGCGTGCGGAGGTCGTGTCGAACCTGGACCTGGCGCCGACCCTGGAGCGACTGGCCGGCCTGGCCCCTCCGGCCTACCGCGCGGGCACGTCGCTCGTGCCCACTTTCGACGACCCCGGGCGCTCCCGGCGCGACCACACGTTCTTCGAGCACACCTGGTCGAAGTCGCTCGGTCCGGACCCGGACGCGAGCTTCGCCGGCGGCAGCATCGACTCGATCCCGTCGTACGTCGCGGTGCGGAGCCGACGGGCACTGCTGGTGCGCTTCGACCTCGATCCGACCTGGGAGGGCGTCGACCACGCCTACGAGCTCTACGACTACGGATCTGTCGGCTGGGAACGCCGCAACGCCTACGGCGACCCGCGGCAGCAGTCTCGGGTCGCCCGCCTCACCGAGCTGCTCGACCGCTTCACCGCGTGCCAGGAGATCACGCTGGACCAGCCGGTCCCGCGCAGGTGTCGTGAGCTGACCCGCTGACGCTCGCCCGCCCGTGCTCGGCCAGTAGGTTGTGCCGGTGGCCGTCCCGGACGTCGTGGTCGTCGACCACCACGACTCCTACACCTGGAACCTGGTCCACCTGCTCGCCGAGGTGACCGGGCAGCTGCCCTCCGTCGTCCAGCACGACGAGGTCGGTGCGGAGCAGGTGCTGGCGCACGACTTCGTGGTGCTCTCGCCGGGGCCGGGACACCCCGCCCAGCCGGCCGACTTCGCGGTCGGACGCGAGGTGCTGCTGGCCGGTACCCGCCCGGTCCTCGGGGTCTGCCTCGGCATGCAGGGGATGATCACGACGTTCGGGGGGACCGTCGAGCGCGACGTACCCGCGCACGGTGAGGTCTCGTTGATCAAGCACGACGGCGCCGGCGTGTTCACCGGGCTGCCGCAGGAGTTCCGCGCGGTCCGGTACCACTCCTTGCAGGGGGTCGACCTGCCCCGGTGTCTCGAGGCGACTGCCACCACCCCCGGTTCGCGGGACGAGGGACCGAGGGCGCTGATGGGCGTCCGGCACGTCGACCTGCCGATCGAGGGCGTCCAGTTCCACCCGGAGTCGGTGCTGTCCGAGCACGGCGCAGCCATCGTCGCGAACTTCCTGGCCGGGGACCGATGAGCCCGCAGGGGGACCCGGCGGCGCACTTCCTCGACGTCGCGCGCGACCATCCGCGCTGCTTCTGGCTCGACGGCGGCGGTGCGCGCGAGTGGTCGGGGAACCAGTCGATCATCGGCTGGCTCGACGCGGACGACGTGTCGCTCACCTACGACGCGGCCGGCCGGCAGGTCACCCGCCACCGCGGGGGGCGGGCGGAGGTGGTCGGTGACGACGTGTTCGACGTGCTGGCTGCCGAGCTGGCTGCGGATCCCCGAGGCCAGTGGTTCGGCTACCTCGGCTACGCGTGTCGACCCGACCTGACCGCCCACCCCGGTGGACCGGTCCCCGACGCGGTGTGGCTGCGACCCGGCCGGGTCCGCCTCTTCGAGCACGCGTCGGTGCCGACCCCGTCGACTGGTCAGATACGGCAGGGTTCTTCGGCGAGTCGTCGCCGTTTGGACGCAAACGGCACGCCGGACGCCTACCGCACCGCCTTCGACCGGGTCCAGGAGGAGCTGCACGCGGGCAACACCTACGAGGCCAACCTCACCTACCGCGCCACGATCAGCAGCGGGCTGTCACCGCCGGAGGCCTACCTGCGGCTGAGGCGCCTCAACCCCGCGCCGTACGCGGGGTTCCTCCAGCACGACGTGGTGGGGTCCCGCGCGTGGTTGCTCAGCTCGAGCCCCGAGCGCTACGCCCTGGTGACCGACGACCGGATGCTCGAGACCAAGCCGATCAAGGGCACGACCCCTCGAGGCGAAACACCCGAGGAGGACGAGCGCCACCGCGCATCGTTGGCCGGAGACCCGCGGTTCCGGGCGGAGAACCTGATGATCGTCGACCTGCTCCGCAACGACGTCTCGATGGTGTGCGAGCCGGGGACCGTCACCGTGCCGTCGCTGATGACCGTCGAGTCCTACGAGAACGTCCACCAGCTCGTCAGCACCGTGCGGGGCAGGCTGCGCGACGACGTGTCGACGCTCGACGCGTTGCGTGCGCTCTTCCCGGCCGGGTCGATGACCGGCGCCCCGAAGCGACGGACCATGGAGATCATCGCCGCCGTCGAGCCCACTCCGCGCTCGGCGTACGCCGGGGCGTTCGGCTGGATCGCAGCCGACGGTCGCGCCGACCTCGGCGTCGTGATCCGCAGCCTCTTCACCGCCGGCGACGGTCAGTGGACGCTCGGGACGGGCGGCGGGATCACGGTGCACTCCCAGGTGGACGACGAGTACGACGAGACGGTCTGGAAGGCCGACCGGCTACGCGCCGTCTTCGACGACTGAGGGCTCCGGCTCCCGGACCCCGGGCAGCCGGACCGTCAGCCGAGCGCCTCCCGTGGGCGCCGCCCCGGCGGTGACGGTGCCGGAGTGCCGGTCGACGACCTGCGCGACGATCGCGAGGCCGAGACCCGAGCCGGGCATCGAGCGTGACTCCTCCGAGCGCCAGAACCGCTCGAACACGTGCGGCAGGTCGGCCTCGGCGATGCCGGGGCCCTCGTCGTCGACGGTCAGCTCCCCGTCGGCCAGCCGGACCCGGACCGTGCCACCCGGAGGACTCCACTTCGCCGCGTTGTCGAGCAGGTTCGTGACCGCCCGCTCCAGAGCGGGCGCCTCGCCGACGATCGTCCACGGCTCCACGTCCGCCTCGAACGCCAGGCCAGGTGCACGACGGCGGACCCGGGCCAGGGCGCGGTCGACGATGTCGTCGAGGTGGAGGGTCTCGACCGCCGTCGGCATCGGGTCGTCGCGTGCGAGCTCGACCAGGTCGCCGATCAGCGTGGTCAGCTCCTCGATCTGCGCCCGGACGTCGCCGAGCAGCTCGTTCCGAGCGGCGTCCGGCAGGTCGGACCCGGCCTGGGTGAGCAGGTCGAGGTTGGTGCGCAGGGAGGTGAGCGGAGTACGCAGCTCGTGGCCGGCGTCGGCCACGAGACGTCGCTGCCGGTCGCGCGACGCGGCGAGCGCGACCAGCATCGTGTTGAAGGCGCTGGCCAGCCGTGCGACCTCGTCGTCGCCCTCCACCGGCAGCGGCCGGAGGTCCTCGGTCTCGGCGATCGCCTCGACGGCCGCGGTGAGCCGACGCACCGGCCGGAGCCCGTTGCGCGCGACCGCCCACCCCGCGGCGGCCGCGCCGATCACGCCGGCCAGACCGAACAGCAGCATCACGACCCCCAGCTTCGCGAGCGTGCGTTGCTGCGACTCGAGCGACTGGGCCAGCACCAGCGCCTGCCCGGGGTCTCGTGCGGGAACGGTGACGACCCGGTACCGCTCGCCGTCGTCGGCGACGAGGGTCCGCACGCTGCGCGCCGACTCGCCGGCGGCCACGTCGAGCTCGGGCTGGCCGAGCCGCAGTGCCGGGAAGTCGTCGAAGGTGCGGTAACGGCCAGCGGAGGTGAAGTAGAGGATCCTGATGTCGGCTGCGCCGAGGGCCCACGAGGGCACCTCGACGTCGAGGGGCACGTCGTACGTCGCCACCTTCTGGGCGCGGTCGAGCAGCGACTGGTCGAGGGTCGACTGCATCTGCATCCGGACGGTCATGAACGCCGCGAACGCCACGAAGGCGACCGCGAGCCCCACCGCGAGGGTGGTGAGGATCGTGACCCTGCTGGCGAGCGAGCGCCGGTAGTGCCAGCGGCCGTTCGGCGTGGGGCCGGTCATGGTCCCTTGAGCACGTAACCGACGCCGCGCACGGTGTGGATCAACCGCGGCTCACCCGCGGCCTCGGTCTTGCGCCGCAGGTAGCCGACGTACACCTCGAGCGAGTTGGCGGTCGTCGGGAAGTCATATCCCCAGACCTCCTCGAGGATGAACGACCGCTCGAGCACCCGCCGGGGACGACGCAGGAACATCTCGAGCAGGGTGAACTCGGTGCGTGTCAGGTCGATCTGTCTGGTCCCCCGCCGCACCTCGCGGGTGGCGACGTCCATGGTCAGGTCGGCGAACTCGAGCACCTCCTCGTCCGCGTCCTCGGCGGGCACGACCCGGCGGAGCAGCGCCCGCAGCCGGGCGAGCAGCTCGGGCAGCGCGAACGGCTTGGTGAGGTAGTCGTCGGCGCCGGCGTCGAGGCCCTCGACCCGGTCGCCCACCGCGTCGCGGGCGGTCAGGACGAGGATCGGCAGGTCGTGTCCGGCCGACCGCATCGCCCGGGTCGCCTCGAGCCCGTCGAGCCGGGGCATCATCACGTCCATCACGACCACGTCCGGGTTCGTGGTGCCGATGTGGGCGAGCGCCTCGGCCCCGTCGGACGCCAGCGCGACGTCGTAGCCGTTGAACTCCAGGGACCTGCGCAGCGACTCCCGCACCGCCCGGTCGTCGTCGACGACGAGGACGCGGGGGCGGGCGACGGCAGGCACGGCCCTACTGTGCCAGCCCAGCCTGAGTCCAGCCTGAGCCCGCGCTGAGAGCGACGCTCCGCGTCAGGTGTACGAGCGGGCGACGTGTGCAGCGCGCGCGCCGTACCCGCCGCCGAAGTGGCAGGCGTGGACGAGCAGGGGGAAGAGCTGGTGGATGCCGACCCGGTCGCGCCAGCCGTCCGCGAGCGGGTGCTCCGCCTCGTAGGCGTCGAGTATCCGGTGCAGGTGGGGGAGCCCGAAGAGCGACAGCATCGCCAGGTCGACCTCCCGGTGGCCGCCGTACGCCGCCGGGTCGATCACCCAGCACTGGCCGTCCTGTCCCCACAGCACGTTGCCGTTCCAGAGGTCGCCGTGGAGCCGAGCCGGCGGCTCCTCGGGCACCAGCACCGGGAGCCGCCCGACGAGGGACTCGACGGCAGCGGCGTCCTCGTCGCTGATGGCGTTCCGGTCGCGGGCGAGCTTCAAGTAGGGGAGCACCCGGCGGGTGGCGTAGAACTCCGGCCAGGTCGGGGCGGTCCGGTTGGGCAGCGGGAGCCGGCCGATGTATCCGTCGTGCTCGGCCCCGAACGCCGCGGCGCCCGCTCGGTGGGTGCGCGCCAGCGCCTGGCCGAACGCGACCGCGGCGTCGACCGTGGTCTTGCCGGGCTCCACCCACCGGAGGACGAGGCACTCGTGGTCGTGGCCGAGCAGGTCGGGGACGGCAACCCCGCCGTCGGCGGAGGCCTCCCCCAGCCAGGTGAGCCCCCTGGCCTCGGCGTCGAAGAACCCCTCGGGTGCCTGGTGGAAGGTCTTCACCAGCGCCGTGGTGCCGTCGCTGGTCCGGATCCTCGTGGCGGTGGAGATGTCACCGCCGGCGACCGGTGCGGTCGCGATCACCGCGGAGCCGATCAGCTCCTCGGCTCGCTTGGCGATCAGCGGCAGCCGGGTCATGAGTGTGCGAGCTCCCGATCGAGCGCGGCGACGAGCCCCCTGCTGGTGCGCTCGACCATGCGCAGCACCTCCTCGTAGTCCGAGAGGTCACCGTAGTACGGGTCGGGCACCTCACCGCCGGGTTCGTCGGGGTCGAAGGTGCGGAACAGCATGGTGCGCCCACCGGCACCGCCGACGGCCTGGACGTTGCTCTCGTCCATGGCGAGCACGAGGTCGTGCTCGTCGAGCCAGGACGGGTCGAAGGTGCGGGCACGGTGGCGGGTCGCGTCGTACCCGGCCGCCGTCAGGGTGGTGGCGGCCCGGTCGTCCATCGG
>NZ_DASUTK010000235.1:0-55250 GCF_036374615.1 Nocardioides sp.
TGGCGTCGTGACCGCGGCATACCCGACCGGGGACTTCTTCTCCTTCGTCATCCAGACCGAGGGCACCGGGACGGCCACGGACGCAACGCCCGGCTCCTCCGATGCACTGTGGGTCTTCCACCGGTGCTGCGGGATGGACGCCGAGGTCGGGCAATACGTCGAGGTCACGGGCCTCGTCGAGGAGCGCTTCGGCCGGACCCAGCTGGTCTACGACCCCGACGAGCCGCTGACGGTGCTGGATGAGCCGTTCGACCCGGTGACCCCGCTGGCCACCGAGTGGTGGACCACCGAGACCGAGCGCGAGGCACACGAGAGCGAGCTGCTCGACGTCTCAGGCGTTCCCTTCACGGTGAGCAACAACTTCAACACCAACCGGTTCGGCGAGGTCGGCCTCGCGGCAGGTGACCGTCCCCTCGTGTCACCGACCGAGGTCGCGAACCCGAACCTGGATCCGGCCGGGTACCAGGCGGCGCTCGCCGACAACTTCGCCCGCGGCGTCGTCCTCGACGACGGAGCCGATTGGGACTACCTGAACGACGAGTTCAGCTGGGACGACGCCGTCCCGTGGATCGACCGCGAGACCACCGCGCGGGTCGGTGCACCGGCGACCGTGACCGGGCCGGTCATCCTCGACTTCGGCTTCGGTGACTGGCGGTTCCAGCCGACCAGCCAGGTGATCGGGACCCAGCCCTCGCTGGTCAGCTTCGGCGAGACCCGGCCGGAGAACGCCGCCCCCGCGTCGGTTGGCGGCGACCTGCGGATCGCGACGTTCAACGTCCTGAACTACTTCAACACCACGGGAGAGGACTTCGAGGCTGCCGGGGGTAGCTGCACCTACTTCACCGATCGCTTCGGCGAGGAGGTCACGAACGAGGAGTGCGTGCCCGACGGACCCCGCGGCGCCGCCGACGACGAGGACCTCGACCGGCAGCAGCGCAAGATCGTGACCGCCATCAACGCGCTCGATGCGTCCGTGGTCTCGCTGGAGGAGATCGAGAACTCCGTGAAGCTGGGCGAGGACCGCGACGACGCGCTGCAGGCGCTGACCGAGGCGTTGAATGCCGCCGCCGGGACCGAGCGCTGGGCCTTCGTTCCGTCACCGGCGCCCGAGAACCTGCCTGCGCTCGAGGACCAGGACGTGATCCGGACCGCGTTCATCTACGACCCCTCGACGGTCGAGCTGGTCGGCGGCTCGGAGGTCCTCGTCGGCTCCCCGGCGTTCGGGAACGCCCGGCAGCCGCTGGCCCAGGCGTTCAGGCCGGTCGGTGCCAGCGACGCTGACGCATTCGCGGTCATCGTGAACCACTTCAAGTCCAAGGGCTCTCCGTGCGCTGGGGAACCGAACGGTCCGCAGGGCAACTGCAACCAGAGCAGGATCGCCCAGGCCCGGGCGCTCGACGGCTTCGCCGACGAGTTCGCGGCCGAGCGCGATCTGGAGCAGGTGTTCCTCACCGGGGACTTCAACGCCTACTCCCAGGAGGACCCGATGGTCGTGCTGGACACCCTCGGCTGGACGAACCTGGAGTCGGACACCGAGGACGAGTGGAGCTACTCCTTCGACGGTATGTCAGGCTCGCTCGACCACGTGCTGGCCAACGATGCAGCGCTCGCAGAGGTCACCGGTGTCGACATCTGGGAGATCAACGCCAACGAGGCCTTGGCGTTCGAGTACAGCCGCTTCAACTACAACGTGACTGACTTCTACGAGGACAACCTGTTCCGCGCGTCCGACCACAACCCCGAGCTGGTGGGCATCGACGTGCGCGACGCGAGCGAGGTGTCGCTCGCGCTCTCGCCGAGCCAGGTGAAGCGCAAGCGAGGCATCTCCACCGCGACCGTGACCGTCACCGGGGTCGACGACCAGGCGACCGGCATCGTCCGGTTCCTGGTCGACGGTGAGCCCATCGGTCAACGTGCGCTGCTCGAGGGTTCCGCGTCGATCGCGGTCGGTCCGTTCGACACGAAGGGCAATTACACCGTCACCGTCGAGTACCTCGGCGACGACGACAACCTGCCGGGCACAGACTCGGCAACACTCCGCGTCGGTAACTGACGCTCACGTCCCGGGCCGCGCGAGTGCGCGCGTGGCCCGGGCGTGATGGCCTACCGTCGCCTCGTGGACGCGCGGGTGGTGCTCGACCTGCTGGCCGGCCGCGGTGAGACCTTGGCAACTGCCGAGTCGCTCACCGGCGGCCGGCTGGCGGCGCTGGTCACGGCGGTCCCCGGCGCCTCACGCGTGTACGTCGGAGGCGTCGTGTCCTACGCGACCGCGGTCAAGCAGGACCTGCTCGGCGTCCCGGAGCTGGTGGTGGAGCGGCACGGCGTGATCTCGCCCGAGTGCGCCCGGGCCATGGCCGAGGGCGCCCGGCACCGGCTCAGTGCGACGTACTCGATCAGCACCACCGGGGTCGCAGGCCCGGACCCGCAGGAGGGCCACCCGCCGGGGACCGTGTTCGTCGGCATCGCCGGTCCGGGCGGCGTGACTGCGCTGGCGCTGGAGCTCGCCGGGAGTCGTTCGACGATCCAGGACCGCACCTGCACGGAGGCGTTGGAGGCTGTTGCGGACATCCTGCGGCGGGAAGAACCGGGCCTCGGGTAGCGTTGGCCCCTAGCAGACCTGGAGGAGGTGGACCCGGATGGCGTTGTTCCGACGGTTGCTCGGCGACGTGCTCCGCCACAAGCGGTTGCAACGCGGCATGACCCTGCGCGAGGTTTCCGCCGAGGCCCGGGTCTCGCTCGGCTACATCTCTGAGATCGAGCGCGGTCAGAAGGAAGCCTCCTCCGAGCTGCTCGCCTCGTTGTGCGCCGCACTCGACGTGCCCTTGTCCGAGGTGCTGCGCGACGTCTCCACCCTGGTCGCGGTGGAGGAGACCCCGAGCCTGAGCGAGGTCGCATCAGGCCCCGAGGTCGTCGCTTCCGCAGCCTGAGGCGGTGGTCACCACGTCCGGCAGGCCGAGCGCGATCGGGGCTGCGCTTGCCGCAGTGACGCTGGTGGCGCTGGTGGTCCTCGATGTCGCGACTCCCGACCGGACGGTCGCGCTGGCGCCGCTGTTCGCGCTCGCTCCGCTGATCGCGTGCGCCGTGCTGCCGCCGGTCCCCACGGCCGGGTTCGCGGCCGCGGCGTTCGCCGCCGCCGTCGGCTCCGGTGTGTGGAACAACAACTCCGACGCGGCCCAACAGCTGGTCCGACTCCTCGACGTCGCTCTGATCGGTGCGGCTGCCGTCGTCGTCTCGGCGGTCCGGGTGCGCAGGGAGCAGCAGGTGGGCCGGCTCGCCACGCTCGCGGAGGTGGCGCAGAAGGCGGTGCTGCCCGTGCTGCCGGCCCATGCGCGGCACACCGACATCGCGGTCCGGTACGAGTCCGCGGCCGAGGACGCCGTGATCGGCGGGGACCTGTACGACTGCTACCACTCTCGTACGCACACCCGGTTCCTGATCGGTGACGTGCGCGGCAAGGGGATCGGAGCGGTCGAGCAGGCTGCGCGGGTGATCCGGTCGTTCCGACAGGCGGCCGCCGTCCAGACCGACCTCCACGCGGTTGCCGAGGACATGAGCGACTACCTGACCCCGTTCTTCGACCCCGAGGAGTTCGTCACCGCACTGCTCCTCGACACGACCGCCAGCGCCCGGCCGCTCCTGGTCAACGCGGGACATCCACCCCCGCTGCTCGTCCATCCCGACGGGACGTGTGAGTTCCTCGAGACGGACGCGGACCTCCCTCTCGGGCTCGGGGAGCGGTACGGCTTTCACGAGTTCGACTGGGGTCCGGGGGACCGGTTGCTGATGTACACCGACGGGGTGAGCGAGGCGCGTGATCGTGACGGGGACTTCCTCGATCTGAGTCGGCTCGCGCCGCTGATCGTCGACGGGTCGTTGGAGGACGCGCTCGACCGTCTGCTGGATGCGGTGCGCGCGCACACGGTGCGAGGCGATCTCAGCGACGACGTCGCGGTGCTGCTCCTGGAGCACACGACGACAGGACAGGAGTTCCAGCCGGTGGCCGGCGAGCACGACTGGCGCACCTCGCTGCCCCGATGACACAGGTGACACCGGGTCACGGCGCCGGCTGACACCGAGGGCAGAAGTACGACGGACGCTCTCGCCCCGGCGGGCCGAGCTGTTCGACCTCGACCGGCCCTCCGCACCGGGGGCAGGGATTCCTCCGCCGGCCGTAGACCCACATCCGTTGTCGCATCCGAACCGCGCTGGCGGCCATCAGCTCCTGTGCCTTCGTGACCAGGGCGGTCAGGTCCGGGACCACCGCGACCGGGGTGCGTGGATGGACGCGCACGGCGAAACAGGTCTCGGCGACCCACATCGTGCCGATCCCGGCCAGGTTGCGCTGGTCGAGCAGCGCCTCCCGGATCGTGAGGTCGGGGTGCTGCCGCAGCCGCCGAACGGCCTCGGCGGGGTCCCAGTCCTGACCCAGGACGTCAGGGCCGAGGTGGGCGACCGGCTCCTCCTCGCGGGCACGGGGCAGCAGCTCGACCACGCCGAGGGAGAACCCGACGGCACTGCGCTCAGCCGTCGTCAGGACGACCCGGGCCTGGAACGCGGGACGGGTCCACCGCTGCCCGGAGTCGTAGACGCGCCAGGACCCTTCCATCTTCAGGTGGGTGTGCAGCGACCACCGCTCGTCGCCCCGGTCCACGCGCGTGAAGAGGTGCTTCCCGCGGGTGTGGGTGCCGACCACGACACCGCCCGACAGGTCGGCGGTCGCGTGCTGCGGCACGCGGAAGTCGGTCGCGGTCAGGACCTGGCCGGCCAGGCCCCGGTCGAGTCGTCGCGCGGTCCGGACGACGGCGTCACCCTCAGGCACGCAACCGCAGTCCCCTCGGGGTGGACACGAAGCCGGCCGCGTTCAGCGCGGCACGCAAGGGCGTGTCACCGGAGCCGAGCAGGGCGGTGCCGTCGGCCTTCTCGACCGTGAGCCGGCCGAGCTGACCGCGACGTACGGCCGTCGCGAGCGCCTCGGTGGCAGGCGTGAGCAGGTCGCCGTCGTCGGACCACGTGAGCAGCGTCTTGCCGCCGCGCTCGACGTACAGCGTGAGCACGCCGTCGACCAGCACCACCAGGGCGCCGGCCTTGCGCCCTGGCCGGTGGCCGCCCTCGGTGTCGGGCCAGGGCAGCGCCGCGCCGTACGGGTTGGCGGGGTCGGTCGCGGCGAGCGTGACCGCTGCCGGCTTGTCGGACGTGACGTCGGTGAAGGTCCGGAGCCGATCGACCGACCCGGCGGTACCGAACTGCGCGGCGCCGAGGCCCTCCACGAAGTAGCCGCGGCGGCAGCGACCGGACTCCTCGAACGTCGAGAGCACCTTGTAGACCGCAGCGAACCCGCCCGGCGTGCGCTCGCTCTGGACCGCACCCCGGGTGACCACGCCGTGCCGGTCGAGCAGCCGCTCGGCGGTGGCGTGGGCGCGGCGCGTCGGGTCGGTGTCGAGCGCGGGCAGCAGCGCCCACCGTCCGGCCGTGTGGGGTGGGCCGCTGCGGAGCACTCGCGGGCCCGGGCGCCGCTGCCGATGGGTGCCCCGGCCGCCGATCAGCGAGCGCAGGGGTGCGAGTGTGTCGTTGCCGATCCGACCCGCCCACACGAGGTCCCAGAGGACGGCGGCCAGCGGTTCGTCGAGTGCGTCGACAGCTTGGCCGAGCTGGCGGAAGAACCACGCTCCGCCGGGCTCGAGCGCATCCAGGACCTGCTGGTGCAGCGCTGAGAGCTCCGTCGGCGTCGGCTCCGGGAGCGTCAGTGGCGCCTGGTCGGCGAGGTGCAGCGAGACCCAGCCGTCCTGTCCCGGGAGCGGGCCGTGCCCGGCCCACACGACGTCGCCGGCGCTGGTGAGCTCGTCGAGGAACGCCGGCTCGTAGTCGTCGACCCGGCTCGGCAGCACCAACGACTCGAGAGCGCTGGCCGGAACCGGGCACCCGGCCAGCTGACCGACCACGGTCAGGACCCCGTCGACACCACGGGGACGGCGACGAGTGGTGCCGACGTGCTGCCACGCCGCCAGGAACCGAGCCAGCACTGCTGGCTCGACCGGCTCGATCTCCTGCCGCAGTCGCGCCAACGAGCGACGACGCAGCCGGCGGAGCACCTCGGCGTCGCACCACTCGATGCCGGAGCCGGACGGCCGGAACTCGCCGTCGAGAACCCGCCCCTGCGCCGCGAGCCGGTGCAGCGTCTGCCGCACGACGGCGGCACCCAGGCCAAGCCGGGTGGCGACCTCGTCGGCGAGGAACGGGCCGTGGGTGCGCGCGAACCGCCCGACCAGGTCGGCCAGCGGGTCCTCGACCGGGTCGGCGAAGACATCGGGAGTGCCGGGCGGGACCGGCACGCCGAGACCGTCGCGCAGCCGGGCGACGTCCTCCACGACGGCCCACCGCTCATCGCCCGCGATCCGGACCTCGACCACCCGACGGGCGTCGGTGAGCGTCGTGAGCCAGTCGTCGACGTCGGCTCCGTCGACGGCGCGGGCCACGACCTCGTCGGTCGTCAGCGGTCCGAGCAGCCGGAGCAGGTCGACCGCACCCTCGACGTCGCGGACGCGGCGGTCGGGAGCGAGCCGCTGCAGCTCAGCCTCCACCTCGGCCAGCACGTCGGGGTCGAGCAGCTCGCGCAGCTCCGCGCGGCCGAGCAGCTCGGCGAGCAGTCCCTGGTCGAGGCTCAGCGCGGCGGCGCGGCGCTCGGCGAGCGGTGAGTCGCCCTCGTAGACGAACTGGGCGACGTAGCCGAACAGCAACGTCCGGGCGTACGGCGACGGCTGGGTCGTCGCGACGTCGACGACCGATACCTCGCGCCGGTCGACGCGCTTCATCAGGGTGACCAGGCCCGGTAGGTCGTAGACGTCCTGGAGGCACTCGCGGATGGCTTCGAGCACGATCGGGAACGAGGGGTAGCGCGACGCCACCTCGAGCAGCTGGGCAGCGCGCTGCCGCTGCTGCCACAGCGGGCTGCGTCGGCCCGGATCGCGCCGGGGGAGGAGCAGCGCCCGCGCCGCACACTCCCGGAAGCGACTGGCGAAGAGCGCACTGCCGCCGACCTCGGTGGTGACGATCTGCTCGATCTCCTCCGGGTCGAACGCGACGACCTCGCCGGTGGGCGGCTCGGCGTCGGTGTCGGGGATCCGCACCACGATGCCGTCGTCGGACGCGACCGCCTGGCCGTCGATGCCGTAGCGCTCGCGCAACCGGGCGTTGATCGCCAGTGCCCAGGGCGCGTGCACCGGGACGCCGTACGGCGAGTGGACGACCAGCCGCCAGTCGCCGAGCTCGTCGCGGAACCGTTCGACGAGCAGCGTGACGTCACTCGGCACGGTGCGCGTGGCCTCGGCCTGCTCGGCGACGTAGGCGACGAGGTTGCTGGCGGCATACTCGTCAAGGCCACGGTCGCGGGCGAGGGCCTCCGCCTTGGGGAGGGGCAGGCCGGCGAGCTCGCGCGTGAACGAACCGACCGCCTCGCCGAGCTCGGCGGGTCGGCCAAGCGCGTCGCCCTTCCAGAACGGCAGCCGACCCGGCACCCCGGGCGCGGGGGTCACCATCACCCGGTCGTGGGTGATGTCCTCGATCCGCCAGCTGGTCGCGCCGAGGGCGAACACGTCGCCCACCCGCGACTCGTAGACCATCTCCTCGTCGAGCTCCCCCACGCGCCGACCCGTACCCTCACCGACGAGGTAGACACCGAAGAGGCCGCGGTCGGGGATGGTGCCGCCGCTGGTGACCGCGAGCCGCTGGGCGCCGGGTCGGCCGGTGATGGTGCCGCCGACCCTGTCCCACACGATCCTAGGGCGGAGCTCCGCGAACTCGTCGGACGGGTAGCGGCCGGCGAGCAGGTCGAGGGTGGCGTCGTACGCGCTGCGGGGGAGGTTCGCGAACGGCGCGCTCCGCCGGACCAGGGCGTAGAGCTCGTCGACGTCCCACTCGTCGAGCGCGGTCATGGCCACCACCTGCTGCGCGAGGACGTCGAGCGGGTTGGTGGGGATCCGGAGGCTCTCGATCGCACCTTCTCGCATCCGTTGGACGGCCACGGCGGTCTGCGCCAGGTCGCCGCGGTGCTTGGGGAACAGCACCCCGCGGCTCACCTCGCCCACCTGGTGGCCCGCGCGGCCGACCCGCTGGAGAGCGCTCGCCACGCTGGGCGGCGACTCGATCTGCACCACGAGGTCGACGGCACCCATGTCGATACCGAGCTCGAGGCTGCTGGTGGCGACCACGGCCGGGAGTCGGCCGGCCTTGAGGTCGTCCTCGATCAGCGCCCGCTGCTCCTTGGAGACCGATCCGTGGTGGGCCTTGGCCAGGACGGAGTCGGTGGCGTGCGAGGCACCGGACTGGGCCATCACCTGCGCCGGTGGTCGGTCGTCGTCGGATCGTCCACTGGCGATCTCGTTGAGCCGCGCGGTCAGGCGTTCGGCGAGCCGCCTACTGTTGGAGAACACGATCGTCGACCGGTGCTGTCCGATCAGGTCGGCGACCCGTTCCTCGACGTGAGGCCAGATCGACTGGCTGCGGTCGGGGTCCTCGCCTGACTCGTCGTACTCCTCAGGCGCCGTCATGTCCTCGACCGGGACCACGACCTGCAGGTCCCAGGCCTTCTCGCTGGGGGGTGCCACGATCTCCACCGGCGCCTGGCCGCCGAGGAAGCGCGCGACCTCCTCGTGAGGTCGCACGGTCGCGGACAGGCCGATCCGCTGCGCGGGACGGTCGAGCAGCGCGTCGAGCCGCTCGAGGGTGAGGGCGAGGTGGGCGCCCCGCTTGGTGCCGGCCACGGCGTGCACCTCGTCGAGGATGACCGTCTCGACGTGGTGCAACGACTCGCGGGCCCGGCTGGTCAGCATCAGGAACAACGACTCGGGGGTGGTGATGAGGATGTCAGGCGGCGACGTCACCAGCTTGCGGCGGTCGGCTGCCGGCGTGTCACCGCTGCGGACGCCGACCCGGACCTCCGGCAAGGACTCGCCCAGCCGTTCGGCGGTGTGACGGATGCCGGCCAGTGGCGCCCTGAGGTTGCGCTCGACGTCGACGGCGAGCGCCTTCAGGGGCGACACGTAAAGGACCCGGCACCGCTCCTTGGTCGGGGGCACGGGTTCGGTGAGGAGCCGGTCGAGCGACCAGAGGAACGCACTGAGCGTCTTGCCGGACCCGGTCGGCGCGACCACGAGTGCATGGTTGCCCTTGCTGATCGACTCCCAGGCGCCGTTCTGGGCGGGAGTGGGCTCCGCGAAGGCGGCACCGAACCACGTGCGCGTGGCTGCGCTGAAGCGGTCGAGGGCGGGCACTCGTCAATCCTGCCTGACGCCACTGACAGGCGTCGCTTCGCGAGTGGGTGCAAACCCGGTCGCGTCCTGCCCGCGACGTCGGTGAGACTGTCGCGGTGCGATTCCCAGACGACGTCCCGACCTTGACCGACGGCGTGGTGACGCTGCGGGCGCACCAGCCGGCCGACTTGCCACGCATCGTGCAGCAGGCCACCGACCCCGAGTCGGTCCGATGGACCACCGTCCCGCACCCGTACGCCGAGAGCGACGCCGTGGACTGGACCACGAACGTGCTCCCCAAAGGCTGGGCGACGGACTCGACGTACGGCTTCGCGATCGAGCACGAGGGGCTGTTCGCAGGCTCGGTGGACCTGCGGATGCGCGGTGAGCTCGAGGCCGAGGTCGGCTTCGCCCTGCACCCCGGGGCCCGCGGCTCCGGGGTGATGCGCCGGGCGCTGGACCTGCTGCTCGACTGGGGCTTCGGGCGTGGGGTCGAGGTGGTCTACTGGCGTGCGTTCGTCGGGAACTGGGCGTCGCGCCGGATCGCCTGGCGGCTCGGGTTCCACTTCGGCCCCACGATCCCGCGGTTGCTGCCGCAACGGGGCGAGCAGCGAGACGCCTGGACCGCGTGGCTCGGGGCCGACGACCCGCGCGAGCCGGTCGAGCCGTGGCTCGTACCACCGGTGCTCGAGGCCGACGACGTGCGGCTTCGGCCATGGCGCGAGGCCGACGGACCGCGGCTGGTCGAGGCTGCCAACGACGCGGTGCTGCGCGAGTGGATCCCCGACACCCCGCTGCCTCGCTCCCTGGAGGCCGTTCCTGCCTACCTCACGCGCGTGCACGTCGGTGCCGCAACCAACGGCCGGCTGGCGTGGTGCGTCGCCGACGCCGGAACCGACGTGGCGCTCGGCAACGTCGCCCTGTTCGAGTTTGAGGACGAGCCCGACGACCTGACCGCCCAGGTCGGGTACTGGTCGCACCCCGCCGGGCGGGGTCGGGGGGTCATGACGGCTGCGCTGCGACTGGCGACCGACTGGGCGTTCGGGAGAAGTGCCGAGGGCGGGCTGGGTGCCCGTCGGCTGTACCTGCTCACGTCGGTGCGCAACGACGGCTCGCGTCGTCTCGCCGAGCGCGCCGGGTTCGAGCACGTCGGCACCGAGCGTGGCTCGGCGCCGCTGGCCGCCGGTGGCTACGAGGACAACGCGCTGTACGACCGGTTGCGGGAGGAGGAGACAGCACCGACGACCTAGGGGTCGGCTCGCTGGCCGAGCCCGGGACCCTTGGAGGTTGCGGGGGAGCCGTCCGGAGGACGATGCTCGCTGCGACCTACGGCGGGAGGGAGGCGGATGCGACCATGGGACCTCAGCAGACCGCCGCTCGCGGGATGTTCGGTAACGGGATGGAGTACCTCTCGTGGGGAGCCGGGCCGAGGACGCTCCTGTTCCTCCCGGGAGGACCGGGGAGTGGTGTCCCTCAGGGCGTGACGGGTCGGATGGCCCGCCGGTGGTTCGACCCGTTCGTCGAGGCCGGGTACACCGTCTGGTACGTGACCCGCCGCCGGAACATGCCGTCCGGGCACACGGTCGCCGACATGGCGGACGACTACGCCCGAGCCCTGGCCGGTGAGCTAGGCGGGCGGGTCGACCTCGTGGTGGGTGAGTCGTACGGCGGGATGATCGCGCTGTACCTGGCCGCGCGTCACGGCGACGCCTGTGGGCGCGTCGCCGTCGTGGTGGCGGCCGTCGAGGTCAGCGACTGGGGCAAGGAGGTCGACACCCGACTGGCCACTGCGTTGGCCGCAAGCGACCGGACGGGGGTCGGGACGGCGTTCGCCGAGTACGCCCTCCCCGGGGCTCGCAGCCGCTGGATCCGGCGCGTGGTCGCGCCCTGGATCGCGCGGAGCCTTCTCTCGGGGAAGAGCTACCCGCCGAGTGACCTGCTCGTCGAGACCGAGGCGGAGCTCGCGTTCGACGCCCGACCGGTCCTGCCCGAGATCGGCGTGCCGGTGGTGCTCCTGTGCGGAGACAGCGATCGGTTCTTCCCCCAGGAGCTTGTGGAGGAGACAGCTCGGATGATCCCGGAGTGCACGCTGGTCAGCTACGAGGGGCTCGGCCACATGAAGGCCGCGACCAGCCGTCAGGTGCCCCACGACGTGCTCACGTTCGTCGACCGAGGCTGACGACGGTCAGAGCAGGCCCAGGCCGCTCGCGTGTCGGCGTACGACGTCGGTGTCGGCTGCGAGCACGAACGGCACGTCCTCGGCCCAGCGACTGCTGACCTGCTCGACCCGGCCATCGCCCGGGTCGAGGCGCACCTCCCGGATGTAGGTCGCCCGGATCCTCCCGGGATGGTCGCGGACGGTGTCGGCATAGATCTCCGGGTCCTTCTCCCCGGAGTCGCCGATCAGCACGAACTCCAGCTCCGGGTGGAGCTCGAGGACCTCGGCGATCCGGTCGTGCTTCTGCTCGCGACCCTCGGCGGTGCCCAGCAGGTCGCGCAGCAGTACCGGTCCGTCGGGGAACCGCCGGTACGCAAGGAACGACACCAGGAAGGTGTGGAGGTTCCACGGACTGGAGGAGACGTAGAACACCGGGTTCGTCCCCGCGGTGAGGTCGCGGTAGAGCTCGGGTGCTCCCGGGAACGGCGTTCGCGTCAGGGCCGACCCGGTGAGCGTCTGCCGGACCATGTGACCCACTCGCTGCACGCCGGTCTCGAGGATCGTGTCGTCGACGTCGGAGATGACTCCGAATCTGGCGTCCTTGCCCGGTACGTGGACCCGGACCGAGGTGGTGTGCGGTTCGCTCAGCCCTCGGTAGGGCTCGGCGAGCTCGACGGTGCCGTCGGTCCACGGGCTGGTGAGTCGCTCGGCATCCGGCGTGAGGACGACGCGGAAGTAGCCCTCGGTGTCGGTGACCGTCCCGACGGTCGTCCCGGCGACGGTGATGCGTAGCGGGACTCCCGGCAGCTCGTCGGTGAGGAACTGGCGCACAGTGCGCAGCACCGCCGCGCCGACTCCCTCGCCCTCGACCGCCTCCGAGGGAGGGGGATCGTCGAGCACCCGACCGCGCACCACCACGCCTGCGGCGCTCCCGTGACCGCCGTACGGCTCGATCCGGAAGTGATCCGGCGTGCGGTTCGCCGCTCGGCGCTGCCGGGCGCTGTCCCACGCGCTCTCGAGGCCGAGGGCCCAACGAGGGACACCCATGGGCGGCACCCTAGAGGTTGCCCAGGATCTGCGCGGCCTCCTCGTTGTCGGGGTCGAGGTCGAGAGCGCGGCGGAGGTTCTGGCTCGCCTGGTCGAGGCGGCCGTCCACCTGGTGCGCCCATCCGGTCATCGTCCACGCATCGGACGAGTCCGGACGCAGCTCGGTCCACACCCGCAGGAGGGGCCAGACCGCCGCAGTGTGGTGAAGCTCGATCGCGCCCCACACAGCGTCGATGAACACCTCGTCGTCGAGGTCGAAGGTCGCCGGCTCGACCGTGGCCAGTCGGTGGAACGTGTCGTGTGCGGCCGCCGCGCCCGCCGTCGTGATCGCGTCGGCGAGGGGTCGGGTGATCGGCGGCAGCAGGGTACGCAGCTGGGCGACCCCTTCGCCCGGCTCGTCGGGCGCCACCTCGGAGAGAGCCGAGAGCGGCAGGTCGGTGAAGAGGATGTCGAGCGCTGCCGCTGCGATGGACCCGGTATGGCCGGTGTTGGAGTTGGCCAGCACGACCACACCGGTACGCCGATCGGGGACGAGCACCAGCTTCGAGCCGAACCCGGGGTCCGCGCCGCTGTGGCTCAGCACGTGGTGCCCGCGGTAGCTCCCCACGGCCCAGCCGAGCGCTTGTGCCTCCTCCCAGGGGGGTCGGCCGACGGGTGCCACGGGCTGTCGCATCTGGTCGACCAGACCCGGGTCGAGCCGGGCCCAGGGACCGGCTGGTCCGTCGGTGCCCGGTTCTGCCGGCTCGAAGTGGGCCACCATCCAGCGACACAGCTCGTCCACGTTGGAGTGCAGGGTCGAGCTGGGCGCATGGCGGCGGGTGTAGGGATAGGCACCATCCAGGACCGTCAGCGGCATCCCGACGTGGGGCGACGCGGCCAGGTGCTCCGGCACCTCACTGCGCAGGAACGTGCTGTTCCGCATTCCGAGCGGTATCAGCACCCGTTGTCGGACGGCGTCCTCGAAGGTCGTGTCCATGACCCGGGACAGCACCAGCCCGAGCAGCTCGAACCCGGCATTCGAGTAGGAGAACGACGTACCGGGTTCGGCCTGCAGTCGCCAGCCTGACAGGCTTCGGGCGAACTCGCTGAGGGCGTCGTCGCCGAGCTGGGGGTCGTGCCAGCCGTACTCCGTCACGTCCGGAAGACCACTGGTGTGGCTCAGCAGTCCCCGGGCCGTGACCTCCTCGGCCCGGCCGTCGGCCAGCGAGAACTCCGGCACCCAGTCGGTGATCGGAGCATCGAGGTCGAACAGGCGTCCACCGGAGTCGCCTCCGGTGGCCAGCGACACGATCGCGGTCGCGACGAACGGCTTGGAGACCGACGCCAGGTGGAACATCGTCTCAGGGGTGGCGGCAGCACTGGTGCGGACGTCACGGACGCCGAACCCGCGGGCCACGACCTCCTCGTCGGAGACGACCGCGACGGCCAGGCCGGCTGCCTCGTACGAGTCGAGGAAGTGCTCGACCAGGGGCCAGAGACCTACCTCCACGCGTTCTCGCAGGCGTCCCGTGCTAGCCCTGTCGTCCCGTCGCTGCGTCACGAGGTCGCCCGCCCCAGCACCGCGTCCAGCTCCACCTCGACGTGCCAGCGAGGATCGAGCAGTCCCACCACGACCATCGTGCTCGCCGGCCGGACGTCTCCGAACACCTCGGCGTGGACAGCGCCGACCTGCTCGGCCACGTCGGGCGAGACGACGTACTGGCGGGTGCGGACCACGTCCGTCACCTCACCGCCGAGCTCGCGCAGGGCGGCCAACGCGATCTCCCAGCACCGCCGGGCCTGGTGGGTGGGGTCGGGGTCGACCGCATCGTCGGGCCAGACCGGGGCGGTGCCCGACACGGAGATCAAGGTTCCTGCGCGCGTTGCGCGGCTGAAGCCGATGGTCGTCTCGAACGGGGAGTCGGACGCCGCGCGTTGGTGGTCCACAGGGGACACCGTAGAGAGGGTCCGTGCCGAGATCCATGATCCGCCGCGGCGGCCCTTCCGTTGACGCATGCCGATATAGGCATATGATGTCACCATGGCACGAGCGGCGACGACATCGGACGTCTTCAACGCGATCGCCGAACCGCAGCGACGGGAGATCCTGGTGCTGTTGCGAGCAGGGGAGCGGCCGGTGACCGAGCTGGCCGGGGAGCTGGGGATGACCCAGCCGCGCGCGTCCAAACACCTGCGGGTGCTCCGCGCGGTCGGACTCGTGCGGGACCGCAAGGCAGGCAGGCAGCGCATGTACGGCCTTGACGCCCGGGGGCTGAGGCCGGTCCACGAGTGGGCCGGTGGGTTCGAGCTGTTCTGGAACGAGAGCTTCGACCGACTGGATGCGTACGTGCAGGACCTCAAGCAGGCAAGGCAGGAGGAGTAGCTGATGAGCGCGACGGGACGAGGAGCACCGGCGCGGTCCGCGACCGCCGACCGCGAGATCGTCATCTCACGGGTGATCGACGCGCCACGGGAGCTGGTGTTCGATGCGTTCACCGAGGTCCGGCACCTGTCGCGGTGGTGGGGACCGGACGGGTTCACCACCAGCACGCGAGCGTTCGAGTTCCGCGTCGGCGGGGAGTGGGACTTCGTCATGCACGGACCAGACGGCACGGACTACGCCGAGTGGATCTCGTGGACCGAAATCGTCCGGCCGGAGCGCATCGCGATGCTCCACGGCGAGTCTCGCGGCGACCCGAACGCGTTCGAGTCCGTCGTGACCTTCGAACCCGACGGTGCGACGACCCGGATCGAGATGCGCACGGTGTTCCCTACCAAGGAGCTGCGCAACGAGGCGATCGAGAAGTACCACGCCATCGAGGGTGGCCAGCAGACCCTGAGCAGCCTGGCTTCGTACGCCGCCGAGCTCCTTGGGCGCGGAGCGGAGGGCTGATGCCCGGGAAGGTGTTCTTCAGCGTGTCGATGTCGCTGGACGGGTTCATCGCGCCCGAGTCCCTCGCGGACTTGATGGGTCCGCAGTGGATGGAGCTGCAGGCATGGGTCTTCCCGCTGCGGTTCTTCCGGGAGAACCTGAAGCTCGGCGAGGGCGGCGACGAGGGCCGCGACAACGAGATCGTGCGGGAGACGTTCGACCGCAGCGGCGCGAGCATCATGGGCAAGCGCATGTTCGACGCGGGCGCGCGGGCGTGGCCCGAGGAGGCGCCGTTCCACACGCCCGTCTTCGTCGTGACGCACGAGAGGCGTGAACCCTGGGAGCGGCCGGGCGGGACCGCCTTCCACTTCGTCAACGACGGCATCGAAGTCGCGCTCGACCAGGCCCGCGACGCCGCCGGCGACCGCGACGTACGCATTGCGGGCGGCGGCGCGACGATCCTGGAGTACCTGAACGCCGGCCTGGTCGACGAGTTCTCGATCGCGCTGTCGCCCGTGCTCTTCGGCTCCGGGATCCGCCTGTTCGAGGGCGTGGACGCGGACCGAGTAGCCCTGGAGCAGGTTCGCGCGGAGCCGTCCCCGAGGGTGACGCACCTGACCTACGCCGTCCGGGAGCGCTAGTCGGCGACGGTCCGGGTGGCTGTCGGTGGATTCCCCTACAATCGAACTTGTGTTCGAACTCGACCAAGTGCCCGACCGCCAGGCAGCGCCGGCGGTGGCCCCGACGCCCGCGGAGGTGCTGGCGTTCGCGGGCTCGCTGGCTGCTGGGGTGGAGCAGCTGGACGATCGTGCGCGGATCGACCTGCTCCGGGCCCTTGAGGTCCTGAAGTGCGCGGCCGAGGGCACCCAGGTCGTCGTCACGGCTGACTTCGACGTCAGCCGGCGCGCTTCCGCGGCCGCCCGCGGGGTCCCCGAGCAGAGGCAGGGCAGGGGCATCGCCCACCAGGTGGCGTTGGCTCGCCGGGTATCACCGCACCGGGGGCAGCGGCTCACCGGTCTCGCAAAGATCCTGGTCCGTGAGATGCCGTGCACGCTCGCAGCGTTGCGTGCCGGACGTATCACCGAGTGGAAGGCGACGCTGCTGGCCCGGGAGACCGCGTGCCTGTCGTTGGCGGACCGACGCAGCATCGACAGGCAGCTGGCCGGTGACCTCGACAAGATCGAGAAGATGGGCGACCGCGAGCTCGGCGACCGGGCGCGCAAGCTGGCCGCAGAGCTCGATCCCGCCTCGGTCGTCGCGCGCAAGCGCAAGGCCGAGGCCGACCGGGGCGTCACCATCCGCCCGGCGCCCGACACCATGACCTGGCTGACCGGCCGCCTGCCCGTGAAGCAGGGGGTCGCCGTGTACGCCGCGCTGCGCGCTGAGGCCGACCGTCTGATCGGAGCCGGTGACGGGCGCAGTCGCGGCCAGATCATGGCCGACACGCTCGTGGAGAGAGTGCTCGGTACGCCGGCGGTGGCCGTCCCGGTCACCGTCAGTGTCGTGATCAGCGGCGACAGTCTGGTGGGTGGCAGCGAGTCAGCCGCCGACATCCCGGGCTACGGCCCGATCCCCGCCAAGGTCGTCCGGGAGTGGATCCGCGACGGCTTGGCGGCCGACGCCGAGGTCGAGCTCCGTCGGCTCTTCGCCGACCCGTCGACCGGCCAGCTGGTGGCCATGGAGTCGGCCGCACGATTCTTCCCCCCGCCGCTCGCCGAGCTGATCGCGCTGCGCGACCAGCGTTGCCGGACCCCTTGGTGTGATGCACCGGTTCGACATGCCGACCACGCCACGGCACATGACGACGGAGGCGTGACGAGCTTCGTCAACGGGCAGGGCCTGTGCGAGTCGTGCCACTACGCGAAGGAAGCGTTCGGGTGGACCGCCAGACCGCGGCCCGGACCCGCTCACGTGGTGGAGACGACGACACCGACGGGCCACATCTATCGGTCCCGCGCCCCCTCGGTCATCGAACCGAGAACCGCCAGGATGGACCTCGCCTGGGCCGCCTGACTGTCGAGCGACGCAGTGTTGGCCGGCCGTGGCGCTCGGAGGACGGCGTGGAGCCGCGACAGGCGGACGACGCTCACGACATCATGGCCCGGTGGCGAAGTGGCGACTGGTCGGCGGGGGCGTCACGATCGTCGACGACCTGGTGCTGCGTCCTGTCCGCCCGTGGACCGGCGCGGTCCACGCACTCCTGACCCACCTGCGGGACTCCGGGCTGGACTGCGTGCCTGAACCGGTCGGGGTCCGGCACGACGTCGAAGCCGTGACGTTCATCCCCGGTGACGCCGGGGGCGACGCCTTCCGACACCAGCTGACGATCGAAGGACTCGAGTCCGCCGCGAGGTTGCTGCGCAAGGTCCACGATGCGACCGCCGGGTTCGAGCCCCCGGATCGAGTCGAGTGGGCGCACTCGCCGGTACGCGGCGCGACGACGGTGTGTCATGGCGATCCTGCCCCCTGGAACTTCGTGTGGCGCGACGGCGAGGCCGTGGGCCTGATCGACTGGGACCATGCCTACCCGGCCGCCCCGATCGACGACGTGGCCTACGCACTGGACACCTTCACTCCGTTCCGGCCGGACGACGTGACCGTCCGCGACCACCGTTTCCCGCAGCCGCCGGAGCGTGCCGCCCGGGTGCGGGCCTTCGCCACGGCGTACGGACTCGGGGGGACGGCCGGCATCGTCGACCGCGTCATCGAGCGCCAGCAGCAGACCGTGGCCCGGGTGCTGTCGCTGGCCGAGCGAGGACTGGATCCGTGGGCGGCCTGGTGTCGCGAGGGGTACCTGGAAGAGCTGCAGGCCAGACCCCGGTGGACCCGTAGCCACCGCCACCTGTTCGAGTGACGTGAGGTTGTCCAGACCCAGTCCTTCCCCTCTACGCCAGCCCGACTCCCCCGACGACCGATAACCGCTGGGGACCTGTGGGGGGTCGTGCCTAGGATCGACCCTCGTGAGCGACGCGATGATCCGGGCTGTCGGCCTGCGCAAGTCCTTCGGCGGCTTCGAGGCGGTCAAGGGCATCGATGTCGAGGTCCACAGGGGCGAGGCGTTCGGCTTCCTCGGCCCGAATGGCGCCGGCAAGTCCTCCACCATGCGGATGGTGGCGGCTGTCTCGCCGGTGACCGCTGGTGAGCTGCAGATCCTCGGCCTCGACCCGGCCACCGACGGTCCCGCGATCCGTGGCCGGCTCGGCGTCTGCCCCCAGGAGGACACGCTCGACAACGAGCTCAACGTCTTCGACAACCTCTACATCTATGGTCGCTACTTCGGCATCGACAAGGCGACGGTCCGGCAGCGCGCCGAGGAGCTCCTCGACTTCGTGCAGCTGACCGAGAAGCGCAAGGCGCGGGTCGAGGACCTCTCGGGCGGCATGAAGCGGAGGCTGACCATCGCCCGCAGCCTGATCAACGACCCCGAGGTGCTGCTCCTCGACGAGCCCACGACCGGGCTCGACCCGCAGGCGCGGCACGTGTTGTGGGACCAGCTGTTCCGTCTCAAGCAGGCGGGCGTGACGCTGGTGATCACCACGCACTACATGGATGAAGCAGAGCAGCTTTGTGACCGGCTCGTCGTCATGGACAAGGGCGTGATCGTCGCGGAGGGCAGCCCGAGGGAGCTGATCGAGCAGTACTCCACCCGCGAGGTGGCCGAGCTGCGGTTCGGCGTCGGTGAGCACGAGGCCCTCGGTGAGAAGCTCGCCGACCTCGGCGACCGGGTGGAGGTGCTGCCCGATCGACTGCTCGTCTACAGCGACGACGGCGAGCAGGTGATCGCCGAGACCCACGAGCGCGGCCTCCAGCCGGTCGCCACCCTCGTGCGCCGGTCGACGCTCGAGGACGTGTTCCTCCGGCTCACCGGCCGGAGCCTGGTGGACTGATGGCGAGCACGCTCAGCCTGCGCGAGGGCACCGCCCGCCAGTACGACTACTGGTGGACGGTCTACAAGCGCACCTGGAAGGCCACCATCGTCAGCAGCTTCCTCAGCCCGGTCTTCTACGTGCTCGCGATGGGGGTGCTCCTCGGCGGCTTCATCGCCGGCGACCCGGACCAGCTCGAGGGTGCCACCAGCTACCTCGCGTTCGTCGTACCCGGTCTGGTCGCGGCGCACGCGATGCAGACCGCGGTCGGCGAGACGACGTACCCCGTCATGGGTGCGATCAAGTGGCACAAGAGCTACTACGCCCAGCTCGCCACCCCGCTCGATCCGGCTCACCTGGTGGCGGGTCACCTGATGTTCGTGTTCTTCCGGCTCGTCTCGACGTGTGCCGTCTTCATGGCAGTGCTGGCGCCGTTCGGGGTGTTCGAGTCCTGGTGGGGGCCGATCCTCGCCTTCGTGTCGCAGGTGCTGGTCGGCATGGTGTTCGCCTCGCTCGTCTTCGGGTGGAGCGCTCGGCTCAAGGACGAGGCAGGATTCGGCGTGCTGTTCCGGCTCGGCATCTTCCCGTTGTTCCTCTTCTCCGGAGCGTTCTTCCCGGTCTCCAACCTCGGCGACGCCGGCGCGTGGGTCGCTCGCCTCACGCCGTTGTGGCACGGCGTGAACCTGTCCCGGATGTTCTGCGTCGACGCCGTCGACTGGCCGGTGGCCGCCATCAACACCGCGGTGCTGGTCGGACTGCTCGTGATCGGCTGGTTCTGGTCGGTGTCCGGGCTGACGAAACGGCTGGTGGTCTGATGAGCACCGTCCTCGAGAGCACTGCGCTCAAGGACCCGGTCACGCCACTCCGCCCGCTCGGTGCGCTGCGGATCCTCGTGCTCCGCAACTACATCACTTACCGTCACGCGTGGAAGCTCTTCCTCACCGGCTTCCTCGAGCCGGTCTTCTACCTGTTCTCGATCGGGATCGGCGTCGGGCAGCTGGTCGAGGGTTTCGAGTTCAACGGCGAGCCGATCTCGTACGCCGCGTTCGTCGCGCCCGGGATGCTCGCGGTGTCCGCGTTCAACGGGGCGCTGATGGACTCCACGTTCAACGTGTTCTTCAAGCTCAAGTACGACAAGCTCTACGACCAGATGCTGGCCACTCCGCTGACGACGGCCGACATCGCGCGGGGCGAGATCACGTGGGGGCAGCTGCGCGGGGCGAGCTACTCGGCGGCGTTCCTGGTCGTGATGTGGGCGATGGGGCTGGTCGGGTCGTGGTGGGCCGTGCTGGCACTGCCGGCAGCGCTGCTGATCGGATTCGCGTTCAGCGCGGTCTGCATGGCGCTGACGACCTGGATGACGAGCTGGCAGGACTTCGACAAGATCACGCTCGCACAGCTGCCGATGTTCCTGTTCTCGGCGACGTTCTTCCCACTGACGGTGTTCCCGGGCTGGCTGCAGTGGGTGGTGGAGGTGACACCGCTCTACCGCGGCGTCGTGCTCTGTCGAGAGCTGACGACCGGCTCGATCACCTGGGCGAGCGGGGTCTCGGTGGTCTACCTCGTCGTGATGAGCCTGATCGGCCTCGCCGTGGTGCGACGTCGGCTCGACACGCTCCTGCTCACCTAGCCCTTCGAGGGGTCTGACAGCATGACGCCCATGATGATCGAGCCCGACACCAAGGACTGGACCTGGGTGCTGGAGCGTCCCTGCCCCGAGTGCGGCTTCGACGCCCCCGGCCTGGACCGTGACCGCATCCCGCAGGCGATCCGCGACAACGCGACCCTGTGGGACGTCGTGCTCGACACCGAGGACGCCGCGGTCCGCCCGTCCGCGCACGTGTGGTCTCCGCTCGAGTACGCCTGCCACGTCCGTGACGTCAACGAGCTGTTCGCCCGCCGGCTCGAGCTGATGCTGACCGAGGACGATCCCGCGTTCGAGAACTGGGACCAGGACGACGCCGCGGTCGTGTCCGACTACGGCAGCGAGCAGCCCGACAAGGTCGCCGCGGAGGTCACCGCGGCCGCCGACGCCGTCGCCAGCGCGTACGAGCGCGTGACGGGGACGCAGTGGGACCGCACCGGTCGCCGCGACGACGGCGCGGTGTTCACCGTCGACTCGTTCGCGCGCTATCACCTCCACGACCTGGTCCACCACGCCCACGACGTCTCCCACATCACCAAGCGGGTGACGGTCGCGTCGTACGAGGCCGCGGTCGAGGCGTACACCGCCGGCCAGCCGCCGATGTCGGCTGACGTGCTCGCGGCCATCGACCAGTTCGTCTCGATGCTCCCGGCCGGAGCTCGGGTTCTCGAGATCGGGAGCGGCTCCGGTCGCGATGCCCTCGCGCTCGAGGAGCGCGGCCTCTCGGTCCGTCGGACCGACATCACCCCGGCGTTCGTCCGGATGCTGCGCGAGGCCGGCCACGAGGCGACCGTCCTCGACCCGCTGACCGACGACCTCACGGACCCCGAGCGCACTGGTTCCCCGGAGTCGGGGCTGTACGACGGGGTCTGGGCGTCGGCGAGCCTGTTGCACGTCCGCCGTGAGGACCTGCCGCAGGTGCTGGCCAACCTGGCCGACGCAACCGTCCCGGGCGGCGCCCTCCACCTGGCGGTGAAGGAGGGCGACGGCGCCCGGTTCTCGGTGCACGGCAACGTCAGCGGACCCCGGCACTTCACGTTCTGGCGTGAGCCGGGTCTGCGAGCCGTGCTCGCCGACGCCGGCTGGGAGGTCCGTTCCCTCACGCGCAACCTCGGCCGGCGCGACGAGACCTGGCTGGACGTGATCGCCGTCCGCGCCACCTCCGGGCCATGAGGCACACCGAGTTCTGGTCGCGGCTGGAGGAGGCGCTCGGCCCCGCCTATGCGCATGCCTGGGCCAAGACCCAGGTGATCGGCACTCTCGGCAGCCGCACACCACAGGAGGCCCTGGACGCCGGAGTCCCGCCGAAGGAGGTCTGGCGCGAGGTGTGGCGGGTGCTCGAGCTCCCGCCCTCGCTGCGGTGAACGCCGCGCCGGCGTACGACGTCGCGGCCGTGCACCGTCGCACGGTCCGCACCCTCGTGGCGGCGCAGGCGCTCGGCGGCATCGGCATCACGATCGGGGTGGCGACCGCGTCCCTGCTGGCCCGGGACGTCAGTGGCTCGGAGAGCCAGGCGGGCCTGGCCCAGACGACCCAGGTCCTCGGTGCGGCGGTCGCCTCCTTCCTGCTCGCCCGGCTGATGTCACGACGTGGCCGACGCGTCGGGCAGGTCACCGGGCTGCTGCTCGGGGCCAGCGGGGCGGCGCTGGCGGTCGTCGCCGGCGTGGTCGGCTCGATGGCGCTGCTCCTCCTCGGCACGGCCATGCTCGGTTGCTCGTCCGCGGCCAACCTCGCCGCGCGGTACGCCGCCACCGACCTGGCGCCGGTCGAGACCCGTGCCAGGGCGCTGGCGTTCGTGGTGTGGGCGACCACCGTCGGCGCCGTGGTGGGGCCCAACCTGACCGGGGTGGCGAGCGCGCTGTCCCGATGGCTCGGGATCCCTGAGCTGACGGGACCGTTCCTGATCGCCGCCATCGGCATGCTCGTCGCTGCGTTCGTGATCGCCGTGTGGCTGCGGCCCGACCCGTTGCTGCTCGCTCGCGACGTGGCCGGGGTCCAGCCGTCGGGTGCCGGTAGCACGTCGTGGCGACGGGCGCGGCAGGCCCTGGCGACCAGCCGCCCCCTGCTCGCGGCCATCGTCGGCCTGGCGAGCGCCCACGCGGTGATGGTCTCGGTCATGATCATGACGCCGTTGCACATGGAGCACGGCGGCGCCGAGCTGTCGGTGATCGGGTTCGTGATCTCCGGGCACGTGATCGGAATGTTCGCCTTCAGCCCGGTCGTCGGATGGTGTGCGGACCGGTGGGGGAGGCCCACCATGATCCTCGCCGGCGCCGCCCTGCAGCTGCTGTCGTTGCTGCTGGCGGGCAGCTCACCTGAGGGGTCGTCGTGGCAGATCACCGCCGGCCTGTTCCTGCTCGGTCTGGGGTGGTCGAGCGCCACCGTCGCTGCGTCAGCCACGGTCGCCGACCTTGCTCCCCTCGAGTCCCGCGCCGACGTGCAGGGGATCGCCGATGCCTCGATGTGGCTGATGGCCGCCGTTGGAGGAGGCCTCTCCGGGTGGATCGTGGCGGCCTGGGGGTACCCGGCCCTCACCGGCTTCTCGGCGGTGCTCGCCGGGGGTGTGGTGCTGGCCGGGGTGGTCGTCGCCGGTCACCAGCGGACGCGCGAGGCGGAACCGACCTACCCCTGAGCCCGGGTGTGACGCTCGAGCGCACCCCAGGGCTCCCGACTCGTCTGCGACACGCCGCCCCAACGCCCCGGATCGAACAGTTGTTCGGGCTAGGTTTGTGTCCACAGGTACGACGCGGACGGAGTTGTCCACAGGTGTCGGTGTCCTCGACGAGGGGATGTCGGTGGCCCGTCCTAGCGTCGCCGACGTACCTGGCCCGTCACGACACGAGAGGAACCGGCACATGGCTGGTGGAGACCGCGAGAAGGCGCTCGACGTAGCGCTCGCGAACATCGAGAAGCAGTTCGGCAAGGGGTCGGTGATGCGGCTCGGTGACGAGACCCGTGCGCCGCTCGAGGTGATCCCGACGGGCTCGATCGCCCTCGACGTCGCGTTGGGCCTCGGTGGTCTGCCGCGCGGCCGGGTGGTGGAGATCTACGGTCCGGAGTCCTCCGGAAAGACGACGGTCGCGCTCCACGCGGTGGCCAACGCCCAGCGGGCTGGCGGCATCGTGGCGTTCATCGACGCCGAGCACGCCCTCGACCCGGACTACGCGAAGGCCCTCGGTGTCGACACCGACGCGCTGCTGGTCAGCCAGCCCGACTCTGGCGAGCAGGCGCTCGAGATCGCCGACATGCTGGTGCGCTCCGGTGCGCTGGACCTGGTCGTCATCGACTCCGTCGCGGCGCTGGTGCCCCGCGCCGAGATCGAGGGCGAGATGGGTGACAGCCACGTCGGACTCCAGGCGCGCCTGATGAGCCAGGCGCTGCGCAAGATGACCGGTGCCCTCAACGGCTCCAACACGACCGCGATCTTCATCAACCAGCTGCGCGAGAAGATCGGAGTCATGTTCGGGTCGCCTGAGACCACCACCGGCGGCCGGGCGCTGAAGTTCTACTCCTCGGTGCGGCTCGACGTGCGCCGGATCGAGACCCTCAAGGACGGCACCGACATGGTCGGCAACCGGACCCGGGTCAAGGTCGTCAAGAACAAGGTGGCTCCGCCGTTCAAGCAGGCCGAGTTCGACATCATGTACGGCAAGGGCATCTCCCGCGAGGGCGGCCTGATCGACGTCGGCGTCGAGGCCGGGCTGGTCCGCAAGGCCGGAGCCTGGTTCACCTACGAGGGCGACCAGCTCGGGCAGGGCAAGGAGAACGCGCGGAACTTCCTGCGCGACAACCCCGACCTCGCCAACGAGCTGGAGAAGCGGATCCTCGAGAAGCTCGGCGTAGGCCCACAGGTCGACACGCCGGCCGACGACCTGTCCGACGAGCCGATCGGGATCAATGACTTCTGAGCCACCGGATCCGCGGGACGTCGACGCGGACCCCGAGTCGGTGGCCCGGACGATCCTCCTCGACCAGCTGGCCGGTCGAGCCCGGTCGCGACGCGAGCTGGCCGACAAGCTGGCTCAGCGCCACGTGCCGGACGAGCTCGCCACCCGCCTGCTCGACCGGTTCGAGGAGGTCGGCCTGGTCGACGACACGGCCTTCGCGCACTCCTGGGTGGAGGGACGCCACGCCGCCCGGGGCCTGGCGCCCCGGGCGCTGGCCCAGGAGCTGCGACGCAAGGGTGTGGCCGACGAGGTGGCGCGCGAGGCTCTCGACCAGCTCGGGTCCGACGAGCTCGAGGAGGCCGCCCGGGTGCTGGTCCGCAAGAAGCTGCGCTCGATGGAGCGGTTCGACGACGCGACCAAGACTCGCCGGCTGGTCGGGATGCTGGCCCGCAAGGGCTACAGCCCTGGCATGGCGCACCGCGTGGTGAAGGATGAGCTTGGCGAGCACGAAGCCCCCTCCGGCCCAGACATCTAGGCGGGGGCCCGATCGGCTACCCCACGTGGGGGGTGACGCCGAATGTCGCCTCTGCTGCGCTGGACGACATGAAGGTGTTCTGCCGTCGCGGGCTGGTCGTGGCGACGACCGTTCTGCTGGTATCCGCGTGTGGGCAGGATCCGGCAGCCGAGGCGCCACCCGAGGAGCCGTCTTCGACTGACAGCGCGTCGGAGTCCTCGTCGGAGTCGCCGTCGGAGTCGCCGTCGGAGTCGCCCTCGCCAGGCGAGTGGCAGGACGGCATGCTCACGCTGTCGTCCGGTGGGGAGGTCTACTACTGGTGCGCCGGGGAGGGGAGTCCCGGCGTGCTGCTGGAGGCGGGCACCGATTCCGGGGGCACGGACGCCTATCCCACGGCATTCACCGACCCGCTGGTCGCGCAGACGACCGTGTGCACCTACGACCGGCCCGGCACCGGTAGCAGCGACCCGCCCCCGCGTGGCCGTCGGACGCTGGACGACCTGTGCGCCGTCCAGGACGAGGTGCTGGCCCAGCTGCCGATGCGCCCACCGTACGTGCTGATCGGGCAGTCCGGCGGAGGCAACCTCGACATCGCATGTGCGGCCCGGCACCCGAAGCGGGTAGCCGGACTGGTGACGATCGACAGCTATCACGACGACCCCGAGGTGCTGCGGGCCGAGGGCTTCGTGTGGCACGACAACGTGGAGCAGGTGGATTACGTCCACTACTCCGAGGAGCTCGACACACTGCGGATGCCGATCGGTGACTTCCCGGTGCTCATCGTCAGCGCGACCGAGGCCGACCCTGGGGGTGAGAAGAACCAGCGCTTCTGGCTGCAGCTTTCCCCGCAGAGCCGGCAGGTGGTGATCGAGGGCCCGCACGACCTGCAGGAGGTCGTCCCGGACCAGGTCGTGTCCGAGGTCCTCGAGGACCTGCGCGCCGTCCTCGGATGACCGGGGAGCCGACCGCGTCGGCGCGGGCCCGCCGCTAGGGTGCGGCCATGGCGGTCCACCTCACCGTCTCCGATCGGGGTCACGAGCTGGGCGGCGTGGTACGTGCGGGTGAGTCCTGGGCAGCCGCGGCGCGGCGTACCTGCGCCAGCCTGCACGCCGACCCCGTGCCGCTGGACCTCTCGGGCGAGGTGAAGCGGTTCGCGATCGACCACGACCGCCGGGTGGCGTTGCGGGCGATGACCCGCGGCGACCTGCCCGACGTCGCCCGGTGGCTCGCCGCCGAGCACGTCCGGCGCTGGTTCGGCTCCCAGGGTGAGCCCACGATGGACTACGTGACCGAGCGCTACGGCCCGCGGATCGACGGGATGTCGCCCACCCGGATGTGGGTGGTCGAGGTCAACGGCCGGTCCGTGGGGTTCTGCCAGGACTACCGGCTGCGCGACCACCCCGAGTTCGCGGCGCTGACACCCGATCCGGAGGCGGTCGGGGTCGATTACGCGATCGGAGAGCCTCACCTCGTCGGCCGCGGCGTCGGGACCGTCATGCTGTGGGCGTGGCTGTTCAGCGCCCGCCGCCGCTACGCCGACGTCACCACCTACTTCGCCGCGCCCGACCACCGGAACGAGAGCAGCCTGCGGATGCTCGACAAGGTGGGCTTCGTGCGCGGCACCTGGTTCGACGAGCCCCAGCGTGACGGGTCCACCGCCACCATGGTCGGGTGCTCGCTCGACGTGCGCCAGGTGGTGGGCTGAGCGGCGATGCGGCTGACGATCCTGGGTGGCGACGGAGGCTGGCCACGACCCGGTGGCGCCTGCAGCGGCTACCTCGTGGAGCACGAGGGGTACTCGGTGCTGCTGGATCCCGGACCGGGGACGTTCCCTCGGCTGACGACGCTGCTGCCGGCGGCCGCACTCGACGCCGTGCTCGTCAGCCACGGGCATCCCGACCACGTGCTCGACCTCAACCCGCTGCTGCGCGCCCGGGCGTTCGCGGACCCGGGGCCGCCGCCGCTGCCGGTGCACGCGCCCGAAGCAGCCCTGGCGCCGGTGCTGGCCCTCGACCGTGCGGGCGTGCTCGACCAGGCTGTGTACGTGCGCGAGCTCCTCCCGGGCAGGGAGGTGACGCTCGGGCCGGTCACCGTCCGAGCGGCCGAGCTGCCACACACCTGGCTGAACCTGGGTCTGCGGATCTCCGCCGCCGGTGCGACCCTCGTCTACACCGGTGACAGCGGCCCGAGCCCGGCCCTGCACGAGCTCGCGCGCAACGCCGACGTCCTGCTCGCCGAGGCCAGCCACGTCGACGAGGTGCCGCCGGCGATGGCCGGACTGCTCTCGACCGCCGGCCAGCGTGGCGACGACGCCCGCGAGGCCGGGGTCGGGAGGTTGGTGCTGACCCACCTGCTCCCCGGCGAGGATGCGTCGGAGGCACGCGACCGGGCGGCCGCACGGTTCGCCGGGCCGGTCGACGTGGCCCGGCCGGGACTGGTGGTCGAGGTCGGGGCCGGTCGTCCGCAATGATGCATCCATGACATCGCTGCGTCCCGCGCCAGGTCCGGTCGACCTGAGCTCGATCGAGACCGACGCCGCTCCCGGCTTCGCTGGGAAGAAGGCGGAGGGCCAGGCCGCGCTGGCTGCGCTCGGCCCCGAGCTGGCCGACCAGCAGGAACGGCTCTTCGCCAACCGCACCACCGGTAGCGGTAGCCGGGTGTTGCTGGTGCTGCAGGGCATGGACACTTCCGGCAAGGGCGGCGTGCTGCGTCACGCCGTGGGCCTGATCGACCCGCAAGGCGTGCGGATCACGAGCTTCAAGGCGCCAACCGACGAGGAGAAGCAGCACCACTTCCTCTGGCGGATCGAGCGCGCCCTGCCGGAACCCGGCTACGTGGGTGTCTTCGACCGTTCGCACTACGAGGACGTGCTCATCCATCGGGTCCGCGGCTGGGCGGACGCCGACACCCTCGAGCAGCGGTACGCCGAGATCAACAACTTCGAGTTGCGGCTCGTCGAGGACGGCTGCGTCGTCCTCAAGTGCATGCTCCACATCAGCGCCGACGAGCAGAAAGCCCGGTTGCAGGAGCGGCTCGACAACCCGGAGAAGCACTGGAAGTACAACCCCGGCGACCTCGACGAGCGAGCGCTGTGGCCGGCGTACCGCGAGGCCTACGAGATCGCCATCGAGCGCACGAACACCGAGACGGCCCCCTGGCACGTCGTCCCGGCGGACAAGAAGTGGTTCCGCAACCTCGCCATCGCGACCCTGTTGCTCGATGCGCTGCGCGGCCTGGAACTGCAGTGGCCGAAGGCCGACTTCGACGTGGCGACCGAGAAGCGCCGGCTGCAGGAGGAGGACCCGGTCCGGTGATGGACACCGTCCGGGTCACCCGCTACGTCACGCCGCTGCGCGAGGGTGGCTCGCTTCCCGGGATCGTCGAGGCCGACGACCTCGGCACCTACGTCTGCAAGTTCCGCGGTGCCGGGCAGGGCGTGCGGGTGCTCGCGGCGGAAGTGATCGCCGCGGGCGTCGCCCGGCTGGTCGGCGTCCCGACCCCACGGCTGGTCGCCCTCGACCTCGATCCTGAGATCGCCCGCTACGAGGCCGACGAGGAGGTCCAGGACCTGATCACGGCCAGCCCCGGCCTCAACCTGGGCATCGACTTCCTCCCCGGGGCCTTCGGGTACGACGGCACCATCCCGGGCGACGACGACTCGGCCGGTGCCCGGGTGCTGTGGCTCGACGCGTTCCTCGCGAACGTCGACCGGACCTGGCGGAACCCGAACCTGCTGGTGTGGCACCAGGAGCTGTGGGCCATCGACCACGGCGCCGCGCTCTACTTCCACCACGGCTGGGCCGGCGGCCTCACCGACCCGGCCCGGTTCGCCGCGCAGCCGTGGGATGCGACCGGCCACGTCATGGGTCGTCACGCCGCCGGCCTCGCGGACGTCGACGCCGACGTCACCTCACGGCTCGACCGGGCCGCGCTGGAGACTGTCGTCGGCGACGTGCCGGACGACTGGCTGCCGGGCATCCCGGGTGCCGAGCGGCCTGATCGGCTGCGGGCGGCGTACGTCGACTTCCTGCTGGCCCGGCTCGGGACCCGGCAGTGGCTGCCCGCGGCGGAGGCGGCATGAGCGGACATCCGTACCAGTACGTCGTGCTGCGCTGCGTGCCGCGCGCCGACCGGGAGGAGTTCCTCAACGTGGGCGTCGTCCTCTACTGCGAGGAGGCGACGTTCCTGGCCGCCGCGTGGCGCGTCGACGAGGACCGGCTCCGGGTGCTGGACCCGCGGATCGACCTCGCCCAGGTCTGCGAGGCGCTCGACTTCGTCGACGGGGTGTGCGCGGGCGACGAGCGGGCGGGGGCGGCGGGCGAGCAGCCGCTCGGGACCCGGTTCGGGTTCCTCAAGGCGCCACGCAGCACGGTCCTCCAGCCGGGCCCGGTCCACGGCGGGCTCACCACGGACCCGCCCCGCCAGCTGGAGCACCTGCTCGAGCGGCTGGTGGGGTAGGCGTCCAGAACCGGTGGCTCAGACGGGAACCAGCTTGACCGCGCCCACTGCGTACCGCGCCAGCACCACCCGGGCCAGTTCCGGGTGCGCACCCAGCGGATCGGACACGGCGACCGCGCCGGCCTCGAGGGCCAGCTCCTTGGCCCGGTCGGGCAGCAGCCCCGGGGCGAGGAAGAGGGAGGCGACCGCGATGTGCCGACGGCCCTCGCTGCGGAACGCCCGCACGGCCTCGCCGGTCGTCGGCGGCGTGGCCGATGCGAACGCGGCCGTCACCGGCAGCTTGTGCCGCACGCCCCACAGCCGGGCGAGCCGGGCGACCGCCTGGTTGGCGACCGGGTCCGACGAGCCCGCGCCGGCCAGCACCAGCGCGTCGAGCTCACGGACCCGGGACGCCCTGAGCGCCTCGCGCATCCGGATGTCGAGGATCTCGAGGAACTGCGCCTCGAGGCCGAGGATCGCCGACGTCGTGATCTTGACGTCAGGGTGACGCTCAGCGGCGTCCTTGACCGCCTGGGGGACGTCGACCTTGGCGTGGAACGCCTCGGTGAGCAGGAGGGGGACGACCACGATCTCCTCGTGTCCCTTGCGCACGAGCCGGTCGACGACCGTGTGGAACGACGGCTTGGACAGGTCGAGGAACGCGCGCTCGATCGCGAGGTCGGGGCGGATCGCCTTCACCTCGTCGACCAGCGCCTTGATCGTCGCTGCGGACCGTGGATCACGACTTCCGTGAGCCAGGGCAACCAGTGCCGGAGCAGCCATGGGGTTCTTCCTTCTCTCTCACCGAGATCTCAGTGGATCCCGCACTCGGTCTTCGTCGTGCCTGCCCAGCGCCCGCTGCGCGGGTCGTCTCCGGGAGCCACCCTGCGGGTGCAGGGCCAGCACCCGATGGACGGGTAGCCGTCGTAGACGAGCGGATTGACGAGGACACCGTTGTCCGCGATGTACCGCTCCACCTGGTCGTCGCTCCAGCGAGCCAGGGGAGACACCTTCACCTTTCCCTTGCGGGCGTCCCAGCCGATCACCGGCGCGATCACCCGGTTGTGGGTCTCGGCCCGGCGCAGCCCGGTGGCCCACGCGTCGTACGACGCCAGCGCGTCCGTCAGCGGCGCCACCTTCCGCAGCGCGCAGCACCGGTCGGGATCGGTCTTGTAGAGGTCCGTGCCGTGCTCGGCGTCCTGCTCGGCGACGCTCTGCTCGGGCTCGATCGTGAGCAGGGTGACCGGCAGTGTCGCCTCGACGGCGTCACGCGTGCCGATCGTCTCCGCGAAGTGGTAGCCGGTGTCGAGGAACACCACGTCGATCCCGGGTGCGACCGTGGACGCGAGGTGCGCCAGGACCGCGTCCGCCATCGACGACGTCACGCAGAACCGGTCGCCGAACGTCGCCACCGCCCACTCGATGATGTGCTCGGCCGGTGCCAGCTCGAGCTCGGCCCCGGCGTGCGACACCAGCTCGCGCAGCTCCTCGGGAGAGCGGCCGGCGGTGTGGGTGCCGCGGAACTCGCGGGCCTTACGGGTGATCGCGGTGGTCATGTCCGCGCACCTCCCGGGCGCACCAGCCCGAGCATGCTGAGCCTGAACGCGCGCAGGCATGCCCGGCACTCCCATGCGCCGTGTCCGGGTCCGTCCTCGGTCTCGTGGGGGTAGAGGTCGGTATCGCCGCAGTAGGGGCAGTGGAAGGGGACTGCGCGCTCGCTCATGACACGGCCTCCAGCAGGCGGTCTCCGCGCAGGAGTGCCTCGTCGGCGCGCTGCACCCAGTCGGCGAAGGACTCGCCGTCGCCGCGGTCCTCGAGGTAGCTGGTCACGACGGCGGTGATGTAGTCGTCGAGTCCCGCGCTGGTGACCTTGTGCGCGCGGAGCTTGCGGCCGAAGTTGGCCCCGAGGCCGGTCGCGCCCCCGAGGTGGACCTGGAAACCCTCGACCTGCTCGCCCTCCGCGTTGAGCACCAGCTGGCCCTTGAGGCCGATGTCGGCGACCTGGGTCCGGGCGCAGGCGTTGGGGCAGCCGTTGACGTTGACGGTGATCGGGGTGTCGAGGTCGGGGAACCGGCGCTCGAGCTCGGTGACCAGGTCACGCGCGCGGTTCTTGGTGTCGACGATCGCCAGCTTGCAGAACTCGATGCCGGTGCAGGCCATCGTGTTGCGACGCCATGCCGAGGGACGACCGGACAGGCCGATCTGGTCGAGCCGGTCGAGCAGTCCGTCGAGGACGGCGGGGTCGACTCCGATCAGCACGATCTTCTGGTACGGCGTGAAGCGGGCCCCGGAGACGCCGAACTCCTCCAACGCGTCGGCCAGGGAGACCAACAGGGTGCCGGACACCCGACCGGCGACCGGTGCGACGCCGACGTACTTGAGGCCGTCGTGCTGGTCGTGCACCCCGATGTGGTCGCGGTGCCCGACCGGGGACGCGGGCGACTCGCACCGCAGCAGCGGCCGGTCGAGGTACTCCTGCTCGAGCACCTCGCGGAACTTGTCCACGCCCCAGTCGGCGACCAGGAACTTGAGTCGTGCGCGCGATCGGAGCCGGCGGTACCCGTAGTCGCGGAAGATCGAGGCGACGCCCTCCCAGACGTCGGGCACCTCGTCGAGCGGGATCCACACGCCGAGCTTCTGGGCGAGCATCGGATTCGTGGACAGCCCACCGCCGACCCACACGTCGAAACCCGGACCGAACTCGGGGTGGACGCTGCCGACGAACGCGACGTCGTTCACCTCCGGTGCGACGTCGTGGCTCGGGTGGCCGGTCAGGGCCGTCTTGAACTTCCGCGGCAGGTTCGAGTACGCCGGGTTGCCGAGTGCCCGACGCTTGATCTCGGCCAGTGCCGAGCTGCCGTCGATGATCTCGTCCGCCGCGATACCGGCGACCGGGGAGCCGAGGAACGGGCGGGGTGAGTCACCGCACGCCTCGAGTGTCGTGAGTCCCACGGACTCGAGTCGCCGCCAGATCTCGGGCACGTCCTCGATCCGGATCCAGTGGAACTGCAGGTTCTCGCGGTCGGTGACGTCCGCGGTGTCTCGCGCGAACTCCTGCCCGATCGTGCCCAGCGTCCGGACGGCCGCCGGGGAGAGCAGCTGACCATCGGAGCGGACCCGCATCATGAAGAACTCGTCGTCGAGCTCGTCCTCCTCGAGCATCGCGGTCTTACCGCCGTCGAACCCGGGCGCGCGTTGTGTGTACAGGCCGAGCCAGCGGAAGCGGCCGCGCAGGTCGGCGGGATCGATCGAGGCGAATCCGCGCTTGGAGTAGATGTGCTCGATCCGTGACCGCACGTTGAGTGGGTCGTCGTCCTTCTTGGACTGCTCGTTCTTGTTGAGCGGCTCGGCGTAGCCGAGCGCCCACTGGCCCTCCCCACGCCTGGGGCGCGGGATCTCGGTGCGAGAAGCGGGCTTCGCGGTGTAGCGAAGATCGGACATGGTGGTGGTCCTTCGGCTGAGGCGCGCGTCGTCGGGCGCGGAAAGAGGGAGCGGACGGCGTGATCAGCGAGGCCAACACATCATGCTGCGCGTGCGCCCGAAGTCCACGTGGCGTCGAACCACGAGGTGCGCGTGCGTCGCAGCGATGTTCATCTCAAGAAGTCTCAGGGGATGGACGCGTGTTCCACAAACTGGAATCTCGTGATGTGAGACGTCAGTTCAGATGATGAGACAGCGGCCAGCCGTCCCCCCAGGCGGCTGGCCGCTGTCGTGCGGTCACGTCACATCGGTGTGCCGGCGTGTGACGCCTCGACGGCGTCGACTCGACTGCCGGAGTGACGAACCCCGTTGACCGCACGTTCGGGAACCCGTGACCGGGAGCCACGCCAGACGCGCAGCGCCAGTGACGGGCGGACCAGGTCCTGGGGGCGGTCCACCAGGTGGTTGACCCGGAGGAAGGCCCTGGCCAGTACCGGGTCGTGTGCCGCGGTGCCGATCAGGCGCGCGAGGTACTGCTGCAGCAGCCGGTCGCGCTTCCGGCTGGACGCATTCGCCGGGCCCACCGCGATCGTCCACGGCGTCTCGATGGTGGTGGCAGCGGCGGCGTGGAACCGGCGTGCAAGACCGAGGACCCCCTCCGCGAGGCACCGGTCCAGTGCCTCGGCCTCCAGCGCCGCGACCGACATCCCCTGGGCATAGACCGGGTCGAAGGCGCACAACGCATCGCCGGTGACAACGAGTCCACGAGGGAACCGGGTGAGGTGCTCGTAGCGGCGTCGTCGGTTCGCGGGGAACCGGAACCGGGCGCCGCCGTCGATCGGGACCACCCGCTCCATCTGTTCTGCGAGCGCCGGGGTCACCAGGCTGCGCGCCCAAGCGCGGAACTCCTCGAGCTCCAGCGGTGGCCGCTCACCGTCTCGGCCCATGAGGGACACCGTCCAGATGTCGTCCTCCTGAGCGAGCATGACACCGCCCCTAGGCAGTGCCGGTGACGCGGGCGCCGTCAGCACGATCGGATCGCCGGGCCGGCGTGCCCCACGGAACGTCCGGGTGGCGTAGTGCTTGTCCGCCCGGCGTACCTCCTCGGGCGGCGCGTCGTAGCCGCGCCGCTCCAGCCACTCCGGCGTCCGCGACGTCCGACCGGAGGCGTCCACCACGAGCTCGGCTGGGAGCAGGTGTGGCGACTCCTCGTCGCAGTCGGTCACGATCAGCCCCACGATCCGGCGCTCGTCTGCGGAGAACGCGAGGTCGAGGACGGACGTGCGAGCCTGCACCGTCACCGGGAAGTCGCGCAGCAGCCGGCGACGCAGGTACCACTCCAGGAGCGGTCGGCTGACTCCGAGGGCGGGCAGGTCCCCGTTCCCGGTGGCGAGCGGGCGCGGACCGAAGTGGTAGCGACCGTCCGCCTGGGCATCACCCAGCTGGGCCCCCCGGGCCACCAGGTCGTCCGTGGCTCCGGGGAACATGCGCTCGACGACGCGGAGTCCTGATGAGAGCAGTCCGTGGACGTGGCGTCCCTGAGGGACACCGCCCCGGAAGACCGGCCGGGACGGCATCTCGTCTCGATCCACGAGTGTCACGCGGTCGTAGTGCTCGGCGAGCACGCGCGCGGCGAGCACGCCCGCGATGCTGGCGCCGATGACCACGGCGTGCCGATCCCGGCCGGTCATCGCACTCACCCGACCGGCTCGAGGATGTTGCCGACCGTTCCGGGAACCCGGTTCAGCCGAACGTTCCTGAACTCCGGCTCGTGGTCGGTCAGGTCCGCGACGAGCGCGCGGCCGACGTGCGGGCTCGGGCAGAAGACCGTCTCGACGTCCCGCTGTCGCACGGTGACGACCGGGGTGCCGTTGACGTTGAACCGCACGAGGAACTCGAAGCCCAGGTTCTCGCTCGCCGGGACGTCGACGATAGTGCAGCTGAACGCCGCCTGCCCGTCGATGTCGACCCGCGGGATCCGTCGGCCGTCGGACCGGGTGAGCAGGAGCTCCCCGTTGGCCCTCTCCACGAACGGCGCGAAGATCATGGTGTCCCAGCCCTGGTGGCCGATGAACGCATCGCTGCCGTCCCCGGGCGCCCAGATGTTGATGTCCGCGCCCGGGTCGCCCAGCAGGACGTCACTGTTCGGCTGCGTGCCCTTCTCCGGACCGCCGACCAGGATGTCGGACGCCCCGCCGCCGAGCAGCGTGTCGTCACCGAGCTTGCCGATGAGCAGGTCGTCGTTGCCCCGGCCGAACAGCACGTCGGTGTTGTCCATGTGCTGCTTGGCGGTCACGCCGGGAGGCTGGATGAACGGGTTGTCGGCGTTGTCGTTGTCGCCGCCGATGTGCACGTCCTTGCCGGGCGTGCCCGGGAAGGTCAGGCTGGTGGCCGCCACGCTGGTGCCGAGCACGAGAGCGCCCGCGGCCAGTGCGGCGGCGGCGAAACGGCGCCTCCGACGCGTCGAGCCTGGCTCCGGACGGGTGCTGAGGTGGTGGGTCATCGCTGTTCCTTTCGTCGTATGAGCGATGTCGGCGACGCTACGAACCGGCGGGGCCGGTCGGCATCGGGAAGGCACCTCAGATCCGGACCCGACCCCCTCAGACCCGCCGTTCGGGAAACGCCGGTGACGGGGGAGCACCCAGGGCGCAGAATGGCGAGATGCAGGCGCAGGCCCCACCCGGCCTGGTCGGGCGGACGCGCATCCTCGGCCAGTTGTCCGACGCGCTGTCTCGCGCAGCCTCCGGGACTCCCACCGTCGTGGTCGTCTCCGGTGAGACCGGCGTCGGCAAGACCCGGCTGGTCGCGGAGTTCCTGGCCGGGGCGGAGGTCACGACGTTCGCGGGCGCCTGCGTGCCGGTGGCCGGCGAGCCACTCCCGTACGCCGCGCTGACCCAGGCCCTGCGCCGTAACGCCGGCCTTGGGGCGGTGCGACAGGAGACGCAGCGGTCACCCGAGCTCGCACGGTTGCTGCCCGGTGCCGCGTCGGCCGCGGCGGCGGACGCGGCTGTCGAGGACGAGGCCCGAACCGGCGCCAGCTCCCGGCTCCGCCTCTACCAGGCGGTCCTGGCGTTGCTGGGACGGCTGGGGGCCGGGCAACCGGTGGTGCACGTCGTGGAGGACGTCCACTGGGCGGATCGCTCCACCCTGGACCTGCTGGCGTTCCTGGCCACCAACCTGACCGACGAGCGGGTGCTGGTGCTGCTCACCTGCCGTGACGACGCCGTCGACGAGTCACGCACCCTCGACACCTGGCTCGCCGAGCTCGGCCGGATGAGGACGGTGCGGATCGAGCTGCCGCGCCTCGACCAGGGTGAGGTCGCCCGGCTCGTGGCGGGTCTGGGTGTGGAGCTCACGCCCGAGCAGCTCGACGAGACGTACCACCGCTCCGCCGGGAACCCGCTGTTCGTGGAGCAGCTGCTGCTCGCCGGCGACGAGCCGGGCCCGCTGCCGGCGAGCCTTCGCGAGCTGCTGCGCAGCCGCGTCGACCGGCTGCCCGAGGCGGCCCTGGCGGTGCTCCGCGCCGCAGCGGTCATCGGCCGCCCGGCCACCGTGTCACTCGTTGCTCACACGGTCGGGGACGCCGAGCCGGAGGTCGAGAGCAGGCTGCGACCAGCGCTCACGGCCAAGGTGGCCGAGGTACGCGACGACCGGGTGAGCTTCCAGCACCCCGCCTTCGGCGAGGTCGTGTACGCCGAGCTGCTTCCCGGTGAGCGCGCCAGGATGCATCGTGCGGCGGCCGAGGCGTTGGCGCGTGAGCCCGACCCGGCGCCGGTCGTGGCCGGTGAGATCGCCCGTCACTGGCACGCGGCCGGCGACCTCGAGCGCGCGTTGACGGCCTCGATCCACGCGGGCGCGTCGTACGAGCGCATGTACGCCTTCTCAGAAGCGTTCGCGAGCTTCGGTCGAGCCCTGGAGATCCTCGACCGGGTTCCGTCGGACGTCGACCGGGTCGACCTCGCCAGCCGTGCTGCCGAGTCGGCGAGCCTGATCGGTGAGAGCGCCGCCGCGGTCCGACTCCTCGAGCAGGCGATCGGCTTCGCCGACGACGAGCGCACGCGCGCTGCGCTCCTGGAGCAGCTCGGCGCGGTGCACCTGATCGCAGGAGACGCCGAGGGCTCGAGCAGCGCGTACCGGGCCGCGATGGAGCTGTTGCCCGACGACGAGCAGTCACCCCTCGTCGCACGCGTGTACGCCGGCTTCGCACTGCTGGCCGCAGGCTGGTCCTGGCTGGACGAGGCCGAGCTCGCCGGCTTCCGTGCCTTGGAGGTCTCGCGCCGGGTGGGCGCGCGGCGTGAGGAGGGAACGAGTCTCAATGCCCTCGGGATCGTCACCGCCACCCGCGGTGACCCGGACCGGGGGATCGCGCAGCTGCGCGACGCGCTCGACCTCGCGCGGGAGGTGCAGAGTCCGTACTCGGTGGGCGCGGCCTACGTGAACCTCAGCCACGTGCTCGCCTTCGCCGGGCGACTCGACGACTGCGCCGAGCTGTGCCGGGAGGGCATCGTCGAGCTGGGCCGCTACGGGCAGGACCGTCAGTTCGGGAGCATCCTGGTCACCAACGGCAGCGACGCGCTGATCAAGGCGGGGCGGCTCGCCGAGGCGGAGCCGCTGATCGCCGCCGCGATGGCCAGGCACCCGCGTGGGCTGATGGCGGCGCCGGTGCTGCTGGCGGCAGCGCGGCTCGCCGTGGCCCAGGGCAACCTGACCCTCGCGTGGGAGCGGTGCGAGCAGGCGCGAACCGTGATCGAGGCCGAGGGTGCCCCGCTCGGCTGGCTGCGCGAGATCACCGAGACCGCGAGCGACGTCGAGCTGTGGGCCGGCCGACCGGTCGCGGCGCTCGAGCTCGTGACCGACTGCTTGTCGGAGATCGCGGGGACCGACGAGGCGATGTTCGGGACCGGACTGGTGGCGCGAGGGCTGCGGGCCCTGGCGGACGAGGCGATCACCCACCGCGACCCGCAGTCACGGGAGCAGCGCGCTCCCGTGCGGGACCGGCTGCTCGCCGAGCTGGCCACGGTTCGGGGCATCCCCGGCTGGGACGAGCTGCCTGAGGCGGACGCGCTCGCACGGTTGTGTGCAGCCGAGCAGGCGCGACTGGACGAGGGAGCCGCGCCACCCGCCCTGTGGGCGGACGCGGCCGACGCCTGGGCGGCGATCGAGCGGCCGCTGCCGGCGGCCTACGCTCGGTGGCGCGAAGCCGAGTCGCTGCTCGCCGGCGGGATCGATGCCGAGTCGATCGCGGCGCTGCGACGGGTGCACGACACGGCCGGTGCGCTCGGTGCCGCGCGGCTCGTGGCCGAGGTCGAGAACCTCGCGACCTGGTACCGCATCGACCTGCTGCCGCCGGTCGAGGAGCGGGACGACCAGGGGGCCGACGCCCTGGCGGCGTACGCCCTCACCACCCGCGAGGTGGAGGTCCTGGCGGCGCTCGCCGAGGGCCGCACCAACAAGGAGATCGCGGAGGCCCTGTTCATCAGCGTCAAGACGGCGTCGGTCCACGTCTCCAACCTCCTGCGCAAGCTCGACGTCCCGGGGCGCCGGGAGGCGGCGCGGCTCGCGCACCGACTCGGCGTCACCGACTCCGACGCCGCCGCCGGGCTCTGAGCCGCGACCGCACCCATCTGAGGCCGGTTGCCGATGTCGCGGCCTGCCGCGGCTACCTACGGTGACGGTCGTCAGGTGCCGCTGGACCCGGGGGAGGTGATCATGGACCCGCACGACCTGCCCGTGCTCGCGGGCACGGTGTCGACCGTGATGTTCGTGATCAGCTACCTCCCGATGTTGGTCAAGGCGGTCACGACTCGTGACCTGGCGTCGTACAGCCTGGGCAACCTGGTGATCGCCAACGTGGGCAACGGAGTGCACTCCGTGTACGTGTTCAGCCTGCCCATGGGGCCGATCTGGTTCCTTCACGGGTTCTACCTGCTCGCGACGGCGTTGATGCTGGTGTGGCATCGCCGGTTCGCCGGCCGAACGGTCAGCCACGCGCCGGAGACGACGCCGTAGGGTGTCGCCATGTCCGACGCGACCATCAGCAGTGCGTACTCCCAGATCCTCGAGGTGATCGGCTCGGTCGAGCCCCGGATCGCCGACGCGACCCGCCAGGAGCTGGCCGACCAACGGTCCTCGCTCAAGCTGATCGCCAGCGAGAACTACGCGTCCCCTGCGGTGCTGCTCACCATGGGCAGCTGGTTCAGCGACAAGTACGCCGAGGGCACGGTCGGTCACCGCTTCTACGCCGGCTGCCAGAACGTCGACACCGTCGAGGCGGTGGCGGCCGAGCACGCCCGCGAGCTGTTCGGCGCGCCGTACGCCTACGTGCAGCCACACTCCGGCATCGACGCGAACCTGGTGGCCTACTGGTCGATCCTCGCGCACAAGGTCGAGGGCCCGTGGCTGCAGAAGTTCGGCGCGAAGAACGTCAACGAGCTCAGCGAGCAGGAATGGGAGACGTTGCGGGCGGAGTTCGGCCACCAGCGACTGCTCGGCATGAGCCTGGACGCCGGCGGGCACCTCACCCACGGGTTCCGTCCCAACATCAGCGGCAAGATGTTCCACCAGCAGCAGTACGGCACCGACCCCGAGACCGGCCTGCTCGACTACGACGCGCTGCGCGACAAGGCCCGCGAGTTCCAGCCGCTGGTGCTGGTCGCCGGCTACTCGGCGTACCCGCGTCGGATCGACTTCGCGAAGATGCGCGAGATTGCCGACGAGGTCGGCGCGGTGCTGATGGTCGACATGGCGCACTTCGCCGGCCTGGTGGCCGGCAAGGTGTTCACCGGCGACGAGGACCCCGTCCCCCACGCGCACATCACGACGACCACGACCCACAAGTCACTGCGAGGACCCCGTGGCGGCATGGTGCTGGCCCAGGAGGAGTTCGCAGGCGACGTCGACCGCGGCTGCCCGATGGTGCTCGGTGGCCCGCTCTCCCACATGATGGCGGCGAAGGCAGTCGCGCTCGCCGAGGCCCGGACCGACGCCTTCCGGACCTACGCCCAGTCGGTCGCCGACAACGCGAAATCCCTCGCCGAGGGCTTCCTCAGCCGCGGCGCCACCCTCGTGACCGGCGGAACCGACAACCACCTGGTCCTGCTCGATGTGACGTCGTTCGGCATCACCGGCCGCCAGGCGGAGTCCGCCCTGCTCGACGCCGGCATCGTGACCAACCGCAACTCGGTCCCGGCCGACCCGAACGGTGCGTGGTACACCTCCGGAGTCCGGCTCGGCACGCCGGCGCTGACCACGCGTGGCTTCGGCCACGACGAGTTCGACCGGGTGGCCGAGCTGATCGTCGACGTCCTGCAGAACACCGCGCCCGGGACCACCAAGGCAGGCGGGCCGTCGAAGGCGTCGTACACCCTCGAGGACGGGGTCGCGGACCGGGTCAAGGACGCCTCGGCCGACATGCTCGAGCGCCACCCTCTCTATCCCGGTCTCGATCTGGCGTGATTTTCATCGACCAGAGCCAACGACCGGCGTAGCATCGCTCTCACCTACAGCGGGTCGGGGGGTGGCCGCTGTCCCCGCGCTGCCCCACACCGGCTGACGGGTAGCGCGCTCCCGCGTGATGCTCCTCCACGGCCCACGGTGCGAGGACCCACCGGGAGCGTGCGTACGTCCGGTCTGGCCGGGGGTCACGCATCCACAGTAGGCGTGGCCCGGTCGACGATCGCTCGCAGGCCGCCGCTGGTGAGCGTGCCGTACGTGCCGTCGTACGCCGTGCCGAGCCGCGAGCCGCAGAAGGCGTCGGCCACCTCCGCCGGCGCGAAGCGCACCAGCAGCGAGCCCTGCAGACAGGCCGCCATCCGCCCTGCGAGACGGCGAGCCGAGCCCTCAGCTGCGGCGTCGTCACCGAGCAGCCGAAGCGTGTCGTCGATCGCCCGGTCCAGCCGCTCGTCACCGCCTCGTGCCTCCCCGACCTCAGTGAGCCAGGCGTCGAGCACCTCCGGCTCCCGCGACAGCGCGCGGAGCACGTCGAGAGCGTTGACGTTGCCCGAGCCCTCCCAGACGGAGTTGAGCGGCGCCTCGCGGTACAGCAGCGGCAACCCGGAGTCCTCGACGTAGCCGTTCCCGCCCAGGCACTCCAGTGCCTCGGCGACCATCCCGGGGGTGCGCTTGCAGACCCAGAACTTGGCGAGCGGGAGCGCGATCCGGCGCAGCGCCGCCTCGCGCGGGTCGTCGATCCGGTCGACCGCTGCCGCCAGCCGGATCGCCAATGCCGTGGCCGCCTCGGTCTCGACGGCGAGGTCGGCCACCACGTTCTGCATGAGGGGCTTGTCGACCAGCAGCGAGCCGAAGGCGGAACGGTGGGCGACGTGCCACGCGGCCTCGTTCAGCGCCCGCCGCATCAGCGAGGTCGACCCCAGCACGCAGTCGAGCCGGGTCGCCGCCACCATCTCGATGATGGTGCGGACCCCACGGCCCTCGTCGCCGAGCCGGTAGGCGAGCGTGCCGGAGAACTCCAGCTCGCTCGAGGCGTTCGACCGGTTGCCGAGCTTGTCCTTGAGCCGCACCACGTCGATCCGGTTCCGCGTGCCGTCTGCCAGCACGCGGGGGACCACGAAGCACGTGACCCCTGCCTGCCCTCCGGCCTGCATGGCTTGTGCCAGCACCAGGAAGACGTCGTTCATCGGAGCCGAGGTGAACCACTTGTGCCCGTGCAGGGTGTACTCGCCGTCGACGGCGGTCGGCTCCGCCCGGGTAACGTTCGCCCGGACGTCCGACCCGCCCTGCTTCTCGGTCATGCCCATCCCGGCGAGGGCGCCGCGCTTGGTCCCGAGCGGACGCAGTCCGGGGTCGTAGGTCGTCGACGCCAGCAGCGGCGTCCACTCCTTCGCGAGTGCATCGTCGGCCCGGAGCGCCGGCACAGCGGCGTACGTCATCGACACCGGGCAGCCGTGCCCGGGCTCGGTGTGGGACCACGCCATGAAACCGGCGGCCCGCCGGACGTGCGCGTACGGCGAGTCGGACTCCCACGGCGCGGCGGCGAGGCCCTGGCCGACCGCCCGCTCCAGCAGCCAGTGCCACGACGGGTGGAACGCCACCTCGTCGACCCGGTTCCCGAACCGGTCGTACGGCGTGAGTCGAGGCGGGTTCTGGTTGGCCAGCAAGCCGTGCTCGCGAGCCTCCTCGGTGCCGGCGAGTGCCCCGATGCCGGCGAGGTCGTCGACCACGTCGGCGGCTGCGTGCCGAGAGACCGCCTCGACCAGTGGCGCGTCGGAGGTGACCACGTTGTGCCCGGCGAGCGGGGGCGGCTGGTTCGTGCTGGCGCGCAGGTCGCCTCCAGGGATCCCGGTGGTCATGTGGATACCGTAGGCGCATGCGGGAGGTGCTGTGGCGACTGGTCGTCACCACGTTCGGCTCCTGCATGAGATATCGCGTGACAGGGCTGGCGGCGGAGGCGGCGTTCTTCGCGATCCTGTCTGTCCCGCCGCTCGTCTTCGCGATGGCGGGGATGATCGGCTATGTCACCGACCAGTTCTCCCAAGGTGATGTCGAGCAGGTCCGCCAGGCCGTGATCGACCTGTCCGGCCGGGTGCTCACCGAGGGCGCGGTCAACAGCGTGATCGTGCCGACGATCGACGATGTGCTGGCGGGCGGTCGGTTCGACGTGATCTCGCTCGGCTTCATCCTCGCCCTGTGGTCGGGTTCGCGTGCCCTCAACGTCTTCGTCGACACCATCACGATCATGCACGGGCTCGGCGGGCACCGGGGGATCGTCAAGACCCGCGCGCTGTCCTTCGTGCTCTACATCCTGGCCATCGTCACCGGCGTACTGACGATCCCGTTGGTGGTCGCCGGCCCCTCCTTGGTACGCCGGGCGCTGCCCGAAGGCGCCGACTTCCTCGTCCAGTTCTACTGGCCGACCGTGATCGTGCTGTCGATCTGCTTCCTGGCGACGCTGTACCACGTGTCGGTGCCGGTCCGGACCAACTGGAGCTTCAACCTGCCGGGTGCCACCTTCGCGCTGGCCGCGTGGATCGTCGGGTCCTTCCTGCTGCGCTGGGTGCTGACCGAGACGGCTGCCGACTCGAAGTCGATCTACGGTCCGCTGGCCTCGCCGATCGCCGTGTTGCTGTGGCTCTACCTGCTCTCTCTCGCGGTGCTGGTCGGCGCTGCCGTCAACGCGGCCTTCGACTCCGTCTTCCCGCAGAAGGCGACCACCAGCGCGCGCCTGGAACTCGTGCAACGCCTCAGGGACCGGATGACGCCCGGGACGCGCACGAGCGACTAGATTCAGCGCGTGGCCGGAGATCTGCTGGACCAGAGCGTGGGGAGCGCGCGGGGCACGGTCTCCCTCCCCGATCAACCCCGATCTCCGTGGTGGGAGCTCGGCCGCCGGCTGCTGGCGGCGCTCGCGATCCTGCTCGGGACCGTCATGCTCGTCTACGTCGACCGCGCTGCGTACGTCGACAACAACGACCTCCCGGGCCGGGCCGTCGGCCTGATCGACGCGTTCTACTACTCGACCGTCACCCTGAGCACCACCGGCTACGGCGACATCGCCCCGGTGGAGCCCCACGCCCGGCTGCTCAACGCGTTCATCATCACCCCTGCCCGCATCGCGTTCCTGGTGCTGCTGATCGGTACCACCCTGGAAGTGCTCGCCACCCAGGGCAGGGAAATGTTTCGGGTCGCCCGATGGAGGAAGAACATGGGAGATCACGTCGTCATCGTCGGCTACGGCACGAAGGGCCGCAGCGCCGTCGAGACCCTCGTCAACAACGGGTACGACCGGGACAACATCGTCGTGGTCGACAGCAGCCCGCTCGCGAAGACCGATGCCAACAACGACGGCCTCACGGTGATCCCCGGCGACGCCACCCGGCGCAGCACCCTGCGGACCGCGGGCGTGGGGCGGGCCAGCCAGGTCATCATCACCACCGACCGTGACGACTCGAACGTTCTCGCGACACTGACCGTCCGCCAGCTCAACCCCGACGCGTGGATCGTGTCCTCGGTGCGGGAGCAGGAGAACGCGCCCTTGATGAAGCAGTCCGGCGCCAACTCCGTGATCACCTCCTCCGACGCGGTCGGCCGGCTGCTCGGCCTCTCGTCCCTGTCGCCGATGCTCGGGTCGGTGATGGAGGACCTGCTGACCTACGGCGAGGGGCTCGAGGTGGCCGAGCGGGACCTGCTGGTCTCCGAGGTGGGACAGCAGCCGCAGTCGTTGCCGGACCAGGTGATCGCCGTGGTCCGCGACGAGAAGGTCTACCGCTACTTCGACCCGGTGGTCACCCAGCTCTCGCGCGGTGACCGGTTGATCGTCGTGCGGCCCGCCAAGGAGCTGCCCTGGGCGCCCCGACCCGGCACGCACGACGAGGACTTCGCGGCCGACGAGGAGGACTGAGCGGGCGCGGCTCTGCCGGGTTTCTCCGGCTGAGCGGGGAACCCGTCGGACGCTGTCAGCCCAAGACGCTGCGGGGGCGGTCGGCGGCAACCGGCCGCCGGCGGGACCACGCCGACAGGTCGACCTCGCGACCGGTGCGCGGCAGGGTGAGCCGGACCGGGTCGCGGTCGTGGTCGTGCCCCGCCTCGACCGCGTCGATCAGCGTCCGCATCAGGGTGCCGACGACCGGGGCGTTCTTGAACTGGTTGCCGCTGGTGCCGATCGCGACGTAGAACCCCGGCCGGTCGGTGCGGTCGTAGATCGGCGCCCAGTCGGTGGTCACGTCGTACACCCCGGCGATGCCGACCGGCCGGTTCGGCACCGCGAGGTCCGGGAAGCGGCGGGCGGCGCGCAGCACCTGCGCCTCGAACACGGGCACGGTCGGGTGCGGGTTGACGACGTCGGCGTCGTCGAGCCACTCGGGCGGGTCGCACTCGGGCTCCATGCCGCCCACGATCATCCGGCCCGGACCCGCGGGCCGGGTGTAGATGCCGAGATCGGGGTCGGCGACGATGACGCGCGGATCGGTGCCAGCGGTCGCGAGCTCGTGCACCTCCTGGCGCATCGGCCGAGTGGTGACCGTGAAGTCCGACCCTGCTCCGGCGAGGGCGTTGACCCGGCCCGACCACGGACCGGCTGCGTTGACGACGACGTCGGCGTCGTAGGTGTCGCCATCGGCCAGCACCACCCGCCACCGCCGCGGCCCGTCAGATCCGAGCGCGACCACCTCTCGGTGGAGCAGGATGGTGGCACCCTGCGCGGTCGCGGCGACCGCGAGATTCTGGGCCGCCAGAGCCGGGTCGCCGACATAGCCCGCGTCGGGGGTGAAGGTCCCGGTCAGGGAGCCGTGTGCCTCGGCGAAGAACGCGTCGGACTGAACCGGGGCGGGGGGTCCGAAGGCACCGGTGTCGAGGTGGGGGAGCCGAGCCGCGATCTGCTCGGTGTCCCACCACTCCCACGGCACGCCGACCTGGTCGAGGAGCGCCGTCACGGGGGCGGAGGCGCCGGGCGTTCGGTCGAGCACCAGCATCCCGGTCTGCTCGAGCCGCGCCAGTCCGGCTGGGTCGACGTGCCCGAGGTGACCGGCCCAGTCGTGCCAGCCGTGGAGCGCCTCCCAGGCCAGAGCCACGCCGGCGTACGTCGAGTAGTGGAACCGCACGATTCCGCTGGACGCGCTGGTGGAACCGTGGCCGGCACCGCCGGCCTTGTCGATCACCACGACGTCGCGTCCGCCCCGGGCCAGCTCCAGGGCGATCGAGGACCCCAGGACCCCGGCACCGATCACGACGGCATCGGCCGACCGGTCCACCACGCGTACCTCCCTCGTACAGGTGGTCCAATCCTGGCACGCGGGGCGGAGCCGGTCGGTGTTACTTGGTGACCTTGAACAGTGCCTCGATGGCGGTGCCGTCGAGGGCCGTCATGGTCGCGCGGTAGCACCCGACAGCGGTCGGGACCTTCCAGTTCTGGATGAACTGGCCACCTGTGACGTCATACCGCAGGCTGGTGCTCCCGCTCGTCAGCATCTCGATCTCGTCCGAGGCGAGCATGTTTTCGCACTGCACGCTCCGGTAGTTGAACGACTTGATGCTGGCGATGCTCGTGAGCTCGTTCGTGCCGGCGAACAGCTCGAACTTGAGTGGGACGGTGCTGCCGCCCTTGACCTTGTTCCACACCCCGTTCATGTCGACCGGGCTGTAGAAGCCCTGTGCAGTCCACGCGTTGACCGTGTAGGTGCGGCTGACGGTCGTCGTGTTGCCTGCCTCGTCGGTCACCGTGGCGGTGACGGTGTGGGTCCCGACACCGGTGGCGTAGCCCGACACCGTGCAGGGCTCCGCGATGCCGGACGTCGCGTCCGACGCCTCGCAGGTCGGGGCAGCCGGCACGCTGCCGAAGTAGTGGCTGCTGCCGTCGTCAGGACCGTCCACCAGGTTCACCGACGGAGCGACCGAGTCGACCTTGACTGCGACACTCTTGGCTCCGGAGCCTGTGACGTTGCCGGCCAGGTCCCTGAACTCGGGGCTGTGCAGCGTCATCGAACCCTGTGCGCCGCCGCTGGTGACGATGCCCGGGTTGGTGCTGGCAACGCCGGAGGTGGCATCCGTCGCGGTGAAGCTGGCCGACACGTCGCTGGTGTACCAGCCGTCGTTGCCTTCGGTACCGGACAGGTCGGCATCGCCGACCGTCGGAGCGGCGGTGTCGATCTTGAACCCCGGACTCGAGACCACATCGGCCACAGTGGTGTTGCCGGCACGGTCGGTGAAGGCAGGGTTGCCGATGCTCACGGCGTGGCCGTCACCACTGCTCGTGGCCGTCGCGGACGCCGAGCCGGCCACGCCCGAGAAGCCGTCGGTGGCCGTGAACGTCGCCGTCACGTCACCGACGTACCAGCCGTTGTCACCCGGGGTGCCAGTGGCGCTGTCGTAGGCCACCACCGGGGCGTTGCCGTCACGTTTGATCGTGACGCTCACGGGGCCGGCGGTGCCTCCGCTGCTCGTGGCCGAGCACGTGTACTCCGTGGCGAGCTGGTCGGCGGTGATGGTGACGTCCTCGCACCCGTCGAGCGCGAGCGACCTCGGCGAGTCGCCCTCTGCAACGGTCCAGTCAAGGACCGGGCTGCCCGTCCACCAACCGTCGAGCCCGTCCGGGTCCGGGGGACTGATCGTGTAGCTGATCTCCGGTGCGCTCTGGTCGACGATCGAGTACGTCGCAGACACCGTGCTCGTGAGACCGCCCGTGTCGGTGTACGAGCAGGTGGTGGTCACGTTCCCGAGGCCGTCAGGATCAAGCGTGCCTGTGATGGTCGGCGCCGGGTTGCTGGGGCCGTCCTCGGCGTCCGTCACCGAGCACCCGGGCGGCGGTACATCGCCGACCTGGTAGCTGGCGCCGTTCGTCACCCCGGTGACCGACACCTGCGGTGCCGTGTTGGCGGGAGCGGCGACGTTCACCGTGAACGTCGCGGGCGCGAAGTTGAACGTCGCACCCGTGTTGTTGCTCGTCTGGGAGACGGTGACCGTGGTCGTACCGGCGCTGACGGGTGTCACGTTGACGATCTTCGTGTCGCCACAGGCCGTGAAGGTGCTGTTGCTGATACTGACGGTGGCTACCGCAGGATTACTTGAGGCGACGGAGACGCCCAAGGTCGTGGAACCCGTCAGGTTGCAGCCCGACTTGCCATCGCCGCCCGTCGGCTGGACAAACAACGTCGTCGTGCCGTTCGCGCCACCGACGTTGAGCGTCATCAGCTCGGCAGTGGCGTCGATGGTCTCGTCGACGTCATTCGCGATGTCGTCGGCCGCGGCGATCCCCGCGCTCGTGAACATGAGCGCCACCGCTAGCACGGCCGCGGCGACTGTCCGGGTCCGCGTGAAGATTCCAAGCATGTGCAATGACCCCCACAGTCAGTTGTGCGGCCGTCCCCCGGCCGCACGGTGATTGTGCGTCAGTTCCGCATGGTCTGTCCGGGAGTCGGCGAGATCGGCCGATTATTTGTCCAAGCGCCCGAACAGCGTCGGGACCGCCGACGATCCGCGTGACTCGACGGGGTGTCCTCAGGTGGGCTCGCGGGCCGCGGCGGCTGCGTCCCGCGTTGCCCGGATCGGGAGCCACCGGTCGTGCAGGCTCGTGAGCAGCGACAACATCACGAGGAAGAAGATGCTGCCACTGAGATTCACGTCGGCGGGGCCGATCAACCAGTTGGCCACCAGGACCAGCCCGATGTTGGTCGCGAGGCGGGTGGCGAAGACGGCCGCCGCGGACTCGAGGGTCATCGACCGGCGCGCGGTCGCCAAGGAGATGGCCGCGTTCACGACGACGAGCAGGCCGATACCGACCGCGAGCTCGAGGTTGCTGGCGCGCACGCCGGGCACGGTCTGGGCGAAGATCACCGACAGCAGCGAGACGAGCGCGACCTTCTCGAACGTCGCCCAGGACCAGACGCGGGTGTGCTCGGCATGCCACGCCGCCCGCTCGACTCCCTCGTCCATCTCCTCGGGCAGCGGATCGGCGGCGACCCGGATCGGCCAGTCGGGCTCCGGTGTGCGCGGCCGCACCACGAACCACAGGATGGCCGCGAGCCCGAGCAGCAGCGTCACGAGCAGCGGCCATGCCCACGAGTACTCCGCCAGGGTGTCCGTCACGTCCAGCTGCGCGACGTGGATCCAGTACTCCTGCGGAAGCTTGACGAAGATCCAGATGGCGGCGGCCACGAGCACCCAGGTGGCGAACAGCAGCCGCACCGGGTTCCACCGCGACCTGACGGTCTCGTAGGCGATGAAGTAGTACTCGAAGGTGTTGGGGAACACCAGCAGGAGCGCGCGTACCTGCGCCAGCTCGAAGGCAACCACGCCCACGAGCCGGTAGAAGTAGAGGAAGCGACCTACGGCGAACCCCGGCCGGCTGGTCCAGTTGCGCAGCGTGGTCAGGTACGCGATGGCCAGGTAGAAGACGTCCATCGCCTTGTCGTAGCTCTGGTACCCGGGCGGGTCGTAGCCGAACGCCTGGAAGATCGACTGGTCGATGCCGTCGAGCACCAGGCAGGCGATGATGCCGGGGAGCGGGTAGCGGGGGATCGTGAGCGGCAGCAGGAAGCGGGCACCCACCACCGCGACGAACACGAAGATCACGCCCGTACTCTGCCGCTTCCGGCTCTCCACAACCAGAACCGGCCATGGTCGGCGGCGTGTCGGCCGAGGTGACCTTCAGAGCGCCTTGGCGTCGGCGCGCAGCTCGTACGGCTCCTCGACGATCCGGTGCCGGTGGTGCGAGCGGACGAACATCGCGACCAGGACGGCCGCCGCCGCGGCGTACCCGACCCACGCGAACGGCGCCCCGACGAACAGCCCGAAGGTGGTGGCCGCGGCGACGATGATCAGCCGGGCCCACATGACGTCGAGCGGACGGCGGGCGATGAGGTCGAGGCAGAGCCACGCCACGAGCACCCCGACCATGCTCAGCACGAGCACGTCGAGCGGACGCAGGTCGCCGCGGACGTCATGGAGGAACGTCATGCCTGCGAGCGCGACAGCGAGGGCGACGACGCCCGATGCAGCCCATTTCACAGAGGGGACAGTAGGGGCGCGCGAACCTGCTCGTACGGAGAATCCGTGAACTGTTAACGAGTTCGCCGGACGGGTTCGTGGTCGCTCACGCGGCGAGCGTCGGGTTCGAGGTCGGTTCCGACTTCGGCGAGGTCGTCCGCATCCCGGTCCGGGCCGTCACGGTGAAGGCTCCGGCGGCGACGACGTAGAACACGAGGTCTGCCGCGATCTTGCCGACGACCAGTCCCCACACCGGACTTCCGAGCAGCCAGATTCCCAGGGTCATCGCGGCAGGTCGCACCAGCAGCGTGTCGAGCAGCTCGGCAGCGCCGAACTCCGCGGTGAGCAGCACCAGGGTCCGCCCGAGGATGCGTGCGACCTGCCTGCCACCCGGCTGCGCCCGCTGCTCGCGGTAGACCATGGCGCCGAGGACCAGGTAGAACCCGACGATCTCGCCGAGCGCGGCGGCGTAGGCGATCGCCGCCGGGCTGCTCGTCGCGGTACTGGCGGCGAGCCCGCCTCCGAGGAGCGTCGCCGAGCCGGCCAGTTCGGCCGGCAGGTAGCGCCGGACCCAGAACGGCAGGCCGTGGCGTTCGCTCGCGGGCATGTGAGGAGGAGGCCCAGCCCGTCGACCTGATACATCGGTCCCGACCGCGCGAGTACGAAAGCGGCCGCCGGCACCAATTGCCGTGGTGCCGGCGACCGCCGTTCGGCCCGCGCTCCCGACGAGAGGCGGAAAACGAGGCGGACCTCGCGGGAAACCCACCACCGGGAGCAGCGCTGCAGCACCAAAATATCACCGCCGTCACGACGATTGACCCACACGCGATCAACGATGCCGAGCTCTCGCTAGGTCGGCACGCTCCCTTCCGCTGGAACAGACGCGAAGAGGTTGAGACCGAGCCGTTCCGCGAGGTACTTGGTCGCCAACTGGCCCCGGATGCTGTTTCCGGCGCCGTCGAGGGGTGGCGAGTACGTGGCCAGCCCTCCCTTCCCTGGGGAGACCGTCACGATGCCACCGCTGACGCCGCTCTTGCCCGGAACCCCTATCTGGTAGAGCCAGTCGCCCGAGAGCTCGTAGAGTCCTGCGCTGGCCATCACGGCCAGCACCCGCCGGCACACGCCAGGCCTGACCACCGTGCGGCGGGTGATCGGGTTCACTCCGCCGTTCGCCAGCGTCGCCGCCATCACGGCGAGGTCGTGGACCGTCACGTCCAGTGAGCACTGGCGGGTGTAGATGTCGGTAGCCTCGTCAGGGTCGAAGTACAGGCGTCCGTAGCTCTTGAGCAGATGGGCAATGCCCTGGTTGCGCAAGTTGGTGGCCGACTCGGATGCGTAGACCTCCTCGTCGACGGTGAGCTCGCGGCCTGCGAACAGCGACAGGCCTTCCCGAATCGACTCCCACTTCTCGTCACGCGTGGCCCCCGTCGCGAGACTGGTGGTGGCGATGGCGCCGGCGTTGACCAGCGGGTTCATCGTCCGGTCGACGTTGAGCTCGACGGCCATGAGCGAGTCGAACGGCAGCCCGGTGGAATTGACGCCGAGCCGCAACCGGGCCGCTTCGTACCCGAGTGCATCGCACACCAGAGCGAACACGAACGGCTTGGAGACGCTTTGTATCGAGAACCTGGCACCGATGTCCCCGATCTCGAAGGATCGGCCTCGAGGTCCGACCACGGCTATCCCGAACAGGTCCGGCGATGCCTGGGCCAGCACGGGGATGTAGTCCGCGACGGTGCCACTGTCGTTGTCGCGGTATCGGGCGTAGGCATCGGTGACCAGCTGTCGGATCTCCGCGCGCCTCGGGAGCTCGCCGGTTGACACGCGTGGGGGCGTCGTCTCCTCGTCGAACGGGAGGGTCTCGTTCATGGTGAGGTCTGTCATGGTGGCCCCCGCGGGTTCACGCCTCTCGGGGTCAGGCGTTGTCCTGCTGCGCTTCCTTGGCGGCTGCCTTGATGTCGTCGGCCTCGACCTTGTTGATGGCGGACTCGACGATGGCGTCGGCCCGTTCGAGTGCCCGCCGGATCTTCACCTCGCCGGGGTCGGAGACCAGGGCCACCAGGCCGGAGTGGCCGGGCGGGATGGCGTCCTGGAGCTGGTCTTCGAGCTCGCCGTGATGATGGCGCTGACGCAGCTTGCCGGCGAGAGCGCCGACGGAGCCGGTCACGGCGGCGCTCCCGAGGATCGACGGCGGGAAGATCACACCGAGCGCGATGCCACCGACCACGCCCCACTTGAGACCGGACTTCGTGCTGTGGTCGGTCGCCTTCTGTACCTCCAGCTTGCCCTCAGCTGAGCGGTTGACCACGATCACGCCTTCGATCTCGACGGTGCGGCCATCCTCGACGGACTTGAGGGTCTCATACGCTTCCCAAGCCGTGCTGGTGTCGCTGAAGTCCGCGACGAGGAGGGTGTAGGCGCCGTCAGAGACGGCGGCGGCTCTCATTCCGAGGTCGGGGTTCTGGTTCTCGTCTGACATGCGAGGAGCTCCTTGTCTGTGGGGTTCCCACTCTCGGCCTCCCCACGGTCCACGTCCTCATCCGCTACGGGTGGACCAGTCGTCACGCGCCGTCGTCAGTGCCGCCGAGCTGGCGGGTGACGGCTTCGTGGTCCCGATCCATGGGTCCAATGGCCCTGCCCGCCTGCGGCGAGTGGAGGAACCATGGAGATGGTCCTGGAGCCTTCCCCGGGTGGATCGGAGGACGAGATGGATGCCATGACGACGGTGGAGCGCCCGGCGCTGGGCAGCACCGCGCCACCGACGTACCTGCGCCGGCTGGCCGTGCTCCTGGGCATCGTGTCCGCAGCCGCCGCAGCCCTCACGGCCTTCGTTCCTGATGTCCTGGTCGGGACTCCGGTCATGAACGGTTCGGCGCGCGGCACTGCACTGGTCGTGCTGTTCGTGGCGTTGCCCGTCCTCGCCGGGTCGACGCGCTCCGCACACCGGGGCTCGACGCGGGCGCTGGCCGTGTGGGTGGGGGTCGCCGGCTACCTCACCTACAACGCCGTGATGTTCTGTATCGCCACGCCGTTCAACCGGCTGTTCCCGCTGTACGTCGCCATGCTCTCGCTGAGCATCTTCCTGCTGGCCGGCCTGGGGGTCCACGCGGCACGTGCGGGTCGCCATCTCACCGCTGGCCGATGCCCCCGGTGGATCGCCGTCTACATCGCGGTGGTCGTCGTGCTGAACGGTCTCCTGTGGCTCCGCGGAGTCGCTGCCGCCGTGATCGCGGACGACCCGATGTCGTTCCTCGCGGGGAGCGGACTGACCACCAACCCCGTGTACGTGCAGGACCTGGCGTTCTGGCTGCCCGTGATGGGGTGGCTCGCCTACAGCGTGGCCACTGCGCGCCGGGATCGGTGGGTGCTGGTGGCCGGGGGACTGGTCTTCTGGGTGATCGAGGGCCTCGGCGTCGCCGTCGACCAGTGGATGGGGTACCGCGCGGATCCCACGACGGTGTGGGCCACCGCGGGCGCCGTCTGGCTGTTCGTCGTGACGACCGCCATCGGGCTGGTCCCTGCGTGGGCCGCACTGCGCGAGCTCCCGAGCCGTGCCGCTGCCGACGTGTCGCGGCTACGGACGTGATGGGCAGGCGTCACACAGCCTTCGGCGCGGTCGTCGTCGCCTCAACTCACGCCGCACCCGGTCAGCGTCGGCGGCGCAGAGCCCGGGACGAGACGTGCTCGTGCGCCATCCGGCGGAGCGCCAGCAGCACCGGCTCGATCAGAACCGTGCGCAGCACCGTCTGTCGAACCGCGGTCTCGCTCGAGGTCGTGTCGATCGTGGGCACCTCCACCTCGGCGAGCCCGCTGACCGTCTCGGCGTAGCCGCTGAGGGCATCGTCGGGAAGTGCGTCGTCGGCGTCGTCCAGCGCATCCAGCGCCCGGGCCAGGACCGTGCGGTTGACGCTGTCCGGGGCGACCCGCCAGCGGCGTCGACGGATCAGGGCATCCACTCGCTCCAGGGAACGGGCGCTCGGGGAGGGGCCGACCGGCGAGATGGCCGACTGGGCGACGCCGAGGACCTCGTGAAGCGGGGTGCCGGAGTCGTCGACGGCCGCCAGCACTCGATTGACGTCGGCCAGTCGTAGCCCGCCGACCTCGACCAGCGCGCGGATCAGCCGGAGCCGGCGTACGTGATCCTCGGAGTAGATGGCGCGGGTGGCGCCGGTCGCCTCACCCGGCGGCAACAAACCCTCGCGGAGGTAGTACTTCACGGTCGGTACCGGCACGCCGGACCGGGCGGCCAGCTCGGACATCCACATGCAAAGAGTTTGACATTGGATAGTGCTACTCGCCAATACTGGGTACTCGCGCTATCCAAAGGAGAATGAATCGTGGAACTCTTGTCCAGCGAGTCGCAGGTGCTTGCGGGGATCCTGTTTCTCGCCCTGGTCACCGTGGAGTCCGGTGGCCTGTACCTGATGCGTCTGGTGCGAGGGAAGGATCAGGTGACCCCCTTCCAGATGTCGTTCGCACGTGCCGGGCACGCCCACGCCGGCGTGCTGCTCGTGCTGGCCCTGGTGTGCCAGCCGTACGTCGACGCGACCGGGCTCGACGGGGTGCTCGGTTGGCTGGCGCGCAGCGGCGTCGCCGTCGCCGCGCTGCTGATGCCCGGGGGCTTCTTCTTCAGCTCGATGGGCAAGGGGCGTACTCAGCCGAACGGCTTCATCGTCATGGTCTTCCTCGGCGCCGCGCTGCTCGCGGTCAGCCTGACCAGCCTCGGCCTCGGGCTGCTTCTCTGAGGGTGTCGCCGCGTACCTGCCTGGTTGACTGACGCCCATGCCGCTGCCGACTCCCACGCTGCAGACCGCTCGGCTGCTCCTGCGGCCCTTCGAGGACTCGGACGCCGACAACCTGTTCGCGCTGCAGAGCAATGCGTACGTCCTGCGCTACTGGGACTCGCCACCGTGGGTTGAGCGTTCCCGGGCTGACGGGTTCATCGAGCGGTGCCGGCAGATGGCGTCGGAGGGGACGGGCGCGCGACTGGCCGTGGAGCGCCGGTCGGACGGCGCGTTCCTCGGCTGGTGCGGCCTGAGCTCGTGGAACCCGGACTACCGCAGCGCCTCGCTGGGCTACGTCTACGGCGAGGCGGCGTGGGGTCACGGCTACGCGACGGAGGCCGCCGCCGCGCTGCTGGGCTGGGCGTTCGACTCGTTGGACCTGAACCGCGTCCAGGCTGAGACGGACACCCGCAACGCGGCCTCCGCCCGCGTACTCGAGAAGCTCGGCTTCGTACGTGAGGGCACGCTGCGGGAGGACTGCATCGTGAACGGCGACGTGTCGGACTCGTGGGTCTACGGCTTGCTCAGGCGTGAGTGGCGGTCCCCGTCCGACGGGTGACCGCTCCGGCGGCTCGGTGCCGCGACTCTCAGAGGGCCCCGCCGGCACCGCGGGCAACTGTCCCCGCTTCGTGGTCCTCGTAACCGCACCGCAGACAGCGGATGAAGGTGCCGGTGGGCTCTCCATCAGGAGAGGGGGTCTGTCATCGACGCTACGCCCGTCGTGCCCCTCGACAACCGCGACGAGCAACGCCTACGGAGGTTGAGATAGTCGGCCCCGGAGGTCGAGGTAGTGGGCCCGGTGGTTGAGGTGCGAGGGCCGTCCAGGCCCGAGCCTCGAAACCCCCGGGCATGGGTCGCCAAAGTCAGCCTCGAAAGGGTTCGCGAAGATGCGCGGAAACCCCTGTGGAATAAGGGGATTCCGGCACCCCGGTTGTCAGTGGTGGCTGCTTGGGTAGAGGCAT
>NZ_DASUTK010000236.1:0-34182 GCF_036374615.1 Nocardioides sp.
CGACCACCCGGGCTCCGTGGGCGAGCCGGTAGCGCAGCCCGTCCGTGGGCGGCAGCTCGGCGCTGCCGTCGGCGAGGTCCTCCGCCGACTCGACGGCCAGGCCGCCCAGGCTCGTCGGGGGCGTACGTCGCAGGGTCTCCATGGCACGGGCGATCTCGGACAGGTCGGTCACCCGCACCGACAGCTGGTCGGTCGCGTGCAGCCCGTGCGCGTGGGCCAGGTCGTCGAGGATGTCGACCAGCCCCCGACCTTCGGCCTTCGCCTTCGCGGCGAGCTCGCACAGGAGCAGCAGTGCCGAGACGCCGTCCTTGTCCTTCACGTGCTCGGGGTCGACGCAGTACCCCAGCGCCTCCTCGTAGCCGAACGCGAGCCCCTCGACCCGGCTGATCCACTTGAAGCCGGTGAGGGTCTCGGCGTACGGCTGGCCGAAGGCGGCCGCCTGCTTTCCGAGCAGCGAGGACGACACGATCGACGCGGCGTAGGTGCCCTGCTTCCCTGACGACAACAGGTGGTGCGCCAGCAACGCACCGACCTCGTCACCGCGCAGCATCCGCCAGCCATGCGGGCCGGGGACCGCCGCGGCACACCGGTCCGCGTCCGGGTCGTTCGCCACGACCAGGTCGGCATCGATCTTCTCCGCGAGCGCCATCGCAAGGTCCATCGCGCCCGGTTCCTCGGGGTTCGGGAACGCCACCGTCGGGAACTCCGGGTCGGGGTGCTCCTGTTGCTCGACGACCGCCGGTGCTGCGAACCCGGCCGTCTCCAGCACCTGCAGCACGGAGGTGCCGCCGACTCCGTGGAGCGGCGTGTAGACGGTGCGCAGGTCGCGCGGCCCGTCGACGGCGAGGTCGGCCACGGTGTCGAGGTAGCGGTCCACGATCTCGTCACCCAGCACCCTGCCGCTGCGGCCGCGTGGGATGTCGGCGACCGCACCGATCGCGGCGATCCGGGCGGCGATGTCGGCGTCCGCAGGCGGGACGATCTGGCTGCCGTCGCCGAGGTAGACCTTGTAGCCGTTGTCCCTCGGGGGGTTGTGACTGGCGGTCACCATCACGCCCGCCACGCAGCCGAGCTCGCGGATCGCGAACGCCAGGATCGGCGTGGGCAGCGGCCGGGGCAGGATCAGCGCAGAGAAGCCGGCCCCCGTCATCACCTCCGCGGTGTCGCGTGCGAACACGTCGGAGTTGTGGCGTGCGTCGTACCCGATGACGACCGGGCTGCCCGAACGCGCTCCCTCCGCCGCGAGGTACGCCGCCAGGCCCGCGGCCGCGCGCAGCACGACGACCCGGTTCATCCGGTTGGAGCCGGCTCCGAGCTCGCCGCGGAGTCCCGCGGTGCCGAACTCGAGCGTGCCGTCGAACCGGTCGGCCAGGTCCGCGAGGTCACCGCCCGCCTCGACGTCCGCGATGACCCGCTCCAGCTCGGCCCGCGTCTCGGGGTCGGGATCGTCCGCGAGCCAGGCCCGGGCGCGGTCGAGCAGGGAGGTCGTCTCGGCATGACTCATGGCACGTCACCGTAGACCCCGCCATCATGGAGCGCATGGGTGACCGACCGGTGGGGGAGCTGATCGAGGAGCTGGCTGCGCGGCTGGGTCGGCCTGAGTTCACGCGCGTGTGCGTGGCGCTGATGGAGGGTGCTCCGCGCGAGGACCACCTCGAGGCTCTGCCGGGGCTCACGGGCCACGACTGGTCGGAGGGGGAGCCGGTGCGCGACGAGCAGAGCTGGCACGACTACTGGTTGCGGACGTGGGGTGCTCGTGGGCTGCTCCACGTCTGGGACGACGCAGCGACCGGGGCGGTCGTGGCCGGACTGTCCGACGAGCACTGGCGCCCCGCGGAGATGTGCCTCAAGGTCACCGCCCGGCACGAGGTCGCCGGCGCCGGAGACGGGGCCGCGGCCCTCGCCGACCACGAGCTGCCACGGGTGCGCGCCGCCGCGATGCGCGCCCTGGCGGTGGCTGGGGACACCGAGCACGTCGACGTCGTGGCGGACGCGGTGGACGACCCGGACCCCGCCGTCCGGAAGGCGGCTGCCCGGGCGCTGGAGCAGCTGCGGCAACGGCTGGACATCTCATGAGTCGCCGCTACACGTTCAGCCACCACTGGGTGGTCCCCGCGCCAGCCGATCGGGTGCAGCAGGTGCTCGCGGACCTCGAGCACTACCCGGACTGGTGGCCCCAGATCCGCGCGGTCGCCAAGATCGACGACGACAACGCCCGGGTGGTCTGCCGCTCGGTGCTGCCCTACGACATCGACCTCCTGCTCACGGCCATCCGACGGGAACCGCTGGGGCTCGAGACGATCCTGTCAGGCGACCTGGAGGGGACCGCCCGCTGGCGGCTGCACCCTGACGGGGACATGACCCGGCTGGACTACGAGCAGGACGTGCTCGTGACCGGCCGGCTGCTCGGCCTGCTGTCGGTCGCGCTCCGCCGACCGCTCGCCTGGAACCACGACAAGATGATGGCCGGGTGCCGCGACGGACTGGCAGCGTACGTGCGGGCCGACCCGTCGGGAGACGTCTCCTAGTCCTCCCGGTCGATCCGCGCGACCCACGGCATCCCGCGCTCGTCGAGCAGCTCGGCGAGCCGACGCCAGGCGGGCGAGGACCCGAGCGAGTGCTCGTCGAGCACGGCCGCGACCTGCTTGTCGAAGACCTGGTCCTCGTCGTTCTGGTGCAGCTGCGCCTGCTCATCCTCGTCGAGAGTGGCGAACGCGGCGGCCATCTCGTCAGCCAGTCGGACCAGTCGCGGGTCGTCGGGGTGCCAGTCGTGGGCCTCGTCGAAGGCTTGGTAGAACTCGAGGTAGCCCGGGTAGGAGAGCGCGTCGCGCTTCGACGCGATCCACTGTGGCACGTGCTCGGGGGCGTGGGCCGAGATCAGGATCCAGCCGTCCCGCTCGAGCTCGATCATCCGCTCCGAGAGGCCGAGCTCGCGCATCTGCGTCAGGTAGGCGACCACCTCCTCGGGCAGCGCCAGACCGTCGCCCCCCACCAGCGCCGCGACCCGCGCGCGCCGTTGCTGGAGCTGGCGCACGTCGGCCTGGAGCCGGACGTCGATCTCGGCGACCGCGTCCGCGAACTCGTCCTTGTCCGCGGCCAGTAGCTCGCCGACCCGGGCCAGCGGTACGCCGGCCTCGGCCAGGGTCTTGATCCGGATCAGCGCCACGACGTCGTCAGGAACGTAGCGTCGGTAGCCGGAGTGGTCGCGTTCGGGCTCGGGAAGCAGGCCGCGCTCGTGGTAGTGACGGACGGCGCGGACCGTGACCCCGGCCATTCGCGCGACTTCGCTGATAGTGAGCACGCGGTCTCCTGTCAGGTGGTCGGGTCACGGTCGTAGATCCGCCTCGAGCCAAGGTAGCCACCGAGCCCGACCACGGCGCACCAGCCCAGGGCGACCCAGCCGTCGGTGCCTGCGCCGGTGCCGTCCAGAGCGCCGCGGAGCGCCTCGATCACGGGTGTGAACGGCTGGTACTCCGCGAACCAGGCCAGCCCGGTGGGAAGCGTCTCGGTGGGGACGAAGCCGCTGCTCAGGAACGGCAGCAGCACCAGGATCATCGGGCTGTTGCTGGCCGTCTCGACGCTCTTGGCGCCGATGCCGAGCATCACGCTGAGCCAGGTCAGGGCCAGCGAGACCGCGACCACCAACCCGGCGGCGACGAGCAGGTCACCGGCGGAGCCGCCGGTACGGTAACCGAGGGCGATCGCCACCAGGAGCACGGCGCCGAATGCGACCACGGACTGGACGAGCGCGCCCACCACGTGGCCGCTGAGCACCGAGACCCGCGCGATCGGCATCGTCTTGAACCGGGCGATGATCCCCTCGGTCATGTCCATCGCGATCGAGATCGCGGTCGAGGTGGCGACGCTGGCCAATGCCATCACGAGCACGCCGGGAACGACGTAGCGGAGGTACTCCGACCGTCCGCCCTCCACGCCACCCAGGCCCGCGCCCAGGGTCTCGCCGAAGACGAAGACGAACAGCAGCAGGAAGACCAGCGGCATCCCGACCACGATCACTGTCAGCGACGGGTAGCGGACCAACCTGCGGAGGCTGCGGCGCGACATCGTGACGCTGTCGCGCACGGCGAGGTCGAGTGGGGTGCTCATCGGGTGGCCTCCTGGCGGTCGGTGGTGGTGGTCGTGCTCGTGGTGGTCGTGCGCGTGGCGGTCGTGGTGGCGGCGTGACCCGTGAGGGCCAGGAACACGTCGTCGAGGTCGGGGGTGTGGACACCGAACGTGACCACGTCAACGGCCTCGATCCGAGTGAGCAGCGAGCGGACCTGGGACACCCGCCCGTCGTACGGCACGGTGACGGTCAACGTGACCGGGTCGACCGTGGCCTCGTCGCCGAGGGCGCTCGCGGCCGTGGCCAGGTCGCCGGCCGACCCGAGCCGCACCTCGAGGTGGCCGCCCGGCACCAGCCGCTTCAGCTCCTCCGACGTACCGCTGGCGACGAGCTGCCCGTCGTCGAGCACCGCGATCCGGTCGGCGAGGTGGTCGGCCTCGTCGAGGTACTGGGTCGTCAGGAAGACGGTGACGCCCTCGGCGACCTGTTCGCGCACCAGGTCCCAGAGCGCTCGGCGACTGCGGGGGTCGAGCCCGGTCGTCGGTTCGTCGAGGAAGATCAGCCGCGGCCGCGCGAGCAGTGTCATGGCGACGTCGAGCCGACGTCTCATGCCGCCGGAGTACGTCGACGCCGGCCGGTCCGCGGCGTCGCCGAGGTCGAACCGGCCGAGGAGCTCGTCGACCCTGGTCCTCCCCTCGGCGCGCGAGAGGTGGACCAGGTCGGCCATCAGCTGGAGGTTCTCACGGCCGGTGAACAGACCGTCCAGGGCGGAGTACTGACCAGTCATTCCGATCTGCTCCCGGACCCGTTCGGGCTCCGCGACGACGTCGTGGCCGAGCACGCGGACCGAGCCCGCGTCGGGGCCGATCAGCGTCGAGGCGACGTTGACGAGCGTGGTCTTGCCGGCGCCGTTGGGTCCGAGCAGCGCGACGACGGACCCGGTCGGTGCCTCCAGGTCGATGCCGCGCAGCACCGGGTGGTCGCCGTAGGCCTTGTGGAGGCCGTCGATCTCGAGAGCGAGTGAGTGCGTCATGCCCCCCACGGTGAAGGGTTGACGCTGCGTCAAGGTCAAGCCCGGATCAGCCGAGTGTGGCGGACACCACGTCGTACACGAGCCGCGGGCGTAACCCGCCGGGCGTCCAGGCCCTCGCGTAGCCGTGCGGCTCAGATCCTCCCGACGATCTCGGCCAGCAGTCCGCCCATCCGGGCGGCCGCCGTCCGGCCTGCCTCGAGCACTTCCTCGTGGTTGAGGGGCTCACCGGAGATGCCGGCGGCCAGGTTGGTGACCAGGCTGATGCCGAGCACCTCCATGCCCGCTTCACGCGCCGCGATCGCCTCGAGCGTCGTACTCATGCCGACGAGCGTCCCCCCGATCGCGCGGACCATGCCGATCTCGGCGGGGGTCTCGTAGTGCGGCCCGGGGAACTGGACGTAGACCCCCTCGTCGAGGCTCGGATCGACCTCGCGGCACAGCGCGCGGAGCCGACTGGAGTAGAGGTCGGTGAGGTCCACGAAGTTCGCGCCCTCGATCGGGGAGGTGGCCGTGAGGTTGATGTGGTCGGCGATCAGCACCGGGGTGCCGGGCGACCAGGTCTCCTTCAGACCGCCGCAGCCGTTGGTGAGGACGATCGCCCGGCAGCCGGCGGCCGCCGCCGTACGAACCGGGTGCACGACTGCGGCGACACCCTTGCCCTCGTAGAAGTGGGTCCGGCTCAGGAACACCAGCAGCTGCTTGTCGCCTGAGGTGATGCTGCGGATCTTGCCGCTGTGCCCCGCCACGCCGGCGGCGTGGAAGCCGGGCAGGTCGGTGGTGCTGATCTCCGCGGTCGCCTCGCCGAGCGCGTCGACCGCCGGCAGCCACCCCGAGCCCAGGACCAGGGCGAGGTCGTGGCGCTCGACGCCGGTGAGTCGGGCCAGGGTGTCCGCGGCCTCACGGGCCGGCTGCTGCGTGTCAGTCACCACGGCATCCTAGGGATCTCGCGGCGCTGCCCGGGAGCACGACGGGTCTCTCCGCAGCTCACAGCCCCGTCGAGCGGCAGGGGCGCCGTCGGAGCGCCGCGACGTAGTCGGCCGGGGCGTCGGCGGCCTCGGCGGCATCGGCCAGCACGCCGAGGTACGACGCGGAGGGGAGCCCGCCTTCGTACGCGTCGAGCACGTAGGTCCACACCAGCAGCTCACCGGTCAGGGTCGACACCCGCACCTTGGTCTTGCGGTACAACCCGAGGTCCGCACCCTCCCAGCCGTCCAGCGAGGCCTCGTCCTCACGCGTGATGTCGTAGACGGCCACGAAGACCTGCTCGATCGGGTCCTCCACGATCGTCGACAGCGCGCCGTCCCAGCCGTGCTCCTCGCCACCGAACGTCAGGCGCCAGCCGGTCAGCCAGCCGGTGGTGCGCAACGGGGAGTGGGGACACCGCTCGCCCATCCTGGCGGGATCCAGGTTGGTCCCGTAGGCGGCGTAGAGAGTCACGGGGTGCAGGGTATCGAGGCGGTTCCCCATTCGCCCGCCTCACGCCCGGGTCACTAGGGTGGTGCCGTGAGCGACAACCACTTCGATGTCCTGGTCCTCGGTGCCGGCCCTGGTGGGTACGTCGCCGCGATCCGAGCCGCACAGCTGGGCAAGCGGGTCGCGGTCGTCGAGGAGAAGTACTGGGGTGGCGTGTGCCTCAACGTCGGGTGCATCCCGTCCAAGGCACTGCTCAAGAACGCCGAGCTGGCCCACACCCTGGCCCACGAGCGCGAGACGTTCGGTATCGAGGGCGAGGCCACGATGCGGTTCGACGTCGCCCACACGCGCAGCCGTCAGGTGAGTGACCGCATCGTCAAGGGTGTCCACTTCCTCATGAAGAAGAACAAGGTCACCGAGATCCACGGGTGGGGCACGCTCACGAGCAACACCGGGATCGACGTCAAGGACGCGGACGGCAACACCACGGGCTACACCTTCGACCACCTGATCCTTGCGACCGGTGCCACGGTCCGGATGCTGCCCGGCATGCAGGTCAGCCAGAACGTCGTCACCTACGAGGAGCAGATCCTCGACGCGGAGCTCCCGTCGAGCGTCGTCATCGGTGGCTCGGGCGCGATCGGCGTCGAGTTCGCCTACGTCATGAAGAACTTCGGCGTCGACGTCACGATCGTCGAGTTCCTCGACCGGATGGTCCCCACCGAGGATGCCGACGTCTCCAAGGAGCTGCTCAAGCACTACAAGAAGCTCGGCGTCAACGTGCTCCTCAAGACCAAGGTGGAGAACGTCGAGGACACCGGCTCGGGCGTCCGGGTGACGGTATCCCCGGCTGACGGGGGAGAGGCGCAGGTGATCGAGGCCGACAAGATGCTGGCTGCCTTCGGCTTCGCCCCGCGGATCGAGGGTTACGGGCTCGAGGCGACCGGCGTCCAGACCACCGAGCGCGGTGCGGTGGCGGCCGACGAGTACGGCCGCACCAACGTCGAGAACGTGTACGCCATCGGCGACTGCACCGGGAAGATGATGCTCGCCCACGTGGCGGAGGCGCAGGGCATCGTCGCCGCCGAGACCATCGCCGGCGCGGAGACGATGCCGGTCGACGTCGACATGGTGCCGCGTGCGACGTACTGCCAGCCCCAGATCGGCTCGTTCGGCTACAGCGAGGCCCAGGCGAAGGAGAAGGGGTACGACGTCAAGACCGCCACCTTCCCGTTCTCGGCCAACGGCAAGGCGATGGGCCTCGGCCACGCAGTCGGCTTCGTGAAGGTGGTGGCCGACGCGCAGTACAACGAGATCCTCGGCGCGCACATGATCGGTCCCGACGTCACCGAGCTGCTCCCCGCACTGACGCTGGCGCAGAAGTGGGACCTGACCGCCGACGAGGTCGGGCGCAACGTGTTCGCCCACCCGACCCTGACCGAGGCGGTCAAGGAGGCGATCCACGGGATCGCCGGCCACATGATCAACCTGTGACGCCGAAGAGTTCCACGTGACCGAGCGCGTCGTCATCATCGGGGCCGGTCCCGGCGGCTACGAGGCCGCCCACGTGGCCGCCCAGCTCGGAGCCGATGTCACACTCGTCTACTCCGACGGCGTCGGCGGTTCGGCGGTCCTCACCGACTGCGTGCCGAGCAAAACCCTGATCGCGACGGCCGAGGTGATGACCGAGCTGCGTGAGGCCTCCGAGCTCGGCGTGCGCTTCGAGGACCAGGAGGGGGACGCGGCCACCACCGTCAACGTCGACCTGGCCCGGGTCAACGAGCGGGTCAAGCAGCTCGCGACCGACCAGTCGAGCGACATCCAGGCCAGGCTCGAGCGCGACGGCGTGACCCTGCTATGCGGCCACGGCACGCTGGCGGGCCCCGACTCGGTCGAGGTCGAGCTCGCGTCCGGTGGTGAGAAGCTGCTGCGGGCGGATGCCGTGCTGGTGGCGACCGGCGCCTCGCCCCGCACCCTGGCGGGCGCCCAGCCCGACGGTGAGCGGATCCTCACCTGGGAGCAGGTCTACGACCTCACCGACGTGCCCGAGCACCTGGTCGTCGTCGGGTCGGGGGTCACCGGTGCGGAGTTCGCCTCCGCGTACCTCGCGCTCGGCATCGAGGTCACGCTGGTCTCCTCGCGGGACCGGGTGCTGCCGGGCGAGGACGCCGACGCCGCAGCCGTGCTCGAGGAGGTCCTCACCCGGCGCGGGATGAACGTGCTGTCGAAGTCCCGGATGGAGTCCGTGTCGCGCGACGGCGACCTGGTCACCGTCACCCTCACCGATGGTCGCAGCGTGCAAGGCTCCCACTGCATCCTGGCGCTCGGTTCGATCCCGAACACCGGCGACCTCGGCCTCGAGGAGGCCGGGGTCAATCTCAACGAGGGCGGGTTCATCAGCGTCGACCGGGTCTCCCGCACCTCGGCCCGGGGTGTCTACGCCGCCGGGGACTGCACCGGCGTGCTGATGCTCGCCTCGGTCGCCGCGATGCAGGGGCGAATCGCGATGTGGCACTTCCTCGGTGACGCCGTGCACCCGCTCGACCTGCGCAAGGTGTCCTCCAACGTCTTCACCGCGCCCGAGATCGCGACGGTCGGCTGGTCACAGCAGGCGGTCGACGCCGGCGAGATCGACGCCGAGGTCGTGATGCTGCCGCTGTCGGGCAACCCCCGCGCCAAGATGCAGGGCGTCCACGACGGCTTCGTGAAGCTCTTCTGCCGGCCCGGCGCCGGCATCGTCGTCGGCGGCGTCGTGGTCGCTCCTCGCGCGAGCGAGCTGATCCACCCGGTCTCGATCGCGGTCGCCGAGTCGCTGACGGCCGACCAGCTGGCCCAGGTGTTCACGGTCTACCCGTCGATGACCGGGTCGATCGCCGAGGCAGCGCGCCGGTTGCATCGGGTCTGACGACGGTTCTGATACGGCGCGGTCCGAATCTCGCCACCCCGATGACGTCGTCGTGTCACGGCGCGTGACACAACGACGTTCCTGTTCGCCCGAGAATCGGTCCAGTCCGTTCCAGAACCGGATGGCCCCGATGTCGGGGGTTTGCCCAGCGTGTGAGGATGTCCCACATGTCTCGGGGGATCCGCTTCACCGCGCTCACTGTCGCCGCCCTGCTCGTCATGGCACCCGCCGGGCCGGCCTCGGCCGACGACGCGTACGACGTGCCGGACGACGCCACCGTCACCATCACGGGTGACGGCAGCGGTCATGGTCGAGGCATGTCCCAGTACGGCGCCTACTCCGCCGCGCGCAAGGGCGTGGGGTACGGCGCCATCCTCAAGACGTACTACCCGAAGACCCGCTGGAAGCAGGCGAAGGGCTCGATCGAGGTCGCGGTCACACGCGACGACGACAACAACCTGGTCGTCGGTCACCACCGCAGGCTGACGGTGCGCAGCCTTCGCTCGGGCCGGACGTGGCACGCCGACGCGCGCCGCGCCACCCGCTGGCGTGTCACCCGCAAGCCGACCGGGGTCAACCAGGTCGCGTACTTCAACGGGCGCTGGCGGGCCTGGAAGACGGTGCGCGGCAACGTGCAGCTCGCGGCCGGCGGCCGACCGCTGACCCTGTTCACGCCGCGCGGGAAGGTCCGCTACCGCGGATCGCTCCGGTCGGCGGTCGACGACTCCGGAGATCGGGTCACCGTCAACGTGCTCCCTCTCGAGCAGTACCTGCGCGGGGTCGTGCCGTCCGAGATGCGAGCCTCCACCTGGCCGCAGCACGCGCTGCGCGCTCAGGCCGTCGCCTCACGCACGTACGCCGCGTGGCGCCGCAACCGACCGCTCGACCGGGCCTACGACATCTGCGACACCGCGCTGTGCCAGGTGTACGGCGGGGCGTCGGCGGAGTACTCGACCTCGGACAAGGCGGTGTGGGCCACCGCACGCGAGATCCTCACCTTCCGCCGCAAACCGGCCTTCACGGAGTACTCGGCCAGCAACGGTGGCCACACCGTGTCCGGCGGCAAGCCGTACCTGCCGGCCAAGAAGGATCCCTACGAAGGAACCTCGGCCGACTACTACGGCTGGACCGTGCAGGTCACCTCGCAGCAGATGGAGGCGGAGTACGACTACGACGACCTCGCCTCGATCGCGATCGAGGAGCGTGACGGGCTCGGCCCGCGCGGCGGCCGGGTCCTCCAGGTCCGGGTCACGGCTGAGTCGGGCTTCACCGACACCATCACTGGCGAGGACTTCCGCCGCGACTGGGGTCTGCCGTCCACCCTGTTCACCATCACCCAGGTGCGCTGACGACCTACCATCGGCGGGTGCGCTCCCTCCTGGCATCCGGCTGCGCCGTCGCCGTCGCTCTGGCCCTGACCCCGCTGTCGGCCGCGCCCGCGGCCGCCGCGCAGCGTTGGGATGTGCCGAAGAGCGCGTCGATCACGATCAAGGGGCACGGCTACGGGCACGGTCGGGGGATGTCGCAGTACGGCGCCGAGGGTGCCGCGCGGCAGGGCCTGGGCTACCGGCAGATCGCGTCGTTCTACTACCCGGGCACATCGTGGGGTCGCGCGCGCGGCCGGATCAGGGTGCTGCTGACCGCCGACACCACCGACGACCTGATCGTCCGCGCCCGCAGCGGCCTGCAGATCCGCGACGAGGGAGCCGGCACGACCGACGCGCTGCCCGACAACGGTGCCACCCGGTGGCGGGTGATCCGGGCGAAGGGGACGTTCCGCGTGAGCTTCCTGCGCCAGCGGTGGCGGCGCTGGCGGGTGCTGGAGGGACGTGGGACCTTTTTGGCGGGCGGCGAACCGATGACGCTGGTGACGCCGACCGGTGACCGGCCCTACCGAGGCCGGCTGACCGCCGTCCAGCCACCCGGCAGCAGTGGTCTGGTCACCGTGAACGTCCTGCCGCTCGAGGCCTACCTGCGCGGCGTGGTCCCGCTGGAGATCCCCGCCTTGTGGAGCCGGGCAGCCGTACGGGCTCAGGCCGTGGCGGCTCGCACCTATGCGGCGTACGAACGCGCCCATCCCCGATCGGCCGCTTACGACATCTGCGACACCTGGTCCTGCCAGGTGTACGGCGGCGCCGCAGCCGAGCACCCGAACTCCGACGCCGCGATCGCGGCGACAAAGCGGCGGGTCCTGCAGCACGGCGGTGAGCCGGCGTTCACCCAGTTCGGCTCCAGCAGCGGTGGCTGGACCGTCGCCGGTGGGGTCACGTACCTGCCTGCGAAGGCGGACCCGTACGACGGCTGGTCGGGCAACCCGAACCACGACTGGAAGCTCACCGTGACCGACCGGCGCCTCGAGTCGGCGTTCCCGTCCCTGAGCAACCTGCGACGGATCGTCGTGGTGTCTCGCGACGGCAACGGTCAGTGGGGCGGACGGGTCGACCGGCTGCGCCTCGTCGGCTCGAGAGACCGGGTGACCGTCTCCGGCGACGCGATGCGCTCCGCGCTGGGCCTCAAGTCGACCTGGGTGACGTTCCGGGTTCGCTGAGCGACCGCCCTCGGCGAGAAGGGAAATTCCTTCGCGTTTGCACGGACAAGGCGTGTGATAGGGACTACGGTGTCCCCACCCGTAACACCCCCCGTCCGACCCCCCGTCGTAGGGAGCCCCCTATGAGCCACGATCAAGCCTCGGCCGAGGCCGCTGCCGTGACGCACACCTCGCACTCGATCCGCGTCGTGACCGCCGCCGTCCTGTCGGTGATGGCCGCCGGGCTGCTGCTCGCCACCCGGTGGGCCTGGGTGTCCGACAGCTCGCTCGCGACCGCCGTGGCGGTCGTCGTCTGGGGCTACGCCATGCTCGCCGCGATCCCGCTGGTCGTCGTCATGCGACGCCTGGACCGCGGTGTGACCGGGCTGGACGTCGAGCCGGAGGGCACCGGCGCGGTGGTCTACCAGTTCCCGACCGTGCACGCGAAGGTCAGCTGACCCGATCGCTCACCTCTCGCGCGCCTCGGGCGCCTCGGGGGCGCGGGACGTCATTCGAATCGTGCGCTCCGGAGCCGGTTCGGATGACGTCCCGAGGTGCTCCAGATCTCTGGGCGACGAGGGTCACGAGACACGACAGATATCGATTGACAATCGATAGGTAATGGCCGATAGTCGGTGCATGCTGACGACGCGACAGGTGGTGCTGCTGCTGCGAGTGCTGTTGGTGACGGCCTTCGTGGCGGTCCTGGTGCTGCAGTTCTTGAGCGTGCCGGGAACGCTGGACTACCGCGCCGAGGTCAACCCGGACCTGGAGTGGCGTCGCTGGGTGCTCCTCGGAGTCCTGGAGCTGGAGCTCGTGGGCGCCCAGGTCGTGATCGTGTGCACCTGGATGCTGCTCGGCATGGTCCAGCAGGACCGGATCTTCAGCGACGACGCGCTGCGATGGGTCGACGGCATGATCGCCGCACTCGGGGTCGGCTGGCTCGCCTGGGCGGCCCTGTCGCTGGCGATCGTGCTCGACGCCGACGACCCCGGGATGCCGCTGATGCTGGCCATCATGTTGCTCGCCGGCGCGGTCTTCATCCTGATCCTGCTCGTGATGCGTGCCCTGCTGCGTAAGGCGACCACCCTGCACACGGACCTGGAGGGGGTGATCTGAGTGCCGATCGTCGTCCGGATCGACGTCGAGCTCGCCAAGCGCAAGCTGAGCGTGGGGGAGTTCGCGGAGCAGGTCGGCCTCACCCCCGCCAACGTCGCGGTGCTCAAGAACGGTCGCGCGAAGGCGGTGCGGTTCAGCACGCTGGAGAACATGTGCCGGGTGCTCGACTGTCAGCCCGGCGACCTGCTCGAGTGGGTCGAGGAGTGACCCGGGCACCGAGAGGGCGGCCTCAGGGACGCCCAGGAGATCTCCCCGAACCGGCCGGTCGCACATGTGCCACGACTCCGATCCATGGCACGGTGACCTCGTGATCAAGACGCAGGACCTGACGAAGCGGTTCGGGCGCGTCACGGCGCTGGAGTCGCTGTCGGTCGACGTCGAGCCCGGCATCACCGGGCTCGTGGGCGCGAACGGCGCAGGCAAGTCGACCCTGCTCAAGATCCTGCTCGGGCTGATCCCGGCCACCGAGGGGTCGGCGCAGGTGCTCGATCTCGACGTCCGCAGCGACGGCCCGGCGATCCGTGAGCTGGTCGGCTACATGCCCGAGCACGACTGCCTGCCGCCGGACGTCTCGGCGACGGAGTTCGTCGTGCACATGGCTCGGATGTCCGGGCTGCCGCAGACCGCCGCACGGGAGCGGACCGCCGACATCCTGCGCCACGTCGGCCTCTACGAGGAGCGCTACCGGCCGATGGGCGGCTACTCCACCGGCATGCGGCAGCGGGTGAAGCTGGCCCAGGCGCTGGTCCACGACCCAGGACTGGTGATGCTCGACGAGCCGACCAACGGGCTCGACCCGGCCGGCCGCGACGACATGCTCGACCTGATCCATCGGATCGGCACCGAGTTCGGGATCTCGGTCATCGTGACCTCACACCTGCTCGGCGAGCTGGAGCGCGTGTCCGACGGAATCGTCGTGATCGACGGCGGCCGGCTGCTTCGGCACTCGACCACCGCGTCGGTCACCGAGCAGACGCCGGTCGTGGCGGTCGAGGTGGACGGCGACCCGGCCGCGCTCGTCGCCCGGCTGGGAGACCGAGGCGTCGGCGTGCAGCTGCACGGGGGACTGCTGCACGTCGACGTGGCCGACGCCTCGACGTACGACGCAGTGCGCGACGCAGTCGCCGAGCTCGGTCTCGGGCTGGTGCGGATGGAGCGGCAGCGGCACCGGATGACCGAGATCTTCACCGAGGGGAGCGCGGCCCATGTCTGACCAGCAGACCGCACCTACCGGCGCGATCCACGACATCGGCTACCGGCACTACGACGGGCCGCGGCTGGGTACGTCGTACATCCAACGCTCGCTCTTCGTCGACACGCTGCGCGGTGGCTTCGGACTGGGGCGCTCGGCCCGCTCGAAGGTGATGCCGTTCCTGCTGCTGGCGGTGCTGGTGCTCCCATCCCTGGTGATGGGCATCGTGACCAGCTACTTCGGGCTCGAGACGCTGCCGGTCGGATACACGGAGTACGTCTTCTCCTTCCAGGTCGCGGTCGCGGTGTTCCTCGGCTCGCAGGCGCCGGCCGCGATGTCCCGCGATCTGCGGTTCCGGATCGCCCCGCTCTACTTCTCGCGGCCGTTGAGTCGTCAGCAGTACGTGCAGGCCAAGTACGCCGGGATGGCGAGTGCGCTGTTCGTCATCACCGCGCTGCCCCTCACGCTGCTGCTGGCCGGGGCACTGCTGGCCGAGCTTCCGCTCTCCGAACAGCTGCCCGACTACCTGCGCTCGCTGGCCGGTGCGGCCGTGCTCTCCCTCGTGCTCGCCGGGATCGGCCTCCTGGTCGCCGCCATGACGCCGCGCCGGGGGCTGGGAGTCGCGGCAGTGGTCGGGGTGCTGCTGGTGCTGTCGGGCATCCAGGCGACGGTCCGCGGCCTCGCCGAGGAGTTCGGCAACAACACCTTCGCCGGCTACGCCGGGTTGATCTCGCCGTTCTCACTGGTCGACGGCGTGGTGACCACCGTGTTCCGCGGCGACTCCGTCATGGGCACGCCGCCCGCCGGCGCGGTGATGGCGTTCGTGTACTGCCTGGTGACGATCGCGATCGTCGTCGTCTGCTACGTCGCCCTGGTGGCCCGGTACCGGAAGGCCCTGTCATGAGCACCCTGGACCTGACCCAGGTCTCGCGCTGGTACGGCAACGTGGTCGCCGTCAACGACGTCACGATGCAGCTCGGTCCCGGCGTGACCGGCCTGCTCGGGCCCAACGGTGCGGGCAAGTCGACGCTGATCAACATGATGGCGGGGTTCCTGGCGCCGTCCGCCGGCACGGTCACGCTCGACGACCGGCCCCTCTTCCGCGACCCCGAGATCTACCGCGAGGTCGGACTGGTTCCCGAGCGCGAGGAGATGTACGACGCCGTCACCGGCTGGGCCTTCGTCCTGGCGAACGCCAAGCTCCACAAGCTGCCCGAGCCGGACGTGGCGGCACGTCGCGCCATCGCCACGGTGGAGATGGCCGACGCCCAGGACCGTGACATCCGCACCTACTCCAAGGGCATGAAGCAGCGGATCAAGATGGCGACCGCGATCGTCCACGACCCGACCGTGCTGCTGCTCGACGAGCCGTTCAACGGCATGGACCCGCGGCAGCGGCTGCACCTCATGGACCTGCTCCACCAGCTCGGCGACGAGGGCCGCACCATCCTCTTCAGCTCCCACATCCTCGAGGAGGTCGAGCAGATCGCCGGCCGGATCGAGGTCATGGTGGCCGGGCGCCACGCCGCCTCGGGCGACTTCCGCGAGATCCGTCGACTCATGACGCAGCGGCCGCACCAGTACACGATCCGCTCCTCCGACAACCGCGCGCTGGCATCGGCGGTGATCGCGGAGCCGAGCACGTCCGGTGTCGAGCTGATCGCCGACGGCGCCGACGGCACCGCGGTGTTCGTGCAGGCCACCGACTTCTCGGCATTCGTGCACGCGCTGCCGCAGGTCGCTGCGCGCCACGACATCCGGCTGCTCGAGGTCCATCCGGCCGACGAGTCGCTCGAGTCCGTCTTCTCCTACCTGGTGGCCCGATGAGGATGAGTCAGTGACCGACGTGATCAACCCGACCATCGCCCGGCTCACGGCCAGAAGCCTGCTGGGGCGCAAGCGCACGCTGCTGCTGATGCTGCTCCCGCTCGCGCTGCTGGGGCTCTGCACCCTGGCCCGCGTGCTCGCCGGGCTCGACGCCGGGATCGCCGAGGAGCTCGATCGCGGACTCTCCGCGGACCTGCTCGGCTCGTTCGGGATCGCGATCATGATGCCCCTGCTCGGCCTGATCGCCGGCACCGGCTCGATCGGACCCGAGATCGACGAGGGCTCGATCGTCTACCTGCTCGCCAAGCCGCTCAACCGCTACTCCATCGTGCTCACCAAGCTGCTGGTCGCGCTCGGCGTCATCACGGCGTTCGGCGTCCTCCCGATCGCGATCTGCGGCGTGGTGCTGACCGGTGAGCTGGGCTCGGTCGCGATCTCGTTCGCGGTCGGCGCCTTCGCCGCGGGAGTCGCCTACTGCGCCTTCTTCCTGATGTTGTCGGTGGTCACCAAGAACGCCGTCGTGATCGGTCTGATCTACGCCCTGATCTGGGAGTCGCTGATCGGTGGCCTGGTCCCCGGCGCCCAGGCACTGAGCATCCAGCAGTGGTCCCTGGCGGTCGTGGAGCAGGTCTTCGGCGTCGGCGCCTACCGGCTCGGCATCAGCTCCGCGGTCGGCTTCACCACCGGCGTGGTGCTGCTGCTCGTCGTCTCGATCGGCGCCACGGCGTACGCCGGGCGGCGGCTGCAGACGCTGCGCCTCAACGACGACGTCTGATTCCGGCACCCCCGGCGACCAGCCCGGCCAGTCGGTCCGGCCAGTCAGGGAGGTCCGGTGGCGGGGCCTTGGTCGCACCCGTCAGACTTCGGGGCAGGGGAGGCACTGGTGGGAGATCTCGCGGACGAGCAGGCGACCCGGCGCGTCGGGGGAGTGAGCCGACGCGCGCTGCTCGTCGCTGCCCCGCTGGCGGTCGGCGGCGCAGTCCTCGTCCCGTGGCTGATGCGGGACCGGGGTCCGGTGCGCGTGCAGCCATTGGCGTCGCAGGCGGTGCACGAGGGCTACGGGGTGTGCCAGCACGTCCACTTCCAGTCACGCGTCTACCAGCACCAGGACGCGATCATGGAGCGATACGGGCAGATGGCGGTGGCTCAGATGCGCTCGATGTACGTGCCGGACCTGCCGACCTTCGACGACGCGGTCGCCGGTGCCCGCAAGCACGGCGTGCGTTGGAACGCGACGGTGGCCACGGTAGACAGCACCCAGGCCGAGATCGAGCAGCGGATCGCGCACATGGCGGCCGACAACCCGGATGTGATCGGCTGGGTGGAGGGCGTCAACGAGCCGAACAAGGGCGACGGCTGGGTGGAGCCGTGCCTGGAGCTCCAGCGGTGGATCCACGACGCGGTCCGGTCTCACCCAGAGCTCGACCACGTCGAGCTGCTCGGCCCGTCCATGCACGACGTGCGGCTCGCGAACTCCGACGGTGAGCACTGGCGGCAGCTCGCGGACGCCGGGGTGGCCGACTACATGGACGTGTGCTCCGTGCACAGCTACCCGGGCGCCTCCACCCCGGACCACAAGCGTGAGGAGCGTGTGGGCTGGGTGTACGACGCGTTCGGCGACGACTACCCCATCAAGTTCTCCGAGTGGGGCTACACCAACACCCTGGGCCAGCCGGAGTCGGCGCGAAGCGGCGGGGCGCGGAGCATCAGTCCGCAGGCGTCCGCGGCGTACGACTGTCAGGCGGTGCTGGACTTCGCCAACCACGGCTGGGAGCTGCTGCGGTACGAGTTCCTCGACGACCCCGATCCGGACGAGCTGACCACCGAGTACAACTACGGTCTGTGGGAGGTGGAGAGCACCACCGGCGACCCCGACCTGACCTGGACCCCGAAGCCGGTCGTGAAGCCGCTGACGCACTTGCTCCGGGCGCTGCGCGACCCCGGGGAGCCCTACGAGACGACGCCGGTCACGTTGGACATCGATGCGCCCGATGAGGTGCGCAGCTGCGTGACGCAGAAGCGCGACGGGTCGACCACGGTGTGGCTGTGGCGGCACGGCGAGATCTGGGACCCGGAGCAGGAGGTCGAGCGTGACACCGACCCCGCCACAGTGAGCGTGGAGCACGCCGGCCGGACCGAGACAGTGACCGTGGGTCCGATGCCGGTGGCGATCGAGCTCGACTCCGCTTAGGGGTGAAGTGACGACGCTGCGGCCTCGGTAACGTGCGAGGCGCGGAGACGACTCTCGGGAGGAACAGTGCCCACGTCCGGAACCAGCCAGCAGCGCAGTGGCAGCCAGCGGGTCGACGTCGAGCAGGCGCTGCTCGGCGGATCGACGTACAAGGGCGTCGCCGAGCAGGAGCTGTCGGAGCGGGAGGAACGGTTCGAGCTGCGTCGGCGCACGCTCGGGTTCTTCCTGGCGCCGGCCACCACGATCGTGCTCTTCCTGCTGCCGCTCGACCTGCCGCAGACGCAGCACACGGTGGCGGCCGTCCTCGGCGGTGTCATCGTCGCCTGGATCACCGAGCCGATCCCGATCCCGGTCTCCGGGCTGCTCGGCGCCTCCATCCTGATCCTGCTCGGTGTCGGCGGCGAGGAGGGCGCCGATGCGGTGCTGGCGCCGTTCGGCTCCGGGACCATCTTCACGTTCATCGGTGCGTTCATCCTTGCGCAGTCGATGCTCAAGCACGGACTCGCGAGACGGTTCGCGTTCCGGATCCTCGCGATTCCGGGAGTGGGACAGAGCACGACCCGGGTGATCATCGCGTTCGGCGTCATCACCTGTGCGCTGTCGGCGTTCGTCTCCAACACGGCGACCGTCGCGATGCTCCTGCCCACGGCGCTCGGCATTCTCACGGTGATCGCCAACTTGGTGCAGGACAAGCGGATCGAGAACGGCGAGTCGCTCGAGGGCTTCGACCCGACCAGGCTGCGGGTCGGCTTCGCGATCATGCTCATGCTCGCGTACGGCGCGAGCGTGGGCGGTCTGCTCACACCGGTCGGCAGCCCTCCCAACCTGATCGGCCGTGAGCTGATCGAGCAGGCGACGGGTGAGGCGATCCCGTTCGCCACCTGGATGGGAATCGCGTTCCCGGTCTGCGCGCTGATGTTCGTCGCGCTCGTCGCTGTCCTGCTGCTGCTCAACAAGCCCGAGATCCGCCGGCTCACCGGCGTGACGGAGTACGTGCACGCCGAGCGGGAGCAGATGGGGGCGCTGTCTCGGGCCGAGAAGAACACGCTGGTCGCGTTCACGATCACGGTCGCGCTGTGGATCCTCCCCGGGATCGTGGCGCTGGTGGCCGGAAGCGACTCCTCGGCGTACACGACCGTCTCGACGCGTCTGGACGAGGGCGTGGTCGCGATCCTGGGCGCCAGTCTGCTCTTCATCCTCCCCACTGACTGGGGCAAGCGGGAGTTCACGCTCACCTGGGGTGACGCGGCGAGGATCGACTGGGGCACGATCGTGCTGTTCGGCAGCGGGGTCATCTTCGGAGCACTGCTCCAGGACTCGGGCCTGGCCGAGACGATCGGCAAGGGCAGCTACAACGCGCTCGGCTTCACCAGCGCAGCGGCGATCACGATCTTCGCCGTGGTGCTGGCGATCCTGGTGTCCGAGACGACCTCCAACACCGCCTCTGCTGCGGTCGTGGTGCCGATCATCCTGCCGCTCGCCGAGGCGGCCGGCGTCAATCCGCTGACGCCTGCGCTGGCAGCGACGTTCGCGGCGTCGTTCGGCTTCATGCTCCCGGTCTCGACTCCGCAGAACGCGATCGTCTACGGGTCCGGCGCGGTCCCGATCACGAAGATGATCCGGTCCGGCGTCAGCTTCGACATCATCGGGGCGATCCTGATCCTGATCTTCCTGCCGCTGCTGATCCCCGTGTTCATCTGATGAGCGGCATCTGATGCACCGGATCGCTGTCATCCCCGGCGACGGGATCGGTCACGACGTCATCGCCGTGGCACGGTCCGTGCTCGACGCAGTCGCGGGGGCGTACGACGACCTTGCACTCGAGTACGACGAGCTCGACTGGTCCTGCCAGCGGTACGCCGAGACCGGCTCGATGATGCCGGAGGACGGGATCGACACGCTCCGGTCTTTCGACGCGATCCTGCTCGGGGCCGTCGGTTGGCCCGGTGTGCCCGACCACGTCTCGCTGTGGGGTCTGCTGATCCCCATCCGCCGGGCTTTCCGGCAGTTCGCGAACGTACGGCCCGCCCGCGGCATGCCCGGGGTCGCTGCGCCCGTGCGCGGCGCGGACGACATGGACCTGGTCGTGGTGCGGGAGAACGTGGAGGGCGAGTACAGCGAGATCGGCGGCCGCCTCAATCGCGGCTTCTCCGACGAGATGGCGGTGCAGGAGGCGGTCTTCACGCGGGTCGGCGTCGACCGGATCGTGCGGTTCGCGTTCGACCTGGCACGCGAGCGGGGAGGTCACCTGACGTCGGCCACGAAGTCGAACGGGATCGTCCACACGATGCCGTTCTGGGACGAGCGGGTGCGCGAGGTGGCCGAGGACTACCGCGATGTCGAATGGAACCAGCTCCACATCGACGCCCTCGCCGCGCGGGTCGTCTCCGACCCGGCCGGTCTCGACGTGATCGTCGCCAGCAACCTGTTCGGTGACATCCTCTCCGACCTGACCGCGGCCTCCGCCGGCTCGCTCGGAGTCGCGCCCTCGGCCAACCTCGACCCCACTTGTGAGCACCCTTCGATGTTCGAGCCCGTGCACGGCTCGGCCCCCGACATCGCGGGCCAGGGTGTCGCCAACCCGGTCGCCGCGGTCTGGTCGGCAGCCATGATGCTCGACCACCTCGGTCACGCCGAGGCGTCGGCCCACATGATGCGGGCGGTCGAGGCGTCGTTGGCCGACCCGGACACCCGCACCCGCGACCTCGGCGGAACGGCGTCCACCGAGGAGGCCGGTGCCGCCATCGTGGGGCTCGTCGCAGACCTCGCTCACTCGTCCGGCGACTGACCATCTCCGGGCCGACCCCGCCGGGGCGGCTGCAGGCCGGCGTCGATCTCGCGGGCGCGGCGCCTCTCGAAGAGCAGGATGAGCACCGCGATCCCCACCATGACGACGATGGTGGCGATCAGCCCGTAGGGGCGTAGCCCATGAAGTCGGGCACCCGGTCCATGCAGCGTCATCCGGGCACGGTGGTTGCGCGTGGCGCCCCGAAGGATGCAGCGTGTGGAGAGGGTCGACGAAAGGATCTCGGAATGCCTGAGCTGTTGGTGGACTTCATCACCTCTCTCGACGGTTACGCCTCGGCGGAGGGATGGCCGGGCTGGTGGGGCCTCGAGGGACCGGAGTACCTCGGCTGGCTGGCCGAGGCGCCGGAGCGCGACTACACCGTGCTGATGGGCGCGAACACCTACCGCTTGATGTCCGGCTTCGCCGCCTCCGGCGAGGGGCTCGACGCGCTGACCGAGGCGTCCAAGGTGGTGTTCTCCTCGACCCTGACGGAGCCGCTGGAGTGGGCGAACTCGCGGCTGGTCTCCACCGATCCGGTGGCAGCCGTGCGGTCGATGAAGACGGAAGGTTCCACCGGCATGTACACGATCGGCAGCCTCACCTTGTGCCGGTCGCTGCTCGAGGCCGGCCTGGTCGACCGGTTCCGGGTGGTGGTCTTCCCGGTCATCACCGGTGCGACGGGTCGGGAGCGGATCTACGACGAGTACCCCGACGTCGGTCTGGAGATGACGGACAGCCGCACGTTCGACGGCAGGATCCAGCTGCTGGAGTACGTCCCGCGGCTGCTCGACGGTCCACCGTCGAGCAGCGCTGCGACCTGATGCGCACGCCGCGCAGACCTGTCTCAGCCAACTTTCCGAAACCCCGGCGCGAACCACCCTGCCTGGCGCACCATGGCTGGGTGGCCGACAGTGCTACGCGACCCTCGATCGCCATGGCGTCCCGGCGCCAGGGGGGCTGGTACCCCTTGGTGGTGGCGCTGGGCTGCGCGGCGGCGTACGGCGTCTTCCTCCTGCTGCCCTACTACGTCAACCACCTCGATGCGTTCCCGCTCGAGGAGGTTGCCGCCGGTGACCACCACCCGAAGGACCTGTGGCCGCTCGACACCGCGCTCGGCGGGATCGTGTTCCGGTTGGGCGGGATCGTGACGGTGCTGGTGGGTCCCGGCGTGGAGCTGGGTGTACTGGCGTGGGCGCTGCTCTGGTTGCACCGCGATCGCGCCGCACCCTGGCGGCTGCGGGGAACCTCGCTGGTCGCGGCGGTCGTGGCGTCGAGCACGCTCGTGTGGCTCGTCACGCCGTTCGGGACTGCGCTGATGAAGTGGTGGCTCGACTAGGAACCCGGCGCTCCTGGTGTTGGGAACGGCGGATCCGCGGTGCGCTCTGATCGCCAGGGAGCGCGCCAGTCCGCGGGCTCCCAGCCGTCCATGATGTAGATCCGCTCCCGGGCCACACGTTCGCCCCGGAACTCCATGATGCTGACCGTGAACATCCACGGGGCACCGTCGTAGCTGATGAGGTACTCGGTCACGACCAGGTCCTCGCGGTGGGAGATGCGGCGCAGGTGGAACGACACCTCGGCGGGATACTGCCGCCGCCACTCCCGGAAGTTCTCCACCCCTTCGAACCGCTCCCCGGACTGCGGGAACTCCAGTACCGCGTCGTTGTGGTAGATCTCGTGCGCGACGTCCTCGTCCTTGCCGGAGTACTCCCAGTGACGGTGCAAAGCGCGCACCAGGTCCTCGTCAGCCAACATCATCTACTCCTCAGACCACGCCCGTGCCAGCGTCGCACACCGGAGGGTTGCGCGGCGAGGTGCCAGGCGCGACCCGAAAACTCGGTGTCGGACGTGCGGATTCCCGGGGACCATGGAGGGGGTCAGCGCGTTCCTGGGCGAGAGGGGGTTCCCATGGCCGACGTCGCTACATTCGACGAGTTCTACCTCGCCACCTGTGCCGACCTGCTGCGCCAGCTCACGGCCATGACGGGAGACCCCGACATGGCGCAAGACGTCCTGCAGAAGGCGTACGCACGCGCCTGGCAGCACTGGCCCGAGAGCCTGGTGTCGTGGAGCTCGGAGGACGGTTCGACGTGGCTACCTGACGAGCGACCGCCCGACGGTGATCCGATCCTGGCCTGCAACGAGCTGCGGGAGACCACTGGAGCGCGAGCACCGACGTCGGCACGGTGCGGGTCGAGCCCTTCGGAGACGTGGGAGTTCTCTACTTCAGGCCAGCAGACTGACCGCACCCGCCCTGGTCGAGGCCCTGAGAGGTTTGCGCGAGGTCCCGTCGGGTACTGCTCATGGCGGTCGCGACCGCGACCATGCTCAGCAAGGGAGGGACCTACCGTGGAAATCCTCGGTGTCATCATCGCAGGCATCATCATCGGCCTGCTCGGAAAGTTCGTGGCTCCAGGAGACAAGGACAACATCCCGATCTGGCTCACGATCCTGTGCGGTATCGGCGGAGTCCTCATCGGCTGGTTCGTCTACGACGCGTTCGGCGGCGACGTCACCTCAGGTGTCGACTGGGTGCGTTGGATCGTCTCGATCCTCGTTGCGGCCGTCCTGGTCGTGATCGCCTCGACCGTCACCGGCCGGAACACGTCCAAGCGATCGAAGGTCAAGTCGAAGCTGACGTGACCCAGCGCGCACGGCACGAGCCCCGACCGTCGACCGGTCGGGGCTCGTGCCATGAGTGCGTCGCTACCCGGGCGCCGCGTCGCCACGGCGTCGGTCCGCGAGGCTCTGGGCTTGTCCTGTGTGGATGTCGCTGACCCACTCCCAGCCAGGCTTGGCCGCGGGGCCGATCCGCGGGTCATCAGGAGCACGGCCGTCACGCAGCGCATACAGGTACGCGCGGTCCAGCTCGATCCGTGCCCGTACCTGATCTTCCCCGCCGACCGACCCGTGGCCGGGGACGACGACGGCGACGTCGTCCGCCACATCCTCGAGCAGATGCAGCCCCGTGAGGTAGTCCCCGATCGGGTCGTCGGTGCTGTCGAAGTCGTCGAGCATCGGGATGAAGACATCAGACAGCATGTCGCCTGCGGCGAGCACCCGGGAATCCTCGACCAGCAGTGCCGCATGGCCCGGGGAGTGCGCCGGATGCTCGATGATCCTGACGCGAGGGCCGTCCCATGGAATGTGCGTCGTGCCGCGGGGGAGATCCGTGATCAGGCCGAACAGGTCCAGCGGAACCTGATCGGCGATCTCCGGCGGCAGCCCGGCGGCGGCGTGGGCTTTCCAGTCCGCATCGGATCGAGCGGCCCGCATGGCATCCGCGCAACGGGCCGTCCCGTACCGCGGTGCCTCGCCGAGCTCGGCGTGCCAGAGCACGTGATCCCAGTCAGGATGCGTGGCGAAACCTGCCGCGACGGGCTGCCCCAGCTCACGCAGGTCGTTCGCGAGGCAGGTCATCTCGCCGCTAGTGATCCCGGGGTCGATGAGCAACGCGCCGGCCCGGCCCTGCACGACGACGGTGTTGTTCTGGAGCAGCTCGCTCTGGTGGACCAGTACACCTTCCGCGACCTTGGTCAGCACGGTTGGCTCCTTCCGCTGGAGATCGGCAACGGCTTGGCGTGACCGTAGTCCGTGGCGCGGGCCGCCTGGGCCGTGGGCGAGGGGTCGGTGTTCATCACAGGTTCTCCTTCTGGTGGGTGGTGTGACATGAGGCTTGGTCAGCCGGCGGCGATCAGCCCGACGGCCGCCGAGCAGAAGACCAGGCCGAGGCGCTGACCGGCGGCGAGGCGCTCGCTGAGCAGGGTCCGGGCCAGCAGCACCGTGACGGCGGGGTAGAGCGAGGCGAGCACGGCGACCACGCCGAGGTCAGCGAGGTGGCTGGCCTCGACGAAGGCGAGGGTGCCGGACACACCGAGCAGTCCCGACGCGATTCCCCAGCCGGCGGCACCTCTGCTGGGCTGCCAGGTCTGGCGCAGCGCCGTCGCGACGGCGACGGTGACGAGGGCGCCAGCCAGCTGGTTGAGGGCGAGCGGCACGGTGCCCGCCGACTCGGGGATCTGGCCGAGAGCCACGAAGAGCACGCCGAACCCGAGGCCGCCCAGCAGGCCGTCGACGAAGGCGCCGCGGTCTGCGGCCGATGCGGTGCTGACGGCCTCGGCGCCGTCCGGGACCTGGCGCGAGACCAGCCAGATCCCCGGCAGCGCGAGGACGAGCCCGATCCAGACCAGGGTGACGGGACGCTCGCCGCTGGCGAGCCCGGCCAGGACCGGCAGGACAGCGGCACCGACCGCCGAGGTGGGCGCGACCACTGCCATCCGCCCGCGGGACAGTCCTCGGAGCAGGAAGATGCTTCCGGTCGCGCTGCCGAGTCCCGCGAGGAGCGCCCATGCGAGGTGGGCCAGGGTCGGTGCGCCAGGCGAGGCGACGCCGACGATCAGCATCGCCGTGGCGCCGGTCAGCTGGCCGATGAAGACGATGGACATGGTGGGTGCTCGACGAGCCCCGGTGCCGCCGACGAAGTCTGCTGTTCCGTAGCCGATCGCCGCGAGCAGCGCCAGTGTGATCCCGATGCTCATGTCCATCCCCTCCGGAGTGGTTCGTGGTCGATGTCCTCAGCCTCGTACCGGATCGGTCCATTGCGAAGGTCCATTCGAAGTGCCTTGGAGTGGTCCATTCGCGTTCAGTCGGGTTAGCGTTGCCGCATGACCGTCGACTTCTCCGGGGTGGTGCCGGAGCTCGCGCTGGCGGTGGACCGGTCCGCCGACGTGCCGCTGGGGCACCAGGTCCAGGAGGCGCTACGGACCGCGATCCGGACGGGGAGGCTGCGTTCCGGCGAGCGACTGCCGTCGACCCGCCAGCTCGCGGACCAGCTGGGTGTCTCGCGTGGCCTGGTGGTCTCGTCGTACGAGCAGCTGCTGGCGGAGGGGTACGTCGTCTCGGCCGTCGGGTCGGGCACCCGGGTCGCCGAAGGGCTCGCTCTTGACGGCGACACCGGCCCGACTGCGGCCGCGAACGCACCACGGCCGGACCCGGAAGCGGTGCCGCACATCGACTTCGGCTACGGCGTACCGGACCTGCGTGCGTTTCCGACCCGTGACTGGCTGTGGGCGCTGGGCGACGCCATCAAGGCGATGCCGATCGCCGATCTCGGTGACGGCACCGCCGAGGGAGACCTGCAGCTCCGCACGGTGCTCGCCGGCTACCACCGGCGGGTGCGGGCCGGACACGCCGACCCCGCGGACACGATCGTGGTGGGCGGATTCCGACAGGGACTGACGTTCGTCCTCGGCGCCCTCCAAGCGCACGGCATCGAGCGGATCGGGCTGGAGGACCCGGGTCCCCGGGACCACGACCACATCGCGCGCCGTGCCGGCCTGCGAGTGTCGGCCATCCCCGTCGACGCTGAAGGGGTCCGGGTCGACCACCTGCGTGCCAGCGGCGCTCGCGCCGTGCTGCTGACGCCCGCCCACCAGTGCCCGACCGGGGCGGTGCTGAGTCCGACCCGTCGCCACGAGCTGGTGCAGTGGGCCCACGAGGTCGACGGAGTGATCCTCGAGGACGACTACGACGCCGAGTTCCGCTACGACCGGCAACCGGTCGGTTCGCTCCAGGGCCTGGCGCCGGACCGCGTCGTGGCACTGGGATCGGTCAGCAAGACCCTGGCGCCTGCCCTCCGCATCGGCTGGATCTTCACACCGCCGCGATTCCGCGCCGGCATCCTGACCGAGAAGTCCCTCTCGTGCCGCGGCGTCCCCCAGCTCGACCAGGCGGCGCTGGCACGGCTGATCGAAACCGGCCGTTTCGACCGGCACCTCCGCAAGGTCAGGGACCGCTACCGCCAGCGCCGCGACGCCCTCGTGGCGGCCGTGGCAGAGACCATGGCAGGGGCCACCATCACCGGGCTCGACGCCGGACACCACGCCCTGCTCCGGCTCCCGGCCGGGGTGGACGAGGAGCGGGTCGTCAGGCACGCCGGCGCCGCAGGAGTCGCCGTACGAGGACTCAGCGACTACCGGGTCACACCCGACGACGAGGCTCCGCGCGACGTCCTTCCGCCCGCCCTGGTCATCGGGTTCGGGAACGTGACCACTCGCCAGATCCGAGAGGGCATCGGCGTCCTGGGCGAGCTGGTCGCGGCGAGAGCGGGCTGAGCCGGCTCCGACAGACGTGTGTGCACATGCCGGCTCACAGCTCCGGCGGCGGTCCGACCATCTCGATGCCGAACCGAGCCATCCCCGCCATCAGGGCCTCCATGTCCGGCTGGCTCGGTGGGGGCAATGTGCGGGAGGCGGCCGCGTGCCCGGTGGAGAGAAAGAATTCCTCGCACGCACCCGGTAGCAGCAGGATCACCATCCGGGCGGTCTCTGAGCGGACCACGTAGGTGTGGGCCCGTTCGCGCGGGCCGAAGATGTAGGTGCCTGCACCGGTGAGGTGCTCCTGGCCGTCCACGAAGAAGGACACCTCGCCGTCGAGGACGATCCACGCCTCGTCCTCGCGGGTGTGTCGGTGGAGCGGCGGCGCGGAGCCGCGGGGGAGCAGCTGCTCGGCCACCGACAGGGCGCCACCGGTCGCGGCAGCCGGGATCTTCCACGTCCACAGTGCGTCGAGGTGCCAGGTGGCTCGGCCTTCGCCGGGGTGCACGATCAGCCCGGGAGCGGCGGCATTCATGAGATTCCCTTCGGTCGAGGCGGTCGGCCCCGATGCCGACCACCTCTCACGAACGTGTCACGACGTCGGCCCGGATGTCACGGACATACGCGTGACCGCGCGGGACATCCCCCTACGTCCCACGCGGCCACGCAGCTCAGGCACTCACGGTCAGGCTGACGCCGACAACCTCCCGAACCCACTGCGGTGGAAGATCAGCGGCATCGACGCCTCGGCGTGCGCGACGGCGTGCAGCTGGAGCAGCACGATCACGTGGTCTCCGGCCTGCACCTCCTCGTGGATCGTGCAGTCGAACTGCGCCACCCCGTCGTCGAGCGTGAGCGCTCCCTGGCCCGTGACCGAGCAGGTCAGCCCGTCGAACCGGTGGTCGACCGGGCCGGCGAGCTGCCGGCACACCTCGCCGTGGTCCTCGCGGAGGATGGTCACCCCCACGTGGTCACAGCGGCGCAGCGTCGGCCAGGTCTTGGACGTCGCCGCGATGGAGAAGGACACCAGGGGTGGTTCGAGGCTGACCGAGGTGAACGAGCTCGCGGCCAAGCCGATCGGAGCGCCGTCCACGATGGCGGCGACCGCCACCACCCCGCTGGGAAAGACGCCGAACGCCTCCCGCAACCGCGCCGAGTCGAGGTCCTGGTTGGTCGTCAGCGGGGGCTGGGTCATGCGACCACACCCAGCGCCTCGTGAGTCAGCGCGTCGATGAGCGGGCGTATCTCGCGCAGCCACGAGCCGTACGCATCGGGGTCGTCGTACAGGCTGTCGAGCTGGTAGTGCCCGCGCACCGTGGTGGCCCCGAGCTCGGTCAGCACCGGCCGCAGCGACAGCTCCGGCGCCAGCGCGTGGCCCAGCCCCGCACCGAGCATGAGAGGCACGACGACGCCGCGCAGCCCACCGGGCGGGAAGCGGTCGAGGAACAGCTTCAGCAGGCCCGTGTACGTGCCCTTGTACGTCGGGCTCGCCACCACCACGACGTCCGTCGCGCCGACGTCGGACACCCAGGACGTCACGGACGCGTCCTCCCAGTCCAGCAGTGCCGGTCCCAGCGTGGCCAGGTCCAGGACCAGGTCCGGCTCGCGCCCGGCCAGCCCCCGCGCCACCAGCTGAGCCGCCGCCAGCGTGCGCGACGCGGGCTTGGGGTTGCCGACGACAACGGCGATCCGCGCGGTCACGAGGCGGCTCCGAGCGCCTCAGCGTGCCGTCCCTGCCGCCCCGGCACCGGCAGGCCGTAGTGCTCGCGCAGCGTCGAGCCGTCGTAGTCGTAGCGGAACAACCCGCGCTTCCTGAGAACCGGAATGACGTGGTCGACGAAGTCCTCGAGGCCGGACGGCATCGCCGCCGGCATCACGTTGAACCCGTCGGCCGCACCGTTCACGAACCAGGTGTGCATCGAGTCCGCGATCTGCTCCGGCGTACCGGCCAAGGTGCGGTGGCCGCGCCCGCCGGCGAGCTTGGCGAGGATCTGGCGGACCGTGAGGTTGTCACGGCGGGCGAGCTCGACGGTGAGCTCGTACCGCGTCCGGTTCCCCTCGATCTTCTCGGCCGGCCGGATGTCCGTGGGGAGCGGCGCGTCGAGGTCGATCTGGTCGGCGGGAACGCCGATGTCGCTCGCGAGCTGCTGCAGCGCGTGCGTGTGCACGAGCAGGTCGTCGAGCTCCCGCTCCTTGGCGAGCGCCTCCTCCTCGGTGCCACCGATGATCGGCACGATGCCGGGCAGCACCTTGACGTGGTCTGGGTTGCGCCCGTACTCCGTGGTCGCCTGCTTAAGCTCCCGGTAGAACTTCTGGCCCTCCTCGAGGGTCCGCTGCGCGGTGAAGACCGCCTCGGCGTACGCCGCCGCGAGCGCGATCCCGGGGCCGGACGAGCCGGCCTGCACGATCACGGGTCGGCCCTGCTCGCTGCGGCCGACCGTGAGAGGGCCGCGGACGGAGAAGTGCTGGCCGTGGTGCTCGAGGCTACGGATCTTGGCGGGGTCGGTGTGGACGCCCGAGGCCTTGTCGCCGACCTCCGCGTCGTCGTCCCACCCGTCCCAGAGTCCGAGCACGACCTCGACGAACTCGTCGGCGCGGGCGTAGCGCTCGGCGTGGGTCGGGTTCTCCGTGTAGCCGAAGTTGGCACCGGCGTCGAGGGCCGCCGTGGTGACGACGTTCCACCCGGCGCGGCCGTTGCTGATCGCATCGAGCGACGCGAACCGACGGGCGAGGTTGTAGGGCTCCTCGTACGTCGTGGACGCGGTGGCGATCAGGCCGATCCGCTCGGTCACCGATGCCATGGCGGCGAGCAGCAGTGTCGGCTCCAACGTGGTCGGTGGCCGGCGCGCGGGGTTGTTGAACAGCGAGGGGCTGTCGGCGAAGAACACCGAGTCCATCGCGCCGCGCTCGGCGATCTTGGCGAGGTTCTGGAAGTGCTCGACCTTGCGGGCGGCACCCGGGTCGCTCTCGGGGAGCCGCCACGATGCCTCGTGGTGGCCGGTGCTCATGAGGAAGGCGTTGAGGGTGAGCTGTCGGGACATGCGCGTATCTCCTTGTGCTCTCAGTGGATGTGTCGGTTGGGGGACTCAGGCGCGCCAGCGTGAGAAGCGCCGCTCGAGCGCGACCAGCCCGTAGTTGACGGCCAGCCCGAGTGCAGTGGTGGTGAGGATCGCGGCGTACATCTGCGGGATCAGGAAGTTGTACTGGGAGTAGTTGATGAGGTAGCCCAACCCCGCGGTGGCGCCGATCATCTCGGCGGCGATCAGCACCAGGATCGCGGCGGCGCCGGCGATCCGGATGCCGGTGAAGATCGTCGGCAGCGCGGCCGGGAACACGACCTTGCGGAACGTCGTCGCCGACGACAGCCCCAGCACGCGGGCCGATCGCAGCAGCTGCTTGTCCACGGACTCCACCCCGCTGATGGTGGTGAGCAGGATCGGGAAGAAGCAGGCGTACAGGACGATCGCGACCTTCGAGGTCTCGCCGATGCCGAGCACCAGCACGAAGACCGGCAGCAGCGCGAGCGCCGCCGTGTTCCGGAACAGCTCGAGGACCGGGGACACCAGCTGGCGCACCGGCGGGAACCAAGCGATGGCCGTACCCAACGGGATCGCGACCGCGACCGCCAGGAAGAAGCCGCCCGCCGATCGGACCAGGCTCGCGCTGAGGTGCTCCCACAGCTTGCCGGTGGTCAGCATCTCCCACCACGCCACGCCCACGTCGGAGAGGGGGGAGACGAAGTAGGGGTCGACGAGCCCGTACGTCGGCGCGAGCTGCCACACGACGGCGAGCGCGACGATGCCGATGATGCCGCGGGTCCAGCGCGCCGCGCGTGCCCGGCCGGCCCGCTCAGTGCCGACCCGACGGCCGCCAGCCTGGGCGGCCTGGCGGGGGTTGAGCTCCTGCTCGGTGCGTTCTGCGAGGAGGCTAGGCAACGCGATGCACCTCCTCCTGAGCCGCGGTGCTGAGCACTGGCTGCCGCAGGTGCTCCCAGATCTGATGGCGGTACTTGGCGAACTGGGCGGAGGAGCGTACGTCGGACTCGTCCGTCGTCCGGTCGAGGACGACGTTGATGGTCTCCACGATCCGGCCCGGCCGGGTGCTCATGACCGCGACCCGCTGGCCGAGGAACACGGCCTCCTCGATGTCGTGGGTGATGAAGACGATCGTCGTGCCGGTCCGCCTCCAGATCTGGAGCAGCTCCTCCTGGAGCCGCTCGCGGGTCTGCGCGTCGAGCGCGCCGAACGGCTCGTCCATCAGCAGCACCTGCGGTTGGTACGACAGGCTCCTGGCGATCGCGACCCGCTGCTTCATGCCGCCCGAGAGCTCGTGTGGGTAGCGGTCGGCGAACTCGGTGAGGCCGACCAGCTCGAGGTACTGCCGCGCGAGCTGCTTGCGCTCGGCCTTCTTGCGGCCGCCCACGGCCTCGAGCGCGAAATCGATGTTGCCGAGCGCCGTACGCCACGGGAGCAGGGTGTACTGCTGGAACACCACACCCCGGTCGAGGCCGGGACCCGTGACCCGCTTCCCACCGATGTCGACGGACCCGGCGGTGGGCGTCGTGAGCCCGCAGACGAGGTCGAGGACCGTCGACTTGCCGCAGCCGCTGGGGCCGACGATGGTCAGGATCTCGCCCTGCTTGACGTCGAGGTCGAGCCGGTCGAGGGCGACGAAGTCGTGTGCGGCCCGGTCGCCCTGGCCGCGGACACGGAACACCTGGCGTACGTCGCGGAGCTGGATCTTGCTCGTCATGTCAGTCCTCCTTCGCGAACGGGTTGTACTCGTTGGTGTAGAGCTCCGACGGCTCGATCGAGCCGGCCTCGACCTCGCCCTCCGCCTCGAGCCACTCGAGCCAGAGCGTGAAGTCCTCGTCGCGGACGACACCGCCCTTCGACGGGACACCGGTGCCGCGCCACAGGTCGAGTGCCGCGGCGTAGTCACCCCGGTCGTGCTCCTCGAGATAGCCCTGCATCACCTCTCGGACCTCGTCGACGGAGTGGCTCTGTGCGTAGTCCACGGCCTTGGCGACCGCCTCCACGAACTGCTGGGTCGTGGTCGGATTCTGCGCGATGAAGCGCTCGGTCATGGCGAAGCTGCCGCCGTTGTATGGCCCGATGAGCTCGAGGTCGTTGACGACCTCGGTGAGACCCCCGCGCTGGAGGGCGGCTTCCTTCAGCGCATTGCTCAGGTACCCCGCATCGACCTGTCCCTCGCGCAGGGCTGCCTCGGTGTTGATGCTCGGGAGCGGAACCAGTGTGATCTGGTCGATCTCATCCTGAGTCAGACCTTCCTCGACGAAGTACGTGTCGAGCACTGCCTCGTTGTTGGCGCCCAGGGTGTTGACGGCGATCTTCTTGCCGACGAAGTCCGACGCCTCGTCCAGCTGCGAACCCTTCTTGACCAGGAGCGAGCCGCTGACGTCCCCCTCGGTGCCGTAGTAGGCGACAACGGCCTTGATTGGCGCTCCGGTCGAGGCGAGCTTGGCGATCGCCCCGTTGAACGCGGCGCCGTAGTCCACCTGGTTGGTCGCCGCTGCCCGCAGGCTCTCGGGTCCGCCCTGGACGTCGCCGATCCTGTCCAGCTGGATGCCGGTTCCGTCGAAGTAGCCGAGGGCATCGGCCAGCTCGGCAGGGTCGACCATCCCGGTGTAGCTCTGGTACCGGATCGTCTTGGTCTCTCCCTCCGCCCCGCTGCTGGCGTTGCACGCACTGACACCCCCGGCGACGAGCAGGGTTGCTGCCATCGCGCCGGTGAGGCGCCGAGATCTCGAGTGGCTCACAAGGCTGTCCCTTCATCAATCTGTCTAATGTCGATCGAGATAATACAGATTGAAGCGAGGATTGGTCCGGAGGGTCGCGTGGTGGGCGGGTCGCCCCCTGCGTCAACTCAGGTTGACACGACGCCTCCTGTCAACTACGGTTGACAGCATGGCCCAGAGAGCGCTGATCGACTCGGCTGCCGGTGACGACCCCGGCACCGGACTCAGGGCAGTCCGGTCGCTGCGGGAGCTCGCTGACCGCCTCGAGACGCTGCAGGTGTCACGAGCGCGCGAGCTCGGCTGGTCCTGGCAGGAAGTGGCTGACGCGTTGGGCGTCACGAGGCAGGCGGTTCACAAGAAGCACGGCAGGAGTACCTGATGTTCGAACGGTTCACCAAGGAGGCACGCGCAGCAGTCGTCGGCGCGCAGGACGTCGCTCGCGAGGCAGGCGCCCGCAGCATCGACACCAGGCACCTTCTGGTCGCCCTGCTCGAGCGCCCCGGCCCGGCGCTGCATGCGCTCCGGGCGATCGAGGTCGACGTCGAGGCAGTGCTCGCGCAAGCCCGAGCCGACGTGCGCGCCGGCGGCATCGACGCCGATGCGCTCGCGGGCATCGGCATCGACCTGGACGCCGTACGTCGCCAGGCGGACGCCGTCTTCGGCCCTGACGCACTTGAGCGGGCCGGTCGGAAGTCGGCTGGACACATCCCGTTCACGACCGATGCCAAGAAGGCACTCGAGCTGGCGTTACGCGAGGCGATCCGGTTGAAGCACAAGAGGCTCGGCGGCAGCCACCTCATGCTCGGCATCCTGCGGGCCAAGAGTCCCGGTCGGGCCCTCCTCGAGCACACCGGCGTGGACACCGATGCGTTCCGTACTGCCCTGGAGGAACAGCCGAAGGCTGCCTGACGCCAGAGATCGGAGACTGGTGTCGGAGGTGCTACGCCCTATGAGGCTGACGTTGTCGTGGCGAGAAGGCGTCGCGCTCGACGTCCCAGATCGCTCAGATCCACCCGACCCTCCTCAGCCGCGGCCGCCAGGCGCGCGGCGAGGTCCATGGCCTCGTCGAGCTCGGGTGCAGCGGCAGCCGACTCCTGGCCCATGTCGCGAAGGATCGTGATCTCCGTCCTCGACGCGATCAACGGATCGGCGACGCCGTCGATCCAGACTCGAGTGCGTCGGCCATCGCCGCGTTCTTCTCCGGTGATGCGCTCCAAGGCGTAGATGCGGTCCGCGCGCGCGAACTTGCCGAAGCCCAACGCCACCAT
>NZ_DASUTK010000237.1:0-21796 GCF_036374615.1 Nocardioides sp.
GGCGCCCAGTCGTGCTCACCGCCGGTGGCCATCGAGTCCTGGTCTGGTCGGTGGGTTCGGCCTCCAGCGGCGTGCCTCGCAGCTGGGCGGCAGGACCCCGAGGCCCCGGAGTGGCCTTCCTCAACGAGGATTCCCACACCGACACCGATGCGCTGTGCGAGCGGGTGCGCCGGGTGAAACAGCCCGGGGACATCGCGGTGGTGTCCGTCCACTGGGGATCGAACTGGGGATACGACGTGCCGCGCGCGCACGTCCGCTTGGCCCATCGGCTCATCGACAGCGGCGTGGACGTGGTCCACGGGCACTCCTCGCACCACCCGCGTGCGATCGAGATCTATCGCGACCGGCTCGTGCTCTACGGCTGTGGCGACCTGATCAACGACTACGAGGGAATCGGAGGCAATGAGCGGTTCCGTGATGACCTGCGGCTGTTGTACTTCGCCCGGCTCGACCCGACCGGAGGGCTCGACCAGCTGCTCATGGTGCCGCTGCGGTCGCGGCAGATGCGGCTGCGGCTCGCCACGGAACAGGACGCGAGGTGGCTGCACCGGGCCCTGCGAAAGGCCGGCCGTCGCTTCGGATCGCGTGTCGATCTCGCGCCCGACGCCAACCGGCTGCTGCTCCGTTGAGGTGTCGACCGGCGAAGCGGTCGAGGAGCATCCACCGGGCCGTCTCGAAACACCCCGATTCAGAGGTCGCGCGACCAACAGTGCTGCTCGCCGTACCGGGTGAAGCCGAGCCGCTTGAGGATCGGCGCCGAGGTGTCGTCGACGGCTTTGACGAGTGCGAACTCGGCGGTCGTGGCGCGGGCTTCGCGGAGCCGGTGCGCGACCAGGGCGCGGTAGGCACCGCGGCCGCGGAACGCCGGGAGCACCGACCCGTCCCAGAACCGGAGCGCGTCGCCGTCGACCGTGCTGCCGCCGGCCGCGGCCGGCTCGCCGTCGACGTACGCGACGTAGCACCGGCTCAGGCGTTCCTCGTCGGGGAGCGCAGCCAGCCTGGTCTGCTCGGCCAGGTGGGCCTCGGTGTCCGGGGACTGCGCGAAGACCTCGCGCTGGAGCCGCGAGGCGAGCTCGACCCCCGCCCGGTCGCGCACCTCGGCCACGGTGACATCAGCGGGCACGGGCAGCTCCGTGCCGACGGGAAGCGCCAGCACCTCCAGCCGCTCAGTCAGCTCCAGCCCGAGGGCGGCCAGCTGCGGCTCGGTGTCGGCGGGCTCGGTGCGCTCGTCGATCCACCAGCGCAGCCTCGGACGTCCGGCCGCGCGGGCGTGGTCGAGCACCTCCTCGAGCAGGTCGGCGACCGGACGCGTCGCCCGGGACCACTGCACGCTCGAGTAGTCGGTGTAGTGCGTCAGCCGGAACTCGTCGGTCGTGACCTCGGTGGCATCGACCGGCACCCAGATCCACCGGGCTGCAGCGGCCCGGACTGCGTCGGCGTCGAGCGCCACGATCAGGCGCTGACGCGGTCGATCACCAGCGGTGTGGGTGAGTAGTCGTCGCCGCCGCCGATGTCGAATCCACCCTCCAGCGAGGCGAGCGCTCGCTCGAACCGCTTCTCGTCGTCGGTGTGCAGCGTGAACAGCGGCTGCCCCTCGGTGACCTGGTCGCCCGGCCGGGCGTGCCAGACGACGCCGGCGCCCGCCTGCACCGGATCCTCCTTGCGGGCCCGGCCGGCGCCCAGCCGCCACGCGGCCATCCCGACCGCCATCGCGTCGAGCCGGGTGAGCACCCCGCTCGCCGGAGCGGGTACGTCGTGCGTGTGCCGGGCCGTGGGCAGATCGGCCTCGGGGTCGCCGGCCTGGGCCCGGATCATCTGCTTCCAGGTGTCCATCGCACGGCCCGATGCCAGCACCTCGGCCGGGTCGACGTCGGTGACGCCGGCCCCGGCGAGCATCTCCTGGGCCAGCGCGACGGTGAGCTCGACGACGTCGGCCGGTCCGCCGCCGGCGAGTACCTCCACCGACTCCGCGACCTCGAGCCCGTTGCCGGCGGTACGGCCGAGCGGGGTGCTCATGTCGGTGAGCAGGGCGACCGTGTGGACCCCGGCGTCGGTGCCGAGCGCCACCATGGTCTCGGCGAGCTCGCGTGCCTGGTCGACGTCCTTCATGAACGCACCCGTGCCGACCTTCACGTCCAGGACCAGCGCGCCGGTGCCCTCCGCGATCTTCTTCGACATGATCGACGACGCGATCAGCGGGATCGCCTCGACCGTGCCGGTGACGTCGCGCAGCGCGTAGAGCTTCTTGTCGGCCGGCGCCAGCTCGTCGCCGGCCGCACAGATCACAGCGCCCACGTCCTCGAGCTGGGCGAACACCTCCTTGTTGGAGAGGTCGGCCCGCCAGCCCGGGATCGCCTCGAGCTTGTCGAGCGTGCCTCCGGTGTGGCCCAGCCCGCGACCGGACAGCTGTGGGACGGCGACACCGCACGCGGCGACCAGCGGCGCCAGCGGCAACGTGATCTTGTCTCCCACGCCGCCGGTGGAGTGCTTGTCGGCGGTCGGCCGGGACAAGGAGGAGAAGTCCATCCGCTCCCCGGAGGCGATCATCGCGTCGGTCCAGCGGGCGATCTCGCGGCGGTTCATCCCGTTCAGCAGGATCGCCATCGCGAGCGAGGACATCTGCTCGTCGGCGACCTCGCCACGGGTGTACGCGTCGATCACCCAGTCGATCTGGCTGTCGGTCAGCTCGGCGCCGTCGCGCTTGGCGACGATCACCTCGACGGCGTCGTGACGCTCACTCATCGGTTCACCCTCCCTGTGCGGTCACGGGCACCCTACGGAACCCCCGCAGCACGAACGTTCCCCGGCTCTCCGGCTCGCCGGCCAGGGTGAGACCCGGGTACCGGTCGAACAACGCGCCGACCGACTCGACGAGCTCCATCCGCGCGAGCGGCGCACCGAGGCAGAAGTGGACCCCGACCCCGAACGCCAGGTGCGGGTTGGGATCACGGTCGACGTCGAGCTCGTCGGGCCGGTCGAAGACGGCCGGGTCGCGGTTGGCGGCGCCGAGCAGCGCTGCGATCTTCTGACCGGGCTCGACCAGGACGTCGCCCACGGTCACCGGCTCGGTCGCGGTGCGCTCGAAGAGCTGGAGCGCGGAGTCGAACCGCAGCATCTCCTCCACGGTGAGCGCCACGTCCGCCCCCGGCCGGAGGCCGCGCCGGAGCATCCCGACCGCACCGTTGCCGAACACGTTCACCGACGCCTCGTGGCCGGCGTTCAGCAGCAGTACGACGGCCGCCACCTGCTCGTCCTCGCTGAGCTCGGTGACCGCCAGGTCGCTCATCAAGTCGTCGGCGGGCCGTGCCCGCCGCTCGGTGAGCAGCTCTCGGACCAGTCCGGCGAAGTCGGTCGCGGCGGCCACCGCCGCGTCCACGACCGGCTGCGAGGGCGCGGGCTCGTACATCCGCACGATGGCCTGCGACCAGTCCCGCAGCGAGTGGGCGTAGCTCGCCGGTACGCCGAGGAGCTCGGCGATCACCAGCACGGGCAGCGGCTCGGCGTACGCCTCGATCAGGTCGAAGTCCTGCCCGGCGACCTCGTCGAGGAGCTGGTGCGCCAGCTCACGCACCCGGGGCCGCAGCCGCTCGACGTGACCGCGTGCGAACGCCGAGGCAACCGGCCGCCGCAACCGAGTGTGCTCGGGCGGCTCGTTCTCCATCATCTGGTTGCGGTGCAGCAGGTTGAACGGCTCGAGGTAGTCGGTCGGCTCCTTGTCCTTCCAGAGCCGGCCCAGGGTGCGGGTCCGCTGCACGGTCGAGACGGTGGCATGGCTGAACGTGAGGTACATCCCGCTCGCCTCGTGCCACGCGACCTCGTGGCGTGCCCGCTCCTCGGCGAAGAAGGGGTAGGGGTCGGCGACGAACTCGGCCGCGGTCAGGTCAAGCGAGGTCGTCGGGACCGAACGCATCCGGCAGCACCTCGTCCATCCGGCGTACCCCCGAGACCGTCATCAGCAGCAGGTCCGGGCCGCCGTTCTCGTGGAGCAGCTGCCGGCACCGGCCGCACGGCATGATCACCGCCCCATGGCCGTCGACGCAGATCGCGTGGGTCAGGCGTCCGCCGCCGGTGGCGTGCAGCGCGGAGACCAGACCGCACTCCGCGCACAGCGCGACGCCGTACGACGCGTTCTCGACGTTGCAGCCGACGATCACGCGCCCGTCGTCGACCCGGGCGGCAGCGCCCACCGGGTAGTGCGAGTACGGCGCGTACGCCCGGCCCATGATCTCGACCGCGGCTGCCCGCAGGGCCTCCCATGCGGCGTCGTCCCAGGCTGAACCATCGCCGGCCTCCGGCAGCGGCGAGGTGGTCACCCGGCGCTGCCCTTCCGGTATATCTGACCGTCGGCCTTGGGCATTCGTAGTCGTTGCGACGCGAACGCCAGCACGAGCAGCGTCGCGATGTACGGCGTCATGCTGGTGAACTCACGCGGCACCGAGTCGGTCGTCAGGAACCACACGAGGAACAGCACGCCGGCCACGCCGAACACGATGGCCTGGGTGCGCTGGCCCTTCACGTAGCGCCAGATGGCGAGCACGATCAGGCCGATCGCCACCAGCAGCAGCAGCGCGTGCACGGCGCTGGTCGAGCGCAGCCGCAGGCTGTCGGTGTAGCCGAACATCAGCGAGCCCGTGAGGATGCCGCCGGGACGCCAGTTGCCGAAGATCATCGCCGCGAGGCCGATGTACCCACGGCCGTTGGTCTGGTTGGTGACGAACCCGCTCGACGCGACCAACGAGAGGAACCCGCCACCGATGCCGGCGAACGCGCCGGAGGCAACCACCGCGATCCACTTGTAGAGCAGCACGTTGACACCGAGGCTCTCGGCCGCCTGCGGGTTCTCGCCGCACGAGCGGAGCCGCAACCCGAACGCCGTCCTCCACAGGATCAAGGCGGAGATCCCCACCAGCGCGAAGACCAGGACCGTCATCACGTTCAGCTGGGTCGTCAAGGCGGCCACGACCGAGGCGATGTCGGCGACGACGAACCAGTGCGACTCCGCGAGCGAGTTCGCGGCGTCCGACAGGCCCGGGATCGTGATGCTGGGTGGCCGGTCGAGCCCGGTCAGCTGCCGCGGGCCGCCCCCGTCGAGGTCGGCGAAGTAGGCCTCCGCCAGGAACCGCGACGCGCCGAGGCCGATGATGTTGATGGCCACGCCCGACACGATGTGGTCGACGCCGAACGTCACGGTCGCGAGCGCGTGCAGCGCGCCACCGATCGCCCCCAGCAAGGCGGCGCCGAGGATCCCGACCCAGGGTCCGTAGAAGTAGGTGAAGTACGCCGCACCCCAGGTGCCGAGAATCATCTGGCCCTCGAGACCGATGTTGACGACACCGGCGCGCTCGCTCCAGAGACCGCCGAGGGCAGCCATCAGGATGGGGCAGGTGGCGATCAGCGCCGCCCGCAGGCTGCCCGCGGTGTCGATCTCGTGCTCGCCGGTGATGACCCGGACCGCGGAGACCGCGAGGATCACCCCGAGCCCGACCACCAACCAGCTCCAGCGGCTCCCCGAAGCCTGGGCGGCCGGCGGGGCAGGCGACGTCGTCAGCGTGGTCATGCGGACACCGCCTCGTCGGTCGTGGCCCGTGCCTTGTCGAGCTCCCGCTTCACCCGGTTCTGCTCGGCCGCGACCTGGCGCCGCCGGACGACCTCGTAGGCGACGACCACGGCGAGCACGATCACACCCTGGGTGATCTGCACGACGTTCTGCGAGATGTCCGTCTCGAGCGTGAGCCGGTTGGACTGCTCGTTCAGGAACGCGAACAGCACCGCGCCGAACAGGATGCCGAGCGGTCGGTTGCGGCCCAGCAACGCGACGGCGATGCCCATGAAGCCGAGACCGTACTGGAACGTCGAGCCGTAGGTGTGCGCGGCGCCGAAGAACGCAGGCATCCAGATCAGGCCCGCGATCGCCCCGGACAGCATCATCGCGATGACGACCATCCGGCTCACCTTCACGCCCGAGGCGACGGCCGCCGTCTCGGACATGCCGGTCGCGCGCAGATCGAACCCGAAGCTGGTGCGGTTGAGGACGAAGGAGAACGCGACGCCCGCGATCACGGCCAGGATGCAGAGCGTCCAGATCGCCCCGTCCCGGTCGAGGAACGGTGTCCACCCCGCCAGCTGGCTGCTCTCGGGGATCTCCTTGGTCCGAAGCGAGTTGCCGGCCCTGATGCCGTAGGTGTTGAGGAAGTAGCCGACCAGGGTCAGCGCGATCGCGTTCAGCATGATCGTCGAGATCACCTCGCTGACGCCGCGGGTGACCCGCAGGATGCCTGCGATGCCCGCCCACGCCGAGCCGACCAGCATCGCGACCACCAGGCCGAGCAGCACGTTGAGGAATCCGGGCAGGATCGCAGCGCCCACGACGATGGCGGCGGCGTACGACGCGATCTGGTACTGACCCTCGACGCCGATGTTGAAGAGGTTCATCCGGAACCCGATCGCCGCCGCCAGCGCGGACAGGAAGATCATCGAGGTCTGGTTGATGATGTTGACGTACACCCGGTCCGCAGGGGCGGACAGGATGATCGACCAGAACTCGCCGGGGCTGCCGCCCGAAGCCAGGATGACGACGCTGGTGATCAGCATCGCCGCGACCACGGCGACCAGTGGCGCGAGCAGCGCGCCGAGGACTCGACCCAGGAAGGTCATGACTCGCCCTCCTGGTCGTGGCCACCGGTCATCGCGGACCCGAGGTCCTGGGGGGTGACGGTCTTCGGGTCGAACTCGCCCACGAGGCGGCCGCGGAGGATGACCTCGATCCGGTCGGACAGGCCGATCAGCTCGTCGAGGTCAGCCGAGATCAGGAGCACCGCGAGCCCGTTGCGACGGGCCTCCTTGATGTGTTCCCAGATCGCGGCCTGAGCGCCGACGTCGACGCCGCGCGTGGGGTGGGCAGCGATGAGGAGCACCGGGTCACCACTCATCTCGCGGCCGACGATCAGCTTCTGCTGGTTGCCTCCGGACAGCGCCCGGGCGTGGGTGTCGATGCCGGGGGTGCGCACGTCGTACTGCTCGACGATCCGCTCGGTGTCCTCACGCGCGCCACCGCGGTCGAGCAAGAAGCCGTTGGACACCGGGCGCCGTCTGACGAAGCCGAGGATCCGGTTCTCCCACAGCGGCGCGTCGAGCAGCAGGCCGTGCCGGTGCCGGTCCTCCGGGATGTATCCGATCCCGGCCATCCGGCGGTCACGTGTGTCCCAGGCGGTGACGTCCTGCGCGGCGACCGCCACTCTCCCCTCAGTCGGCTTGCGCATCCCCATGATCGTCTCGACGAGCTCGGCCTGGCCGTTTCCCTCGACGCCGGCGATGCCCAGGATCTCGCCCTTGTGGATGGCGAGGTCGATGTCAGAGAGCAGCTGGCGGCCGAAGTCGTCGGTCAGCGTCAGGTCGACGACCTCGAGCAGCACCTGGTCGGTCACCGTCGACTCGGCGGTCTCGGGCGACGGCAGCTCCGAGCCCACCATCATCTCGGCGAGCTGGCGCTTGGTCGTGCCCTCCGGCTGCGCCTCCCCGACCGTCGTGCCACGCCGCATCACCGTGATGTCGTCGGCGATCGCGAGCACCTCGTCCAGCTTGTGGGAGATGAAGAGGATCGTGTGGCCCTGGGCCTTGAGCTCGCGCAGGTTGTCGAAGAGCGCGTCCACCTCTTGCGGAACCAGCACAGCGGTCGGCTCGTCGAGGATGACGATCTTCGCGCCCCGGTAGAGCACCTTGAGGATCTCGACCCGCTGCCGCTCGCCGACGCCGAGGTCCTCGACCAGCTCGTCGGGGTCGAGCCCGAAGCCGTAGACCCGCGAGATCTCCTCGATCTTGGCGCGGGCGGCGTCGCCGATGCCGTGCAGCTTCTCGGCCCCGAGCACGACGTTCTCGAGGACGGTGAGGTTGTCGGCCAGCATGAAGTGCTGGAACACCATCCCGATGCCGTGTTCGATCGCGTCGGTCGGCGAGTGGAACGACACCTCCTCGCCGTTGACGACCAGGGTGCCGTCGTCGGGCTTCTGCACGCCGTACAGAATCTTCATCAGGGTCGACTTGCCGGCACCGTTCTCGCCGATCAGGGCGTGGACGGTGGCCTGGCGGATCGTGATGTCGACGTCGTGGTTCGCGATGACGCCGGGGAACCGCTTGCCGACACCGCGGACCTGGATCGCGTCCTGGCCGGCGTTCGTGGTCGCCTCGGCCGACGAAACGGCGCTCATCGCCCTCCCTCGAAGGAACTGGATGGAACGGGGTGCCTGCGCGGACGTCCCCCCAGATGGGACGGACCCGGGGTCACGCTACCGCGTGGCCCCGGGTCCGTTCACTCACCTCGACGCGCGATCAGGGTGCGTCGGGAACTGTGATCTCCCCAGACTTGATCTGCTCGGCGAACTCGTCGATCTGGCTGATGGTGTCCTCACTGAGGAAGTCACCGGACGTGGAGTAGCCCACGCCGTCCGCCTCCAGGTTGTAGACCTGGTAGCTCACCAGCGGCTCGCCGTCGGCGATCGACTGGATCATGTTGAAGGTCGCCGTGTCGACGCGCTTCAGCATGGACGTGAGGATGTGCGGCTGGGCCTCCTCGGACGCGGTGAGGTACTGGTCGCTGTCCACACCGATCGCCCACATGCCGTCACCCGCGTCGACCGCGGCGTCGAAGACACCGGAGCCCGAGCCACCGGACGCGTGGTACACCACGTCTGCGCCACCGTCGTACATGCCCGCCGCGGCAGCCTTGCCGCCGGCCGGGTCGTTGAAGCCGGCTAGGTCGCTCTCCTCGATGTACTGGACGTCGACCTGGATGGCCGGGTCGACCGCCTCGACCCCGGCGATGTAGCCGGCCTCGAACTTCTGGATGAGCGGGGTGTTGACGCCGCCCACGAAGCCGACGTGGTCGGCCTCGGTGGTCAGCGCGGCGGCGACGCCGACGAGGAACGAGCCCTCGTTCTCGGCGAAGCCGAGGTAGGCGACGTTGTCGTTCGGCTCCTCGTCGGGGTCGAACCCATCGATCACGCCGAAGTTGATGTCCGGGAAGTCGGGCGCGACGATGTTGGCCGCGTCGCTGTAGGCGAAGCCGACACCGATGATCGGGTTGTGGCCGGCCTCAGCCAGCGCGCGCAGCCGGTCCTCGCGGGCCGACTCGGCCTCGCCGTCCTGGGCCTCGGCCTCGGTGCAGGACGCGTCGAGCTCGTCGATCGCCTTCTGCAGTCCGACGGCGGCGGAGTCGTTGAACGACTGGTCGCCGCGACCACCCACGTCGTAGGCCAGCCCGACATTGGGGCCCTCACCCCCGCCGTCACACAGGTCCTGCGACGCCTCGTCGCCGGGACCCTCATCATCCTGGGCACAACCAGCGAGTGCGAGTACCAGCACCGCCGAGGCTGCTCCGATCTTGGTCAGACGACGCAAGATGCCTCCTTGATATATGTCCGCGCCGCGGAACAGGCGCGAGATCAGGGCACACCCTAATCGTCGCGGCGACCCAGGCAAGGCCGCCCACGTCATTTCAGGAGGGTTGTTACCGAGCGGTGACCATGGCGCTCAGGGCGGCCTCGGCGAGCACGCGTGCCGCGATCGGCGTCGCACGCTCGTCGACGGTGAGGTTCCCTTGGTGGAGGTCGTAGGTCGGGCCGCCCGGCGTCCGAGTGCCGAGCCGTCCCATCGCGCCCGGGACCCGGTCGAGATACCAGCCGAAGTCCTCACCGCCGAGACTCTGGGTCGTGGAGACGTGTCCCTCGACGCCCAGCACGCGGCGTACGGCGGCGCCGAGCAGCTCCGTGGACACGTGCTCGTTGACGACCGGGGGTACGCCGCGCTTGTAGTCGATCTCGGCCGTGACGCCGTAGGGCGCCACGATCTCGTCGATCAGCACGCGGACGAGTGACTCCGCCTCGCCCCACGCGACGGCGTCGAGCATCCGGACCGTGCCGGCGGCGTAGCCGCCGCCGGGGATGACGTTGTGGGCAGCGCCAGCCCGGACCATGCCCCACACGACACTGACGCCGGCACGTGGGTCGAGCCGGCGGGAGAGGATCGCCGGGAGCTCGACGATCAGCTTGCCGAGAGCGAACGTCAGGTCCTCGGTCAGGTGCGGACGTGAGGTGTGGCCCCCGCGGCCTGACAGCCGGACCGACAGCGCGTCGGCGGCACCGGTCAGGGCTCCGTCGCGGACGCCGACGTGGCCCACGTCGACGGTGGGGTCGCAGTGCAGCATGAAGATCCGCTGCACCCCGTCGAGGGCGCCCCGGTCCATCAGGTGGAGTGCCCCACCCGGCATGACTTCCTCCGCCGGCTGGAAGAGCAACCGGACGCGCCCGATCAGCTGGCCGCGTTGGTGAGCCTCGGCCAGCGCGAGGCCGGCGCCCACGAGACCGGCGGTGTGGACGTCGTGGCCGCACGCGTGCGCCACACCGGGCGTGGTACTCGCCCACGGCTGGCCGGTGGTGTCGTCCACCGGCAGCGCGTCGAGGTCAGCCCGCAGCCCGACCAGCGGACCCTCCTCACCGACCTCGGCGATGAGTCCGGTGCCGTCGTAGCGGGTCACCCGCAGCCCGGCGGCCGCGAGCCGCTCGGCCACGGCGTCGGAGGTCCGGCGCTCCGCCCAGGACAGCTCCGGGTGCGCGTGGAGGTCACGGCGGAACTCGATCAGGTCGTCGGAGTGCTTCTCGACGACGGCGTCGATCGTGGCGGAGGCATCGGTGAGCATGTCCGTACGAGGTTACGGCACCGCCGCCGCGCGTGAGCAATCCGCTCACACGGTGACGGCGCCGCCGCCCGACTCGCGTCGAGCGGCGGCGCCGCTGTGTCAGATCAGGACCGGCTCACTTGGGGAACCGGACCACCTGGCCCGTGGCGAGCACCTTGCGGGTCGCCCAGACCCGACCGTCGGCGAACTCGACATCGCCCGGCATGGTGGACTTCCGCCAGCGCACCGCGTGGTTCGTACCGTCCGCGATCTTGCGGATCCGGTTGCCGAACAGCTCCGCGACGTAGATGTCACCGTTGGGGGCGACCGCCAGGCCGGTGGCGCTGAGCAGCCCGTCGGCGACCACCTCGGAAGACCCGTTGGACGGGTCGACCCGTAGCACGGAGGCCCGAGCGCCGAAGCTCGGGTCCTCGGGACCGCCCGGCAGCGTGGTCACGTAGAGCATGCCGTCACGGCCGCGCTCGACGTCGGTCGGCACGGCCTCGAACCCGTAGGTCTCACCGACGGCGCACTCCGGGATCTGGGCCGCCTCGGCCAGCTCGGCGGTGATCACCAGCTCCTGCGGCGGGAGCACCGCCGCGGTCCGGACCCTGCCGCCCTTGCCGACCGCGAGGATGGCGTTCGCCGCGGCGTCGGCGACGTACCGCGTGCCGTCGACGGTGACCGTCGCATACGGGTGCGACTCGACGATGCCCGTGTAGCTCGGCGGCCCCGCCTCCTCGACCGGCCACTGCTGGGCGCATGCCTCGTCGAGGCCCGGGATGCCGTACTCCATCGCGGAGTCGGGGTTGTTCCGCCTCTCGTAGCGCGACAGGTTCGCGACCTTCACGATCCTGCCGTTCGGACGGCGCACCATGAGGGACGTGCGCCCCGACTGGCCCGTGGTCGCGTAGGTGACCGTGCGCTTGCTGACCGAGACCGCGCCGAGCTCCTTGCCCTTGCGCGTGTGGGCGACGACCTTCGGCTCGCCACCGGGCCGCGCCCACATCAGCAGGCCGGCGAAGTTCTGCGAGTACCAGACGGCGCCGCGAGGCGTCACGTCGAGACTCAGCGGCGAGACCTGCCCGCGCGCGATGACGGTCGGCGGGTTCGCACCCGCGGTTTCCGCAACGGCGGCGGACGAGACGGCCAGCGGTGCGCCGACGAGCGCGAGGCTCGCCAGCGCGATGACGGATCGATGCATCGTGTTACTCCCCTATTCCCAATGACTTCGATGTGTGACATGCGGCCGCGACACTAGGTGCTGTCGTGCGCGCGTGACTCGAGAACGCGTGACTTGTTGACATCTCGAGTGCCGCACGCGGCCGCACCACCACCGTCCTCGCGACGTGATGGGCCATCGTGCTCAGCGGGACCGGGCCGTGATGGCCCCAGGGAGCTCAGCCGGCGTCGTACGCCTCGACGACGAGGTCGGCTGCCATCGGCGCCGTGAGCTCGCCGGCCAGCACCCGACGCCGGACGTCGTCGCGCACGGCGCGCACTCCTGGCGACCGTCGCAGCCGGTCGGCGAGCTCGTCGCGGACCAGCGTCCAGGTGAGCTCGAGCTGCTGCTCGGCACGCTTCCCCGCCAGTCCTTCCTCGCCGAGGTGGTCGCGGTGCACGAGCACCCGTTCCCAGACCTCGTCCACGCCCGCGCCGGTCAGCGCAGAGCAGGTGACCACGGGAGGCACCCATGCGTCGTGCCCGCGCACCAGCCGCAGCGCGCCGGAGAGCTCCCGAGCGGCCACTCGGGCCTCTCCCTCGTGCTCCTGGTCAGCCTTGTTGACGGCGACCACGTCGGCCAGCTCGAGGATCCCCTTCTTGATGCCCTGCAGCTGGTCGCCGGTGCGGGCGAGCGTCAGGAAGAGGAAGGTGTCGACCATTCCGGCGACGGTGACCTCCGACTGACCGACGCCCACGGTCTCCACCAGCACCACGTCGTACGACGCCGCCTCGAGCACCGTCATCGCCTGGCTGGTCGCGCGGGCGACGCCGCCGAGCGTGCCGGCCGTGGGCGAGGGGCGGATGTAGGCGTTGGGGTCGTGCGCGAGGGTGGCCATCCGCGTCTTGTCCCCCAGCACGGAGCCACCCGTCCGCACGCTGGAGGGATCCACCGTCAGCACGCCGACTCGGTGCCCGGCGGCGGTGAGCCGGGTCCCGAGCCGCTCGATGAACGTCGACTTGCCCACGCCGGGGACCCCCGAGACGCCCACTCGGATGCTGTCGACCGGCTCGAGCAGGCCGAGCAGCTCGCGCGCGGACGCGCGGTGCTCGGGCCTGGTCGATTCCATCAGCGTGATGGCGCGGGACACGGCCGCACGCTGTCGGTCGCGGACGCCGGTGGCGAGCCGCTCGAGGTCGGTCATCAGGGCTAGGCCTCGTGCCCGAGCTGCTCGGAGAGGGTGTGGAGCAGGCCGAGCGCGGACTCGGCGATCACGGTGCCGGGCAGGAACACGGCAGCAGCGCCCATCTCGAGCAACGTCGGCACGTCGTCGGGTGGGATCACCCCACCCACGACCACCATGATGTCCTCGCGACCGTGGTCGGCCAGCGCCCGGCGCAGCTGGGGCACCAGCGTGAGGTGGCCGGCCGCGAGCGAGGAGACGCCGACGATGTGCACGTCGGCGTCGACCGCCTGCTGGGCGACCTCGTCGGGCGTCGAGAACAGCGGACCGACGTCGACGTCGAAGCCGAGGTCGGCGAACGCGCTGACCACCACCTTCTGGCCCCGGTCGTGCCCGTCCTGCCCCATCTTCGCGACCAGGATCCTGGGGCGGCGACCCTCGCGCTCGGCGAACTCCTCGGCCGCGGCCACCACTCGGCCGACGAGCGGGTCGCCGTCGCCGTCGCCGGACCTGCCGGCCTCGTCCCGGTACACACCGGAGATCGTACGAATCACTGCCTGGTGGCGACCGAACACCTTCTCGAGCGCGTCGGAGATCTCGCCGACCGTGGCCTTCGCACGGGCTGCGTCGACCGCGAGCTCGAGCAGGTTCCCCTGGCCGCCCTCCGCGCTGCGGGTGAGGGCCTCGAGCGTTCGTCGTACGTCCTCGTCGTCGCGCTCGGCCCGCAGCCTCTCGAGCTTGGCGACCTGCTGGCGGTAGACGTCGTCGTTGTCGACCTTGAGGACCTCGATGCCCAGAGAATCGGCACCAGTCTCGTCGGCCAGCCGGAACGTGTTGACGCCGATCACCTGCTGCGCCCCGGAGTCGATCCGCGCCTGGGTCCGTGCGGCTGCCTCCTCGATCCGGAGCTTCGGGATGCCCTGCTCGATCGCGGCCGCCATGCCGCCTGCCTGCTCCGCCTCCTGGATGTGGGCCCAGGCGCGCTCCGCCAGGTCGTGGGTCAGCCGCTCGACGTAGTAGGAGCCGCCCCACGGGTCGATCGTCCAGGTGGTGCCGCTCTCCTGCTGCAGCAGCAGCTGGGTGTTCCGCGCGATCCGCGCCGAGAAGTCGGTCGGCAGTGCGATCGCCTCGTCCAGCGCGTTGGTGTGCAGCGACTGGGTGTGGCCCTGGGTGGCCGCCATCGCCTCGATGCAGGTCCGTCCGACGTTGTTGAAGACGTCCTGGGCGGTGAGCGACCAGCCGGAGGTCTGGCAGTGGGTGCGCAGGCTGAGCGACTTGGGGTTCTGCGGATCGAACTGACGCACCAGCCGGGCCCACAGCGCTCGGGCGGCCCGCAGCTTCGCGACCTCCATGAAGAAGTTCATGCCGATCGCCCAGAAGAAGGACAACCGCGGTGCGAACCGGTCGATGTCGAGACCGGCGTCGAGACCGGCCCGGATGTACTCCACGCCGTCGGCCAAGGTGTAGGCGAGCTCGAGGTCGGCGGTCGCCCCGGCCTCCTGCATGTGGTAGCCGGAGATGGAGATCGAGTTGAACCGCGGCATCCGCTCCGCGGTGAACGAGAAGATGTCGGAGATGATCCGCATGCTCGGGGCCGGCGGGTAGATATAGGTGTTGCGGACCATGAACTCCTTGAGGATGTCGTTCTGGATGGTCCCTGTGAGCTGCTCCGGCTTCACCCCCTGCTCCTCCGCGGCGGCGATGTAGAGCGCCATGATCGGCAGCACCGCGCCGTTCATGGTCATCGAGACCGACATCTCGTCGAGCGGGATCCCGTCGAAGAGGGTGCGAGCGTCGTAGATCGAGTCGATTGCGACCCCGGCCATGCCGACGTCGCCGCGGACCCGCGGGTGGTCGGAGTCGTAACCGCGGTGGGTCGCGAGGTCGAACGCAACGCTCAACCCCTTCTGGCCGGCAGCCAGGTTGCGCCGGTAGAACGCGTTCGACTCCTCGGCCGTCGAGAACCCGGCGTACTGACGGATCGTCCACGGCTGGGTCGTGTACATCGTGGGGTAGGGCCCGCGCAGGAACGGGCTGAGCCCCGGCCAGGTGTCGAGCGCGTCGAGCCTCTCGACGTGCTCGGGCCCGTACATCGGGTGGATGTCGATGCCCTCGGGGCTGCGCCAGGCAGCGGTGGTCGAGGTGCGAGCGGAGCGAGCCTCGGAACCCCCGCTGCTCAGCGGCAGCCCCGCGAACGACTCCGGCAGGCTCACGACAGCACCTCCCGAGTCCGTCGGAGGAACGCGAGGGCGTCCGTCCCGGCGTGGCACCGGTCGTCGGCACCGACGTCGACGGTGCCGGCCACCACGACGTGGCGCGCACCGGCGTCGCGGAGGGCGGCCACCAGTGCCGCGCCCCACTCGGCGTACGCTGCGTCGGTCCCGCACAGGCAGACGACCGGCTGGCCGGCGTACGCCGCCACGACCGCGTCGACGCTGTCGGTCGGCCCGGCGGGGTCGACGGCGATCCCCCCGGCGGCGAAGAGGTTCGAGGCGAACATCGCCCGGGCGGTGTGAGCGGCCACCGTCCCCATCGTCGCGAGGAAGACCGAGCCGGTCGCCGGCTGGTCACGGAGCGCCTCGAACGCAGCGCCGTAGCGACGCACGTCGTCCCCGGCGCCGGCGCGGGACGGGAGCGTCTCCGTGAGGTTCGGGAACTCGGTCAGGCCGGTGATCGGTCGGGTGCGGTGGGCGACCTGGTCGTCGCGGGCGGCGACGACCTCGGCGACCCGTACCTCGAAGGCGTCCATCCCCTCGCTCTCGATCCGGCCCAGCTCCTCCCACGCGGCCACCGCCAGGTCGTCGGTGAGCTTCTCCACGGCATAGGCGCCGCCGGCCGGGTCGGCGACCCGGCCGAGGTGGGACTCCGAGATGAGCAGGTGTGAGGTGTTGCGGGCGATCCGTCGGCCGAACGCGTCGGGCTCGCCGAGCGGGCTGTCGAACGGTACGACGGTGATCGCGTCGGCGCCGCCGATGCCGGCGGAGAACGCGGCGACGGTGGTGCGCAGCATGTTGACCCACGGGTCGTACGCGCTGAGCATCGGACGGCTGGTGACGGCATGGATCCGGACCGGGGCGGGGTCCTCGACGCCGCTCAGCTCGAGCATGCGAGCCCACAACCGGCGCGCGGCGCGAAGCTTGGCTATCGTGACGAACTGCTCGTCGGTGGCGGCGAGCCGCAGCTCGAGGAGACCCGCGGCCTCGTCCACCGTGGAGCCTGCGCGGGTCAGGGTGCGCAACGCGGCGGCGGCCACGGCCATCGCGTAGCCGAGCTCCTGCACGTCCGAGGCGCCCCGGTCATGGACGGCCGCGCCGTCGACGACGGCGGCGAGCACCCCGGCGTCACGGGCGAGGCCGGCGACCTCGACCAGGTGGTCACCCGCAGCGTCGGCGCCGAGGTTGGTGCCGGCCGCCGCCGGCGTGGATCCCAGCACCTCGAGCAACGCTCGTGCCTGGTCGGCGGTCGCGTTGTCGAGCACGACCGGCGCGAGGTCGAGCAGCACGCCGTCGAGCAGCGTCCGGAGGTCGGCGGTGGGGTCCACCCAGAGGGCAGTGGCACCGGTGTCGAGATCGGCCCTTGCCTGCTCGTTGTCGACCGGCCGCGTCACGACGTCCCAGCCACCCACGCGCGTCGGTCGGCCGGAGGTCACCAGGTCCGTCACCAGGTCGGGCGTCCCCAGTGGGGGCACCCGGAGCCCGTCGAGCGTGGTCCGGGTGAGCCGCGCCCACACCTCCGAGTCCGCGTCGTCGGGGCCGAGCCGGCGGTTCTTGCGCAGCACCGCCGCGGCTGCCGCCTCCCAGTCCGCCCGGGTGTGGACGTCAGAGGGGTCGGCGAGCGCGAGGGCCCCCTGGGCGGGCTCGAGCTCCGCCGGCTCGTCCAACCCGCCCTCGAGGGGCTGCTCTGTCGTCATACTCCGAACGATAGGAGGGCGCCCGCTGGACGGGCCACCGAGTGTGACCTATCCCCGCCCGCCCGTCGAAACCGCTCGCCGCTGCGGGTGGTGCCGGGCGATACTCCTCTCATGCCGAGCACCACGCAGTGGGTCACGTTCCTGGTGGCCTCTCTGCTGTTCATCCAGGTCCCCGGCCCGAGCCTGCTGTTCACGCTCGGGCGGGCGCTGACCGTGAGCCTCCACGACGCGCTGCTGTCCGTCGTCGGGAACGCGCTCGGCCTGCTGGCCCAGGTGGTGCTGGTCGCGGTCGGGCTCGGTGCCGTGGTGGCAGCCAGCGCGACGGCGTACACCGTGATCAAGGTGGCCGGGGCGGCCTATGTGGTGTGGCTCGGCGTGCAGGCGATCCGCCACCGCGCCGACGCTCGGACGGCGCTGCTCGCGGGCGAGCGGCCGCCGGAGCGGCCCGGCCAGTCGCTGCGCACCGGGTTCATCGTGGGTGTCAGCAACCCCAAGACCATCGTGTTCTTCGTTGCCTTCCTGCCGCAGTTCACCGACCGCGGCGCCGCCACCCTGCCCCAGGTCCTCGCACTCGGGGCCGCCTTCGCCGCCATCGCGGTGGTGTCCGACAGTGTCTGGGCTACCGTCGCCGGCTCCGCTCGACGCTGGTTCGCTCGCGAGCCGCGGCGGCTGGACGCGATGGGCACCGCCGGAGGCGTGATGATGATCGGGCTCGGCGCCACCGTGGCGTCGACCGAGTGAGCAGACCCCACCCTCACCCGCGGCGGTAGACGCGGGCCTCCCAGGGTCCGAGCACGATGCGGTCGCGCTCCGCCGGCTCGGGTGCGTTGCTGAGCACGAGCTCCGACGCCGCCCAGGTCGGCGCATCCGGGACCGCTGCCTCCAGTCCCTCCTTCGACGACAGGTTAGCCACGACCAGCAGCTCGCGGCCGTCGAGCCGACGCAGGTAGCCGTGCACGTCCTCGCCGTCCCGTAGAAGTCGGGTGAAGGTCCCGTGCACCACGACCGGCTCCTGGTGCCGGAGCTTGATCAGCTTCCGGTAGTGACTGAAGACCGAGTCCGGGTCGTTGACCTGAGCGGCGGCATTGACCGTGACGTGGTCAGGGTTGACCTCGAGCCACGGGCTGCCGGTGGTGAAGCCCGCGTGCTCGCTCGCGTCCCACTGCATCGGCGTACGCGCGTTGTCACGGCCCTTGTAACGGATCGCCTCCATCGCGGCGTCGGGGTCCTGGCCGCGGGCTAGCGCGGCGCGGTAGGCGTTGTGCGACTCGATGTCACGGGTGTCGTTGATGTCGCGGAAGGGCGCGTTGGCCATGCCGAGCTCGTCGCCCTGGTAGATGTACGGCGTCCCGCGGAGCAGGTGCAGCACGGTCGCGAGCGCCTTCGCGGAGCGGTCGCGGTGCTCTGGTGAGTCGTCGCCGAACCGGCTGACGCACCGCGGCTGGTCATGGTTGCCCAGGTAGAGGCTGTTCCAGCCGATCTCGCCCATCCCCTCCTGCCACTGCGCCAACGAGTCGATCAGGTCGCGGGAGGTGGCCGGCGCCAGGTCCCACTTGCCGCCGGGGCCAGAGTCCAGGTCGACGTGCTCGAACTGGAAGACCATCTGGAGCTCCGCGCGCGCCGGGTCTGTGTAGAGCAGACCCTGCTCGACCGTGGTCGCCGGGGTCTCCCCGACCGTGAGGAGACCGGGGGGTCGGTGTGCGAACACCTCGCGGTGCATCTCCTGGAGGAACTCGTGCACCCGCGGCCCGTGGAGGACGTGCGGACCCGGGTCGCCGAACCGGACCGTGTCGATCGGACCGGGCTGCCGGTCGGGACCGCCCCTGATGCCGTCGCGCAGGTCGGGCGGTTCGTCGTGGACCACCTTGGAGATCAGGTTGATGACGTCCATCCGGAAGCCGTCGACGCCGCGGTCGAGCCACCAGTTCATCATCGAGTAGACGGCCTGACGCACCTCCGGGTTCTCCCAGTTCAGCTCCGGCTGGCTGGAGGCGAACAGGTGGAGGTAGTACTCCCCCGTGTCGGGATCGAAGGTCCACGCGGACTCGGAGAACGCCGAGCCCCAGTTCGTGGGCTCTGCCCCGGGCTCCCCCGGGGAGTGACCCGGTCGCGGCGGGCGCCACCAGTACCAGTCGCGCTTGGGGTTGTCCTTGCTCGAGCGGGACTCCTGGAACCACGGGTGCGCGCTGCTGGTGTGGTTCACGACGAGGTCCATCACCAGCTTCATGCCGCGCTCGTGGAGGTCCGCGATCAGGTCGTCGAGGTCGGCCAGCGTCCCGAAGAGCGGGTCGACGTCGTAGTAGTCGCTGATGTCATAGCCGTTGTCATCCATGGGCGACTTGTAGACCGGGCTCAGCCAGAGGACGTCCACGCCGAGCCGCTGGAGGTAGTCGAGCCGCTGGCGGATGCCGGGGATGTCGCCGATGCCGTCGCCGTCGGAGTCCATGAAGCTGCGCGGGTAGACCTGGTAGACGACGGCGGACTTCCACCAGTCGCGCGGGACGGGCTCGGATGGATCAGCGGTCATACGCCCTCAGCGTAGGGGCGTGTGGCAGGCCGGGCTACCGTGCCCTGGTGGCCGAGACGGGGATCGACGACGGGTCAGGGGTGCTGCTGCGCCCGGCGCGCGAGAGCGACGCCGAGCGGTGGCTGGAGCTGCTGCACGACCCGGACCACGTCACCTATGCCTCGCCCGCGTTCGTGGTCCTGCCGACCGGCGTCGAGGGTATCGCCGAGCACATCGAGAAGTCCCGCTCCACGTGGGAGGAACACGCACCGGGAACGTTGGTCGTCACGCCCTCGGACGACGACGGTCGGTTCCTCGGCAACATCTCCTGGCGGTGGACCACCGGGGAGAAGCTGGGTGTGGCCGAGATCGGCTACGGCATCCATCCCGACGCCCGCGGCCGGGGCGTCGGCCGACGCGCCATCGTGTCCCTCACGCGCTGGCTGCTCTCCCCCGACGGACGCGGCCTGGCCCGCGTGCAGCTCGACCACAGCGTGGAGAACGAGGCCTCGTGCCGGGTCGCGCTGGCGGCCGGGTTCGAGCGCGAGGGCATCCGCCGGGCCTTCCTCCCGCTGCGCGATCCCGCCGCCCCCGGCGGCGTACGACGGCACGACGTGTGCCTGCACGGATGCACCCACGTCGACTGAGCTCGTCTCCGGGCGGGTAACGGGACCGGGAGTGCGCTCCCGGTACGTTGCAACACCCCGGGAGCGCACCTCCGGTGGCGTTACCCGGCTCAGCGAGAGCTGACGGCGACCCGCAGTCCGAGCCCCACGAGGACCGTTCCGGTGACGGCCTCGACCCGGCGACGGATCTCGCTGCGCCGGAAGAACGCGCCGGCCCGACCCACACCGTAGGCAAGCGACAGGTAGAGCGCGGTTTCGAGCAGCACCTGCAGCAGCGCGAGCCCGGCCGTGGTCACGAACAGCGGCCGGTCGGCGGGCACGAACTGCGGGTAGAAGGCGAGCATGAAGACCGCTGCCTTCGGGTTGGCGAGCTGCACGACCAGGCCCTCGCCGAACCGACGCCGCCAGCTCGCGGCGGGTGCGTCCGCCTCGACGAGCTCCGCTCGACCCTTCAGCGCCGCCCGCCAGGCCTTGACCCCGAGCCAGATCAGGACTACGGCACCGACCACCTTGAGCACGACGTACGCCGCCGTCGACGCCGCCACTAGCGCCGCGAAGCCCGCGGCTGCCGCCAGCGCCCAGAGGTACAGGCCCGCCTCGAGGCCGAGCACGGTCGGCACCGCGCCGCGCCACCCGTCGACCGCTGCCCGTCGCAGGATCAGCGCGATCGCTGGCCCTGGCGACGCCGAGATCAGCACGACCGCGACCACGAAGGCCGGCAGCAGCACGATCAGGTCCACGGCCCATCATGGCAGTGCGGCATGGGAGGTCAGGCGTTCGCGGCCCAGTCCGGCAGCTGCTGCAGCGCCCACTTGTTGCCGTCGGGGTCACTGAAGTAGACGAACCGGCCCCAAGGCTGCTCGTCGACGTCACTCGCCTCGACGCCTCGCGCGACCAGGTCGGCGCGGGCCGCGTCGGCGTCGGCCACCACCATCTGCATGTTGTCCAGCGACCCGGGCTCCATCTCCGTCAGTCCACTGCCGATCGCGATCGAGCAGCCCGACCCCGGCGGCGTGAGCTGCACGAACCGAACCTCCTCGCTCACCGTGTGGTCATGGTCGAGGACGAACCCCGCACCCACGTAGAACTCCTTGGCCCGGTCGACGTCGGACACGGGCACCGCCACCAGCTCCAGCTTCATCTCCATGCGACCCACCGTAGGGGCGGTCTCCGGTCACCTGCTGACCGGATGTCGACTCAGCCCGCGATGTGGTCGACGACCAGCTCGGGGACCAGGCGGTCGTCGCCGCCGACCGACCACTCGGGGAAGTCGTAGACGACGACCATCGCCTGCATCGGGTACGTCGGCGGCCGTGGGCAGCGGCGGACCGGATCGCCGTCGACGGAGAACACCGCCTCGCCCGCATCCCAGTCGACGGCGTAGGTGTGGAAGGCGGCGGGGTCGATCGGCAACCGGGGTGCCTCGAAGTCCTGCGTGAGCGCCGGGTCGCGGAAAGCCTTGATCCCCATCCCCACCTCGCACGAGCCGTCACGCACGGAGCTGCCGAAGATCTCGACCACGCAGAGCTCGCCACACTGCAGCTGCTCCTCGTCGTCCTCGAAGCCGGCCAGCCACAGCGCGCCCATCGACCGGGGCGACAGGGTCATGCGGCAGCGGATCTCGGCATGGCCGGACGACGGCAGCCAGCCCTCGAACCGCGGTTGCTCCTCTCGGACCGTCTGGCCCTCACGGAACCGCTGCTGCCCGCGCGTGCTCCCGACCGGACCGGAGAAGCTGCC
>NZ_DASUTK010000238.1:0-8186 GCF_036374615.1 Nocardioides sp.
CGGCGGCTCCAGAACGCCGGGTTCACACACCGCCGGACGTTCTGGGAGATGATCGGACCGGTCACCGAGCAGACCCGCACCGGGCGATCGGTCCCGGGGCTCACGATCAGCGCGACGGACGACACCCGCGCGATCCACGCCGTCTTCGAGAAGGGTTTCGAGGACCACTGGGGATACGTGCCACTGACGTACGACGACTGGATGCCGGTGGCTACCACGCTCGCCGGGTACGACCCAGGCCTCTGGTTCCTGGCCGAGCAGGAAGGCAGGCCTGCGGCAGCCATGACCCTGAGTCGACGTCTCGAGTCCGACGGCGTGATGTACGTCCAGGAGCTCGCGACCCTCCCCGACTACCGGCACCGGGGAATCGCGACAGCGCTGCTCACGCACGCCTTCGACCGCGCTGCGAGTGAGGGTCTCGGGCAGGTGTCTCTTCACGTGGACAGCGAGAACACGCATGATGCGCCGTCGCTGTACCGGAGAGCCGGGCTCGAGGTGCGGTGCGCGTTCCACGCCCACGTCCTGGACCTGGAGCTGTAGGAGGAAGTGATTCGCCGCTCCTGGTTAGGGTCCGGTTCATGGAGCCGACTGCCCGACGCTTGTTCCGGCTCGTCGAACCGATCCACCTGGTCACCTACTTCGCCGACGAGCCCACCGATGCCCTGATGGCACTCGGCCACCGGAACTACTGGGACGGCTACTTCGCCGGCCGGGCCGCGCCGCTGGGCCGGGGGGTGCCGGCGCAGGTGGTGCATGCGATCTTCTACAACTTCGCCGAGGGCGAGGTCGCCCGCCACATCCCCCGCGTCTGGGAGATGGCTACTCCCGAGGCCGCGCTCGCCGCTCGCCTGCAGGGCAGTGTGGCAGCGCTGAGGCGGATCCTCGGCCGGCTCGCCGACTCACCCGGCCTGGCGCGGGCTGCCGACCTCGCCGCGAAGGCGGCGACCAGCGCCCCCACGGAGGGACGGACCATGTACGCCGCGCTCCGGGTGCTCCCAGTGCCCGAGGAGCCACTCGCCCGCCTCTGGCACGCGGCGACCATGCTCCGCGAGCACCGCGGGGACGGGCACGTGGTCGCGCTCGTCGCCGCGGACATCGGCGGGACCGAGGCCCATGCGCTCCACGCGCTCTCCGAGGGCACGGCGGCTGAGAAGTTCGGCAGGATCCACCACCTGCCGCGGGCGAGACTGGCCGCAGTGGCGGACGGGATGCGCGCCCGCGGCCTGATCGACGCCTCGGGCTGGCTCACCGACACCGGCCGAGCGACCAAGGCGCAGATCGAGGCACTCACCGACGACCTCGCCACGCCGCCGTACGACAGCCTGGCGCCGAGCGAGCTCGACCAGCTGATCGCTGACCTCGAGCCGATCGCCGGGGCGCTCGACGCCGCCGGATCCCGATAGGTCGCGCGACGCATGACCGAGAACGCGACCAAGCCGACGGTGCTCTTCGTGTGCGTCCACAACGCAGGCCGCTCTCAGATGGCCGCCGGCTACCTCCGACACCTGGCCGGCGACCGCATCGACGTCCTCTCGGCTGGGTCCCAGCCCGCCGACCAGGTGAACCCCGTCGCGGTGGCGGCCATGGCAGAGGACGGCATCGACATCGCCTCGCAGGAGCCGAAGCTGCTGGCCGACGCGGCGGTCCGTCGGGCCGACGTGGTGGTCACCATGGGGTGCGGCGACGAGTGCCCGTTCTACCCCGGGAGGCGTTACGAGGACTGGGTCCTGGACGATCCCGCCGGGCTGGACATCGACGCCGTCCGCCCCATCCGCGACGAGATCCGAGCGCGGGTACGGATCCTGGTCGACGAGCTCGGCTGACACTCGCGCCCAACGTGCACCCTGCGCCCGGCGCTGCCGGAGCGGCTGTCCACGCACCCATACTGGGCTGGTGCGTGCAGCGGTCCGGACGCGGTACGGCGGCCCGGCCGTCGTCCGCTTCGAGGACGTCCCCGATCCGGTCCCCGGCAGAGGCGAGATCCTGGTGCGGGTCCACGCGACCACCGTCAACCGCACCGACTGTGCGTACCGGTCCGGACAGCCGTGGATCAACCGGGCCTTCTGTGGCTGGCCTCGACCCCGGGTCCATGTGCTGGGCTCGGAGTACGCCGGCGTCGTGGTCGGTATCGGGGAGGACGTCACGTCCTACGCCGTCGGTAGCCGGGTGTTCGGGTTCGTCGACGGCCGGCCCGGCGCCCACGCCGAGCTGGTGACTGTCGCTGCCGACGGGCTGGTCGCCCCGGTGCCCGAGGGATGGGACCTGGCCGACGCGGCCCCAGGCATGGAGGGGGCGCACTACGCCCATGCATTCCTCCGCGTGACCGGCCTGGAGCCAGGTGACCGCGCGCTCGTGCACGGGGCAACCGGTGGGATCGGCACGGCGGCCGTGCAGCTGCTACGCGCCGAGGGTGTGGAGGTGACTGCGGTCTGCGACCGGCTGCCCCCAGGCCGCCCGGACCTGTTGAACGACCTGGGAGCGGCACGCGTCGTCGAGCTGCAGGGGGAGACCGGCGTCGACTCGGTCGGGAGCGGCTTCGATGCCGTCCTCGACGCCACCGGGCACACCTCCTTCGGCGCAGCGCGCCGACTGCTCCGACCGGGCGGCAGCTACCTCTCCTCGGACCTGGGCCGGGGATGGCAGAACGTCCTGCTCGCAGCAGCCGGACCGGTGCCCCGCGCGCTGGGTCGCCGTCACGTGCGCTTTCCGTTACCGCGTGAGGATGCCGGACTCGCCTCCTACCTGGGTCACCTCATGGACCGTGGCGACTACCGCCCGGTGGTCGACCGGACCTACTCGTTCGACGAGCTGCGGGAGGCCTACGCCTACGTCGACACCGGCAGGAAGGTGGGCAACGTCGTGGTGGTGATGCCGGAAATCGGCAGGAACGCGGGGTGAGCCGCGAGGTCGTGCTCGAAACGGATCGCCTGCTGCTCAGGCCATGGCGGACCGCCGAGGCCGTCATCCAGCGCGAGATGTGGATCGAACGCGATCCACGAGTGCCGCCACACCGCCGCATCGACGCGGACGGGCACCCCACGGTCGCGGATCTCGAGGAGGCGATTCTCGCCAACCCTCCCTCGTCGGTCGGGCTGCTGGCGGTCCAGCGGAAGGCCGCTGGCGACGTCGTCGGCTACTGCGGCCTGGTCGACCCTGGACCAGGGGCGCACCGGCCGGAGCTGGCCTTCGAGTACCTCCGCCGCGCCTGGGGACACGGCTACGCGACGGAGGCATCGTGGGCGGTACTGGACTGGGCGAGATCGTCCGGGTACGAGCGGCTGTGGGCCTCCGTGTGGGACTGGAACACCGCGTCTCGCCGGGTGCTGGCGAAGGTCGGTTTCATCGAGGTGGAGCGTGAGGAGACCACCACCTACGGGACGAACCTGGTGACGACGCGACAGCTCTGACGGGCCGAGCTGTTGTCCCGAGCCCCGGGGGTATCGAGACGGTTGCTGCGCAACCTCCTCAACCACCGGGGGTTGGCACATCCTCCAGCCACCGGGGCCTGGCGGCGTCCTCGATACCCGCGCGTCGCAGGCCTGCATCGGCACTGTTCACGCACCGCCGGGAGCGCTAGTTTCAGGAGAACCCTCGGGAGGGAGGCCCCGGTGTCTGTCACTCTCAGCGAGCAGCTGACTCGCAAGAAGCCCATGGCGGTGAAGAAGGGTCCGCATGAAGGCCCTGATCTGGAGCGCAGCTTCGGCACCTTCCAGCTGACCATGTTCGGCGTCGGCGCCACCGTCGGCACGGGCATCTTCTTCGTGCTGCAGGAGGCGGTCCCGGACGCCGGGCCGGCCGTGATCCTGTCGTTCCTGATCGCCGGCCTGGCGGCCGGCCTCTCCGCGCTGTGCTACGCGGAGCTGGCCAGCGCCATCCCGGTCAGCGGCTCGACGTACTCCTACGCCTACCACGCCCTCGGCGAGCTCGTGGCGATGGGCATCGCCGCCTGCGTCCTGCTGGAGTACGGCGTCGCCGCCTCCGCGGTGGCCGTCGGGTGGAGCGGCTACTTCAACGAGCTCCTCGACCAGACGATCGGGGTGACGATCCCGGAATCCCTGTCCTACTCGCCGATCCCGTACGACGGCACCAACGGCCTGATCAACCTGCCCGCGATCGTGCTGGTCGCGTTGTGCACGATGCTCCTGATCCGGGGAGCCAGCGAGTCGGCGCGGGTCAACACCGTCATGGTGCTCATCAAGCTGAGCGTGCTGGTGCTGTTCATCGCGATCGGCCTGACAGCATTCCAAGCCGACCGCTTCGACAACTTCTGGGCCTCCGGGTCGGCGGGCATCAGCGCTGCGGCCGGCACGATCTTCTTCTCCTTCATCGGCCTCGATGCGGTCTCCACCGCGGGCGAGGAGGTGCGCAACCCGCAGAAGGCACTCCCTCGCGCCATCATCGGTGCGCTCGTGATCGTGGTCACGATCTACGTGCTCGTGGCCGTCGCCGGCGTCGGCGCACAGCCGATCGACGAGTTCTCCAGCCCGGAGCAGGAGAGCGCGGGGCTGTCGGTCATCCTCGAGAACATCACCGGCAGCGCCACCCCGGGCACGATCCTGGCCGCGGGCGCCGTCATCTCGATCTTCTCGGTCACCCTGGTCACGCTGTACGGCCAGACCCGCATCCTGTTCGCCATGGGCCGCGATCGGATGCTGCCGGACAAGTTCGCCGAGGTGAGCCCGCGCACCCTGACCCCGGTCTTCAACACGATCGTCGTCGGAGTAGTGGTCGCGATCATCGCCGGGTTCGTCCCCTCCGACTACCTGTGGGACACCGTGTCCATCGGCACCCTGATCGCGTTCTCCACGGTCGCGATCGGCGTGCTCGTCCTGCGGCGTACCCAGCCCGACCTCGAGCGCCCGTTCAAGGTGCCGGGCTACCCCGTGACCCCGTTGCTCACCGTCGCCGCCTGCGTCTACGTGCTGTCCGGCCTGGCCGCCATCACCTGGGTGATCTTCGGGGTGTGGCTCGCGGCCGTGATGGCGTTCTACTTCCTGTGGGGACGCCACCACTCACGCCTCAACTCGGGCCTCCCGATCGGTGAGGACGCCTGAGATGACGCTCGTCGTCGGGTTCCCGCCCGGAAAGGACGACTGGTCACCGATCGAGCTCGGAGCCACTCTGGCGAGGTCCGTGGGAACCGACCTGCTCGTCGTCTCGGTCGTGCCCACGGTCTGGCCCACCCCGGTCGCCGGTGGCACCGACCGGGAGTACGAGGTCTGGGCCGAGCAGCATGGCGCGGCGGCCGTCGCCGAGGCCAACGCGATCCTGGCCGAGGTCTGCCCCGACGTGGCCGCGGTCGTCCGCTGGACACCGGGGCGCTCGATCGCGAGCACGCTCCTCGAGCAGGCCGAGGAGATCGAGGCCGGCATGATCGTCGTCGGGTCGGGAAGCACCGGTAGCTACGGCAGGGTCCACCCGGGGTCCATCGGTGACTGGCTGTTGCACTCGTCCCACATCCCGGTCGCGGTGGCGACGCACGACTACGTCGGCAGTGAACACGGGCGGCTCCGCCGGGTGTCGTGCGCCTTCCGCGGCGACGACCGGTCGTTGCAGACCATGGAACGCACGGCTGCCATCTGTGCGGACATCGGTGCCTCCCTTCGACTGGTGACCTTCGCGGTACGGGGCCGCACCGTCTACACGGCCGGCGTGGGCGTGCAGGCCGAGGACGTCGTCCTGGACCGGTGGGTCGACCAGGCGACGGCAGCTCAGGCCGAGGCGCTGCGGTTGCTCAAGGAGTCCGAGAACGCACCCAGCGAGGTCGACAGCGTCGTCTCCACCGGACGTTCCTGGGGGGCCGCCATCGACCGACTGGACTGGGATCGCGACGAGGTCCTGGTGGTGGGGTCCTCCTCGGCCAGCGTCATCGAGCGGATCTTCCTGGGCTCGAACGCCTCCAAGATCCTCCGACACTCGCCGGTACCGGTGGTCGTGGTCCCCTGACGGGAGCCGGCCCGGTGATCAGCGCACCGGTCCGTCATCGCGCCGGATCGACGTCTCGCCGAAGCAGGTCCTCCCACGTCTCGCGGCGGACGACGGTCCGCCAGGAGCCGTCGCGCGCGAAGACCACCGGCAGGCGTCGGTTCCCGTTGTAGTTGTTGGCCATCGTGAAGCAGTAGGCGCCGGTGGCGGGCACCACGACGAGGTCTCCCACGCTCGGTCGGGCCAGCGTCACGTCGCGAACCAGGACGTCGCCGCTCTCGCAGTGCCGACCGACGAGCTGGCAGACCTCGTCGCCACCGTCGAGCCGGCCGACGATCCCCGCCTCGAACCGCTGGTCGTACAGGGCGACCTCGAGGTTGTCGCCCATGCCGCCGTCCACGGCCACGAACGTGTGCTTCCCGCGCTTCACCGTCACCACCGAGTAGACGGTGCAGGCAGCGGCCGCCACCATGCTGCGACCCGGCTCGACGATGATCTCGGCCTCTATCGGGAGGTGCGCCCGGCAAGCCTCCATCAGGGTGTCGAGGTACGCCGACACGGTCGGCGGCTCGTCGGACCAGGTGTAGCGGGCGCCCAGGCCGCCGCCGAGATCGTAGACCGGGAACTTCCCCAACCGGGCGACCGCGGCCACGGCTTGGGCGAAGGGCTCCGTCTGAAGGATCTGCGAGCCGACGTGCACGTGGAGTCCCTGCATCCGCAGCGAGCGGGACGACTCGATCCTGCGGATCACGACGGTGGCGTCGGCGGGCGCGAGCCCGAACTTCGAGTCGCCGTGGCCGGTGAGGACGCTGTCGTGGGTCTCCGCCGTGACGCCGGGAATCACCCGGACCAAGACGTCGACGACGCGACCCGCCGGCACGGCGGCCTCCAGTCGGTCGACGTCATCGGGACCGTCCACCACCACGAGGCCGAGACCGTGCTCGACCGCGAGCGCGATCTCGTCGGCGAGCTTGGCGTTGCCGTGCAGGATGACCAGCCGGGGGTCGACGCCGGCCTTGAGGGCGCTCAGGATCTCGCCGCCGCCGGCCACGTCGAGCCCCAGCCCTTCCTCGACCATGACCCGCTGGGCGGCCGTGCACGGGAACGCTTTGGACGCGAAGACCACCCGGCTGCGCGGCCAGCGCGCGGCGAGAGCCCCGACGTACTCCCTGGCCCTGGCGCGCAGCGCGTCCTCCGCCACGACGAGGACGGGCGTGCCGGCCCCGGCTGCGATCTCATCGAGGCGACACCCGCCGACACGCGGGACGCCGTCGTCGGTGAGCACGGTGCCCCAGGGGAGCAGCTCCAGAAGGGACCGCGACGGGGAACGGGCCATGGCCGATCGTGGCACACACCGGCCGGCCGGCCCGGATGCGCGTCAGGCGAGCGCCGGCTCCGGAGCCAACGAGAAGTCCGCCAGCGCGCGGGCGTGCGCGTCGGCGGAGCAGATCAGCGGGAGCGGGCTGTCGGGGCCGGAGACCAGCAGGCCGATCTCGGTACAGGCGAGCACGACGGCCTCGGCGCCCTGTGAGGCGAGCCGCTCGATGACGTCGACGTACGCCGCCCGAGAGGCATCGACGATCTTGCCCTGCGTCAGCTCGTCGAAGACGACACGGTCCACCAGCTCGCGCTCGGGTTCCGAGGGGACCACTGCGGTGATGCCGTGCCGGGCCAGCCGGTCGGCGTAGAACGACTCCTCCATCACCCACCGGGTGCCGAGGATGCCGAGCCGGGTCCACCCGTGGGACGACGCGACGCCGGCGACGGCGTCACCGATGTGGAGCAGCGGTACGTCGACCGCCGACTCGACCGCCGGCGCGACCTTGTGCATCAGGTTGGTGCAGATCGCGACCGCGTCGGCGCCACCGGTGACGCAGGCCTGGGCGGCACGACCGAGCAGGACCCCCGCCCCCGCCCAGTCGCCGTCGACCTGACACTGGCGGATCGTCGCGAAGTCCAACGACTGCAGCGCGATCGGCGCGGACGCGTGGCCGCCGAGTCGGTCGGCGACGACCTCGTTGATGATCCGGTAGTAGGTCGCGGTCGAGTGCCAGCTCATGCCGCCGATGAGTCCAAGGGTACGCATGACTCAACCATCACCGAATCGAGTGATCCAAGGTAGTCCGAACTTTCTTGGCAGAGACATAAGCGATACTTTGAGGCATGGATCCCCGTCGTGTGCTCGTCTTCCGTGCGGTCGCCCGGGCCGGGTCGCTCAGTGGCGCCGCCCGAGAGCTCGGATGGACCCAGCCGGCGGTCAG
>NZ_DASUTK010000239.1:0-11944 GCF_036374615.1 Nocardioides sp.
AATCGCGTGAACGCACATCGGCACGAGCGATCAGGGACACGGTGGGGCGCTCCGTCTCGGACACGACCTGGTCGAACCCTCCGCCCGACGAGGCATGTCCTGTCGCCAGCACTCCATCAGGCATACCGTGGCGGGAACGGCAGATGGGAGGGCGTCATGCCGACGTGGGTGTACGTCATCGCCGCGATCGTTGTTCTGGTCCTCGCGTGGAGGTTCCTCGCACGGCCTTGGTTGGATAAGCGGGCACCACACCCTCATGTCCCGCACGACCGCCCGCTGCGCACAGTATTGGGCGACTTCGGACATCCCGGCGAGTAGACATGACAAGAGCCCGCCTCGCAGGCAGCAAGGTGTGCTCTCGCATGTGCCGGCTCGGGACGTAACTTCTCGACAGAGCGTCCGGCCCGGGTAGGCGACCGTGCGTGACGCCACCTCATACACAGCGGCGCGACCGCGGCACGCCCGAGTGAGTCGACGTGCTGTGGGTAACGTGAGGACGTCGCCTCATCGAGTGGAGAGACATGAACCTGCTGGCCCAAGCCGCCGCGGCGGCAACGCTTGTCCTCGCACCGCTCGTCGTACCGTTGCCGGCTCAGGCAGCCACTGAGTCCACCGGCGTGAACTGCGTCGGCAAGCAGGTCGTCCGTTGCGTCTGGTTCAACGTCGACCGCACCAACAACCGGCTGCGCGCGCGCTCGGGGATCTGGGACGCCGCAGTGAGCGACCCCGACCCGAACTACAGCGTGGCCACCTCGCAGGTGCGGCTGCAGCGGTACGTCGGCGGCACCTGGCGGTACTGGAGCGGCTCGTACTTCGCGGACTACGACGGCTGGCACGGGTCGGTCGACCGCGCCGCGGGTGGGTTGGTCGGCTGCGGCAACGGAAACTCGTACACCGTGCGCGCCGTTGTCCACCAGAAGTGGACGGGCTCGTCGCCCGGTTCAGGCACCCAATACGGGCCGAGGACGTCTTTCGTCTGCTGAGTCGAGCGGCGCTGGTCGAACACCTCGGCACGGATGTTGAGGGACCTCTTCGACGCGATCTCCTGACCGGGACTCTCCTCACACACCCTCGGTGAGCGGCACCCGGAGGGTGAAGACGCTGCCCTTGCCCAGCTCAGACTCGACGACGATGTCCCCGCCGTGCAGCTCGGCGATGGTGCGTGAGATGGCCAGGCCGAGGCCGGTGCCGGGGATGGTCAGGGCCTGCGGGTTCGTGGAGCGGTGGAACGCCGAGAACAGGTGGACCTGGTCCTGGGAGGAGATCCCGAGGCCGGTGTCGGAGACGCGGACCTCCGCCATCCCCTCGTTGCAGTGCAGGGAGACCTCGACTCGGCCTCCGGGCGGGGTGTACTTCACGGCGTTGCTGCACAGGTTGTCGATCACGCGCGGCAGCTCCTCGGCGTCCGCGAGCACGCGCACCGGGGTGTCGGACTCGAGCAGGGACAGCTCGACGCCACCGGTCTGGGCCTGGATCTTCAGCATCTCCATCGCGGCGTGGCATGACTCGCGCAGGTCCAGCGGCACCCGCTGCAGCTCACCGCGGCCCTGGATCCGGGAGTAGTTGAGGAGGTTGGTGACCAGCCGGTCGAGCCGCGCTGCGTTGCGAGAGATCGCGCTCACCGAGGTCGGCTGCACGCCGGCCTCCTCCAGCAGCTCGGTATGGCCGATGATCGAGGTGAGCGGGGTCTTGAGCTCGTGGGAGATGGTGGCGATCAGCTCACCCTTGTAGCGGTCGAGCTCGCGCATCTCGGCGAGCAGCCGCCGCTCGGTACGCCGCAACCGCACGTCCCGCACCAGTCGACCCAGCTCCCGGCCGGCCTCGTGGACCGCGTCGACCTCCTCCGGCTCGAACCGCGGCATGGAGTCGTCGCGCAGCATCACGAGGTAGCCGAGCACCTCCCGGTCGACACCGACCGGGGTGACCAAGCCGTGAGTCCAGCCGTCGCGGTTGGCCTGCTCACGCAGGTTCGGGGCGGCCGTGAAACCCCCGAAGTCCGGGTCGCGCACGGAGAATGCCCGGGGGCGGTGGATGCCCTCGGTGGCCAGCCGGACCAGGTCGGCGCGCAGCGCGCCCACGGTCTCCTCGCTGGCTCTGGCGGGGTGAGGCGTCCCCACCGCACGGTCTTCGTGGTCGTCCACGTTGTCGGCGAAGCAGCGCACCGTGACCTGCACGACGGGGAGCGAGGCGTAGAGCGCCTCGGCAGCGTCCCGCAGGGCGTCCTGCAGCTCGACCCGGCCGGCGAGCAACGCCAGCTGCTTGAGGGCCTCCCCCAGCCGCACCTGCCGGCTGAGCATGTCGCGCCGCTGCGCGTTCTCCAGCGCGAGACCGGCCTGCACCACGAACATCTCGAGCAGCTCCCGCTGCTCCTGGTTCGGGATCTTGTTCTCGGGGGGCAGGTCGACCGCCATGTTGCCGAGCAGCTCCCCGGTCGAGGAGTAGAGCGGGGCGTAGAGCGCGTCCAGCGGGTGCCACGCGTTGGGGTCGTCGCTGACCTCGAGGTCAGGGACCCAGAGACTCTCGATCTGGTCAGGTGGCAGCCGGTCGTGCGGGACGAACCGCAGGATGCCCCAGTGGTCGGCGATCGAGAACTCGCGTCCGAGGACGTTCTCGGCCGGAGTCCGTCGTCCGATGAGGTCGTCGAGGTCGACGTCGTCGCCCGCCACCGCCGCCATCACCAGCGTGTCACCCTCGAGCCGGGAGATGGCCGCGACGCCGTACCCGAGACCTTCGACGACGCCCTGCGCGATCTCGTGCAGGACCTCGGCGAGGTCGGCCGAGGAGCTGACGCGCCGGGTCACCTCGTAGAGGCGGCGTACGACGTCCGCGCGGAACGTGTCGAACGACCGCGTCATCGGTCCTCCTGGGCTGGTGTCCTCAAGCCTCGATGACCACGGGGATGATCATCGGGCGGCGTCGGTGCGTCTGGTTGACCCACCTGCCCACCACCCGCCGCACGGTCTGCTGCAGCTGGTAGGCGTCATCCACGCCCTCGGCCACCACACGGTCGAGGGCGTCGATGATCGGTTGCTTGATCTCGTCGAAGGTCGAGTCGTCCTCCGCAAAACCTCGCGCATGGATCTCCGGGCCACCGGCCACCTTTCCGGTCACCGAGTCGACCACAACGATGACAGAGATGAAGCCCTCTTCGCCGAGGATTCGACGGTCCTTCAGGTCCGATTCGGTGATGTCCCCGACCGAGGATCCGTCGACGAACACGTAGCCGCAGTTGACCTTGCCGGCGATCGTCGCCAAGCCGTCCACGAGGTCGACCACGACGCCGTCCTCGGCGATCACCACGTTCTCGTCCGGCACGCCGGTACGCCGAGCCAACGCGGCGTTGGCCAGCAGGTGTCGGATCTCACCGTGTACCGGCATCACGTTGCGCGGCCGGACGATGTTGTAGCAGTACAGCAGCTCACCCGCGCTGGCGTGCCCGCTGACGTGTACGAGCGCATTTCCCCTGTGGACGACCTTGGCGCCCCAGCGCGCCAGGCCGTTGATCACCCGGTAGACGGCGTTCTCGTTGCCCGGGATCAGGCTCGAGGCGAGCACGACGGTGTCGCCCTCCTCGATGTGCACGAAGTGGTGGTTGCGCTGGGCGATCCGGCTCAGGGCGCTCAGCGGCTCGCCCTGGCTCCCGGTGGAGACCAGCACCTGCTTCTCCGGCGCGAGGTCGGCCAGCTCCTTCGCGTCCACCAGAACCCCTGGCGGGACGTTGAGGTACCCGAGGTCGCGCGCGATCGCCATGTTGCGGACCATCGAGCGTCCGACGTACGCGACCTTCCGGTCGTGCTCGACAGCCGCGTCGAGGATCTGCTGCACCCGGTGCACGTGCGAGGCGAAGCACGCGACGATGATCCGCTGCCGACTCTCGTGGAAGACCTGCTCGAGGACCGGCGCGATCTCCTGCTCCGACGTCGTGAAGCCTGGGACCTCGGCGTTGGTCGAGTCGACCATGAAGAGGTCGACGCCCTCCTCGCCGATCCGCGCGAACGCTCGGAGGTCGGTGATCCGGCCGTCGAGGGGTAGCTGGTCCATCTTGAAGTCGCCGGTGTGGAGGATGACGCCGGCACCGGTGCGGATCACGACCGCCAGCGCGTCCGGGATGGAGTGGTTGACGGCGACGAACTCCAGGTCGAAGGGCCCGAAGGTGAGCCGGTGCCCCTCGCTCACCGTGTGGTGGACGGTCTCGCGCAGCCGGTGTTCGCGCAGCTTGCTGTCGAGCAGCGCGAGCGTGAGCTCGGACCCGACCAGCGGGATGTCGCCGCGCTCGCGCAGCAGGAAGGGCGTGGCGCCGATGTGGTCCTCGTGGCCGTGGGTGAGCACGAGCGCCTCGACGGCGTCGAGCCGGTCCCGGATCGCCTCGAAGTCGGGAAGGATCAGGTCGACACCGGGGTGGTGCTCCTCGGGGAACAGCACGCCGCAGTCGACGATGAGCAGCCGGCCGTCGTACTCGAAGACGGTCATGTTGCGGCCCACCTCCCCCAGACCGCCGAGCGGGATGATCCGCAGCCCGCCCGGGACTAGCTCACCGGGTGCGGACAGTTCGGGGTGGGGGTGGGGCATGTTTGGGTCCTCGTGCTCTCTGTATGAGGTGGTCGTCGGGTGACGAGTCGTCAGATCAGGCCGGACGCGGCGAGGCCCGTGCGCAGCTCGGCCACCTCGTCGTCGGTGAGCTCCACCAGCGGGGAGCGCACGCGCCGGTTGTCGATGACACCGAGCAGCTGCAGCGCTGCCTTCGAGGTGGTGGCGCCGTAGTTGGGCACCTTCATCATCGCGTCCATCGTCGGCAGGAGTCGGTGGTAGAGCGACAGCGCTCCGGCGTGGTCGCCGTGGAACCACGCCCCGGCCATCGCCGACAGCATCTGGCCGCCCGCATGGCCGACGACCGAGACGAAGCCACACCCGCCGTGCGCCAGCCAGCCGAGGTTGGCGTGGTCGTCACCGGAGTAGACGGCGTAACCGAGGTCGATCAGCCGGACGCCGCGGACGAAGTCGCCGACGGCGTCCTTGATCGCCACCACGTTCGGAAGCTCCTTGGCGGCGGCGTAGGTCTCCAGGCTGATGGCGGTGCCGGTACGGCCGGGGACGTCGTACAGCATGACCGGGACGTCGGTGGCTGTGGCCACCTCGGTGAAGTGGTGGAGAAGCCCCGGTTGACTCGGCCGGCTGTAGTACGGCGTCACCAGCAGCACGCCGTCGGCGCCGAGCTTCTCGGCCTGCTTGGCGAGCTCGACGGAGTGCGCCGTGACGTTCGTGCCGACACCGGCCACGACCTTCGCGCGGGAGCCGATGGCGTCGCGTACGACGCGCAGGACGTCACCACACTCGGCGACCGAGGTCGTGGGTGACTCCCCCGTCGTCCCGCTCACGACGACACCGTCGTGGCCGTTGTCGACGAGGTGGGTCGCGATCGCGGCAGTCTGGTCGAGGTCGACCGAGCCGTCGGCGGCGAACGCGGTCGCCATCGCGGTCAGCATCCGCCCGAAGGGCGCCTCGGGGGAACGGGCAGCGGTCATGCCGTTCAGGGTATCCGTTCGCGATCCGCCCGATAGCCCCGCTGTCCCGCTGTGTCTAGTCCGTTCGGGCCATCTTCAACCAAACCGCCCCGACGCCTCGCGGTCCCCGCTGACCATGGTTCCGCGCCCGTCCCCTGCGGGCGCTTCCTCATGGGGGGAGGACCCGATGCCACGATTCGTAGGACTGCTGGTGCTGATCGCGCTGCTCGTCCTCCCCACCGGTCCTGCCCTGGCGGCGCCGGGACAGCCCGGGGACAAAGGCCCCAAGGAGGAGCCGGTCTGGACCGGCGTGCCCGGTACCAACGCGGCGCACGACGACTTCGGCTACCCCTGGCCGGCGGCCCCGGACTGCGACGAGTCGAACGTGAGCAGCGGCGGCTGCATCAACGACGGGCTCGGCTTCTTCCAGGGCCAGTGCGTCTCGTGGGTGGCGTACCGCCTCAACCAGCGCAACGGCTTCGCCTTCAGCAACTGGTACGCCGGCCGCCACTGGGGCAGCGCCGTCTACTGGAAGAAGGTCGCCAAGAGCCTCGGGCACAAGCCGGACGAGGTTCCGGCGGTCGGCGCGGTCGGCTGGTACTCCCGGGGCCACGTCTCGTACGTCGAAGCGGTCAACAGCGACGGCAGCATCGTCATCTCCGAGATGAACATCGACGGCCACAACGGCTTCCACTTCGCGACCGTCTACCCCGGCGACCACAGCTGGCCCGACAAGTTCCTGCACCTCGCCGACGTGATCCCGGTCGACACGACCGCCCCCGACCGGCCGGCGCACGTCTCGGTCGACGGCGCCACGAAGGCGCCACGCGTGACGTGGACCAAGTCGGCCGACAACATCGGCACCACCGGCTACCGGGTGATGCGCAACGGTGTGCCACTCGCCACGACCGACACGCCGTCGTACGTCGACCGCCAGGCCACTCCGGGCCAGTCGTACACCTACTCCGTGGAGGCCTTCGACGAGGCCGGCAACGTCTCCGCCGCCGGGTCCGCCACCCAGCGCGGCACCGCACCGGCGAACCGTCGGCTCCGCGCACGCTTCCGCGGCGACGACGCCACCGTGGTCCAGACCACGAACGGCCCGGTCGCCTGCGGGCGGCTCGGCCGCACTCGTGACCAGCGCGTCGGCTGTCGGGTGCGAACCCTCGACGGCGTCCGGACGGTACGAGCCGGGCGGGAGGTGCCCTGGGGCGAGCCCAACAGCCGGCGCTTCCTCGCCGACGAGCACGACCGCGTCTGGTACTGCCGCGTCGTGAACGATCGGTCGGCCTGCCTGCCCTTCGACCTCGAGTCCCTCAGCTGGGGCTTCGACCGCATCAAGCCGACGCGGAACACCGCGACGTACGGCACCTGGCTGATGACCGGCCTTGGACCGGCCCGCTGCGGCTACGCCGGCGACCGCCCGACGTGCTCCGTCGTGACCTCGTCCGGCTGGCGCTCGCACCGAACCGCCCGCGACCTCCGCCCCGGCGACCCCATCTCGCGGGCGTTCGTGCAGACCTCCGACGGGGTGTCCTTCTGTCGGGTCGTCGGAGGCCGGGCGGCCTGCACCGCTCTCGAGGGCCCGCGCCTTGACTGGACCCGGACCGTCGCCGTGGGCCGGGACCAGGCCCTCGGCCGGTGGACGCTCACGCGTCTCGGACCGGCCGTCTGCGAGGCCGGCCAACGCCGATCCTGCACCGTCGTTGCGCGACCTCGGGAGAGCCACGACCGCACGGTCGTCAGCCGGGCCATGCTGCGGTCACGGCTCACCAAGGCGTGATCGGGTCGCACGAGCGCTGAACCAGGCGGCGGCCTCGGCCCGGTTCCGCATCCCCAGCTTCGCGAGCATGTTGCTGACGTGATGGGCGACGGTCTTCCTGCTCAGGAACAGCCGGTCCGCGATCTCGGGGTTCGAGAGCCCCTCGGCGACCAGCGCCAGCACCTCGTGCTCCCGCCCGGTCAGCAGCTCCTCGGCGCGCGGCGCCGGAGTCGGCCGCCCGCCGAGGCTGCGAAGCAGAGCCGATGCCCGGTCGAGCTCCTCGGACGCGCCGAGCCAGGCGAAGGTCTCGGCCGCCTCTCGCGCCTCGGCGAGTGCGGCACCGGGGTCGGACGCTGCAAGCGCCTCGGCCAGGGCGATCTGGGCGCGGGCTCGTTCCACCGGCAGCCTGGCCGCAGCGAAGTGCCGCGCAGCGCGTCGGAGCGAGCCACGCGCCTCGGGGTCGGCGTCGCTGAGCGCGACCAGCCCAGCTGCCAGACGGGCGTAGCCCCTCAGGGCCTCCCCGACGTCCGCAGCCGCCAGCTCGGCGGCCACGCCGGCTGACTCCGCGGCCGCCTCGGTCAGCCCGCAGGCCAGCCGGAGCTCGGTCAGCGCGGCCAGGTCGGGGAGGACCGCGAGATCGTTGCCGCGCTGGTCGAGCGCCTCCGCGAGTGCGGCCACCGTGGCACCCCGCTCGGAGTCGGTCAGCGCCCGTCGCCAGCCGACCCGCGCCGCCGGGCGGATGCTGAAGCGGTCGCCCCGGCTGAGCACCAGGAGCTGCTCGGCGTCGCCGAGGCGGCCCTGGCGGGCCCGGAGCTCGGCGAGACGCGCGCACGCGGCGGGACGGAGGGCCCGGTAGGTCGCGTCGTACAGCTCGACCGACCGGGTGAGCTCCTGCTCCGCCTCCTCCCAACGACCCGCGACCGTCCAGATCGCGCCCACGTGCATGCGGCAGATGGCCGAGGCCCACGCGACGTCCTGCTCTCGCTCCAGAGCCGCGAAGACGCCGTGCCACTGCTCGGCCCGTGGCACATCGAGGACGGTCTCGCAGGCGACCATCAGCTTGCAGTAGATCTCGCCGGAGACGGTCGGGCTCGCCACCTCTCCGCCGTACGCCGCGGCCGCCGCCTCGTCCAGCCGGCGCATCCCCTCTGTGACCCGGCCGGCCTCGACCATCGTGAGGCCGCGGTAGGCGAGCGCGTCGAAGGCCAGGTCGCTGTCCCCGAAATCGTCCGCGGCGCGTTCCGCAGCAGCGATCCACTGGTCCCGTTCGCGCGCGTCGCCGGCGTGCAGGGCTCGCGCGAGTGCGACCCAGCCGGCCTCGGCACAGGCGCCGGCCTCCTCGGCCAGGTGGATCCCTCGCTCCAGCCAGCCCATCGCCACGGCGGCGTTGCCGAACAGGGCCAGGTGGTCGAAGGCGATCTGGTACGCCGCGAGGCGGGCCGCCTCTCGGGTGTCGCCGTCTGCGCGGAGGACGGCGTACGCCTGCTCGCGCAGCGCCAGGGCCGCCGCGTAGTCACCCGCGCGGGCAGCCTGGTCGGCCTCGTCCGCGAGGCGGCTCAGCCCCATGGCGCCATTGTCACCCGGAAACCGGGACGGCCACCTGGGTCAATTGACCGATCCGGCGCGCAGCCGGTCGGAGCACCCTGGGTGGATGGCGACCGAGCAGTTCCAGATCAGTGCCGAGCAGGCCGAGGCGTACGAGGACCGTTTCGTGCCGGCTCTCTTCCGCCAGTGGGTGGAGCCGGTGCTCGAGGCGGCCGAGCTGGGCCCGGGTTCCCGCGTGCTCGACGTCGCCTGCGGGACCGGCGTCGTCGCCCGCGCGGCATCAGAACAGGTGTCACCGGGCGGGAGAGTCACCGGGGTCGACCTCAACCCCGCCATGCTCGCCGTCGCCGAACGCGTCGCACCCGGCATCGAGTGGCGTGAGGGTGACGTGGCGTCGCTGCCGTTCGACGCCGACGCCTTCGACGTCGTCACGTGCCAGGCGGCGATCTTCTTCTTCCCCGACCCGGCAGGCGCGCTGCGCGAGATGGGCCGCGTGACCCGATCGGGCGGTCGGGTGGTCGTGCAGTCGTTCGCCGCGTTGAGCTCGCAGCCGGCGTACGGACCCTGGGTGGAGCTGGTCGCCCGGCATGCCGGACCTGATGCTGTCCGGCTGCTCGGCACGTACTGGTCCGAAGGTGATCCCGACGCCATGCGGGCGCGGTGCGCCGACGCCGGGCTCCGGGTGATCGCCGTGCACGAGCACGTGCGACCGGCCTACTTCCCGAACATCGAGACGATGGTGCTCACCGAGGTGAACGCGACGCCGCTGCGGGACCGGCTCGACCAGGCGCACCTGGAACGGATCCTTGCCGAGTCGCGCGACGTGCTCGGCGAGTTCGTCCGCGACGGCCGGCTGGTCGTCCCGCTGGCCGGCTTCGTGCTGGCGGCCGAACCCGTCTGACCGACGGCCGAGGTCAGGCCCGCGGTTCTCCGCGGTAGGGGCCGAAGGACCACAGGTTGCCCTCGGGGTCGGCAATCGCGAACTCCCGGTTGCCGTAGTCCTGGTCGGCGAGCTCGCGCACGACGCGCGCGCCCGCCTGCGTCACCTGGGCATACAGGTCGTCGACCCGGTCGGTCACGACGTACGCCCCGAACGTGCCGGGCTCGCGTGACCACTCCCCGTCCGGCTTGTGCGAGCCGAGCATGATGCCGCCGCCCTCGGGCCAGTCGAGCTGTGCGTGGGCGACCTTGCCGCCGTCCTCGTAGACGGCGGTCTTGACGAAGCCCACGGTGTCGACGAGGAAGTCGATGAGTGCGTGGGCGTCGCGGGCCTGCAGGGTCGGCCACACGGTGGGTGCGGGTGCCTTCTGGGTCTCAGTCGTGTTCATGCGTTCAATCCTTCGCCGTGGTGGTGGCCTCCGGCTTGGATGTTTCGGCCCTCCTCGGCAAGCCACGTCGTCGGGCTGCAGCCCAGGAACGCCTGAAAGTCCCGCACCAGGTGCGCGTGGTCGTAGTAGCCGCAGGCGTGCGCCACCTCGGTGAACCCGCTCGGGTCACCGGTGACGACCTGGGCCTGGATCGCCTGCCGGGCGCGGTCGAAGCGAATCAGCCGGTTGACCACCTTCGGTGGGACGCCGAGCTCTGCGCGGAACAGCTTGCTGAGCTGACGCCCGCTCAGCAGCACGTGCCGTGCGAGGTCGTCCATCCGGCCCATGCCACGGTGCGCCACCATCCAGCGCCAGGCAGCGGCAACCTCCGTCCGTGGCGCGGCGAACGACGGAGCGGCGCTCGCCCGGTCGAGGAGGTACTGCTCGACGGTCGCGAACCGCTGCTGCCAGGACGGTCCCTCCCCCACCTGGTGCTGCAGTCGCCGGACTCCGTCCCCCAACACGTCCGCGGCGTCGTTCGAGGCCTCGACGAGCTCGCGCGCGGGGACGCCGAAGAGACGCCGCGCGGCCAGAGGATGGACCGCCAGCTGGATCCCCGCCTGCCGCTCGGGCTGGAAGATGTACGCCGCGCTCGTGTGCAGACCGCCCAGCAGGTTGTCGTACGCGTGGGCGGACCCGTCCTCGTCGGCGCGCCCGTGGGTGCCGGCGACGATCGGAGTGTCGAGGTTGACGATGAAGGTCAGCGTCGGCGACGGCACGCCACGGTGCAGGGTGGGCTGCTGACCCCGCATCCGGTACCCGACCATCGACCCGACGACGCCACGCAGCGGACCCTCCGTCGGGGCATCGAGGAACTCGACCTTCTCGTCGACGGCGGTGGGCACCCGTCCAGTATGTCGCCAGAACCCGGGGGCGCTAGCGTCAAGAGCGTGGTGCGGTACCACGCCGACCTGGGCCGACGACCTACGAAGGGCAGTGCGATGTCGAGAGCGCAGCTGTACGACACCCTCGGGGCCACCTACACCGTGACGCGACGCACGGATCCGCGCATCGCCGCGCAGATCTGGGCTGCGCTCGGCCCGGCTCGAACCGTCCTGAACGTCGGGGCGGGCACTGGTTCGTACGAACCCCCGGACCGGCAGGTCCTCGCGGTGGAACCGTCCGCCCTCATGCGCTCCCAGCGCGCGCGGGACGCGGCGCCCTGCCTGTCCGCCGCTGCCGAGAGGCTGCCCTTCGCGGACCAGTCCTTCGACGCTGCGATGGCTGTCTGCACGGTGCACCACTGGCAGGACCCGATCGCCGGCCTGCAGGAGATGCGTCGCGTGGCCCGACGCGTCGTGGTCTTCCTCTTCGACACCAGCGACCCCGGTCAGTTCTGGCTGACCCGGGACTATCTGCCGGAGTTCGCCGACATGCGCGGCGCCAGGATCCTGGCGTCGCAAGCCGAGCTCATGGCCGCGATCGGCGCCCACAGCGAACCGGTGCCGATCCCCTGGGACTGCGCCGACGGCTTCTTCGAGGCGTTCTGGCGTCGGCCGGAGGCCTACCTGGATGAGCGCGTGCGTCGCGGGACGTCGATCTGGGACGCCGTCGGGCCCGACGCGGAGCAACGTGCTGTACGGAGTCTGAGCGAGGATCTCGCCTCGGGACTGTGGACCGAGCGGAACCGCGATCTCCTCGAGCTCGACGCGGCAGACCTCGGTGCTCGCCTGCTCATCGCCTGATCGACCTGTTCGCTCACGTTCGTCTGGTGAAGCTGACCTTGCCGGTCGGGGTGTTCTTCATCTGGTAGCGGTGGTCGTGGGCGA
>NZ_DASUTK010000240.1:0-7664 GCF_036374615.1 Nocardioides sp.
TGGAGGGCGCTGCACCACCGGATGGACCGGTTCGTCATCACCAACATGCGGGTGTTCCGGATGCACGGCGTGCTCGCGCGCGAGCAGGCGACCATGCCGCTGACCCGGATCCTCGACATCACCGTGGCCAAGCCCCTGACCGGCCGAGTCCTGGGCTACGGCCACTTCGTCTTCGAATCGGCCGCGCAGGAGCAGGGCCTGCGCGACATCCGGTACGTCGGCCGGCCGGACGAGCGCGACCTGGCCATCCAGCGGGTCGTCCAACGCAGCGGGCTGCGCGGGCCGCGCGTCGTCAACTAGGGCGATGGCACGGCTCCCGTTCGACCCGATCGACGAGGCGGCCCGGCAGTGGAGCAACCGCTGGCCCGGCGTACCCGCGATGCACGCGGTGACGTCCCTCATGCGCGTGCAACAACTGGTGATCGGGCGGCTGGACGCCCTGCTCAAACCGCAGGGCCTCACGTTCGCCCGCTACGAGGCCCTCGTGCTCCTGACCTTCTCGTCGCGGGGGTCGCTGCCGCTCGGGAAGATGGGGGAGCGGCTGCAGGTGCACCCCACCTCGGTCACCTCCATCGTCCGCAAGCTCGAGGCTGACGGCCACGTGATCCGACGGCCGCACCCGAAGGACGGTCGCGCGGTGCTCGCGGAGATCACCGAGGCGGGTCGCGCGATCGTGGAGGTCGCCACCGCCGAGCTGGTCGACGCGGACTTCGGTCTCGGTGTCCTGGACGAGGCGGACCTCCGTCGGCTCTCCGAGCTGCTGCGGCCGGTCCGACGTGCTGCCGGGGACTACTGATGGCGACGTCCGACGACGTACGGCGGGTCGGGCTGTCCCTCCCGCGCACGTACGAGGCCCACATCCGTGGCCAGTGGAAGCTCAAGGTGCGGCAGCTGGTCTACGTGGCGTTCTCGCGCGACGAGGCCACCATGGGCTTCGGTTTCCCGCGCGAGCAGCGGGACGGGCTGATCGAGAGCGACCCGGAGACGTTCTTCCTGCCCGCGGCGTCCGACCTGCGCTACCAGTGGGTCTGCGCCCGTCTCGACCGGCTCTCCGAGCCGGAGATGCGAGAGCTGGTGACCGACGCCTGGCGGATGTGCGTGCCCCGGATGCTGCACGAGCTGCCCGAGCTGCCGGAGCCGGTGGCCCGCGCGTGGGACCTGGTCGAGCAGCAGGAGTGGGGCGAGCTGCGGCCCCTGTTGCACCCGTATGTCCGCTTCCGCGACGGCGAGCACGACGTCCGAGGACGAAGCAGGCTGTTGACCCACCTCCGCGACCACCCCACGCCCCGCCCGCCGGTCACCGCGGAGGTACGCGACGGTCAGGTGTACCGGTGGGAGCGACCAGCGACGCGGTGAGTTGGTGAATTTAGTAGGACGTCCTACTATTTGGGGTATGACCCAGTCCTCCGACAACGCCCGCGCCCGCTGGCAGGCTCGCTACGAGAGCTCGCGAGTCCGCGAGGCGGACTTCACGACGCTCTCCGGGGTGCAGGTCGAGCCGGCCTACGGCACCGACGACTCGGAGTGGCCCGGCGAGTTCCCCTTCACACGCGGGCTCTACCCGACCGGGTACCGGGGACGGACCTGGACGATCCGGCAGTTCGCCGGCTTCGGCAACGCCGAGCAGACCAACGAGCGCTACCACATGATCCTCGGCCGGGGCGGTGGCGGACTCTCGGTCGCCTTCGACATGCCGACCTTGATGGGCCGCGACTCCGACGACCCGCAGAGCCTCGGCGAGGTCGGGCACTGTGGCGTGGCGATCGACTCGGCCGCCGACATGGAGACCCTCTTCCACGGCATCGACCTCGCGGCCGTCACGACCTCGATGACGATCAGCGGCCCGGCCGTCCCGGTGTTCTGCATGATGCTGGTCGCCGCCGAGCGCGCGGGGGTCGACACGAGCGCACTCAACGGGACGTTGCAGACCGACATCTTCAAGGAGTACATCGCCCAGAAGGAGTGGCTCTTCACGCCGGAGCCACACCTGCGGCTGATCGGCGACCTGATGGAGTACTGCGCCGAGAGGATCCCGGCGTACAAGCCGCTCTCGGTCTCGGGCTACCACATCCGTGAGGCAGGCTCGACCGCTGCGCAGGAGCTCGCGTTCACCCTGGCTGACGGCTTCGGCTACGTCGAGCTCGGGCTCGCTCGCGGGCTCGACGTCGACGTCTTCGCGCCCGGGCTCTCGTTCTTCTTCGATGCCCACGTCGACTTCTTCGAGGAGATCGCCAAGTTCCGGGCCGCCCGCCGGATCTGGGCACGCTGGATGCGGGGCGTGTACGGCGCCACCTCCGAGAAGGCGCAGTGGCTGCGCTTCCACACGCAGACCGCGGGCGTCTCGCTCACCGCCCAGCAGCCGTACAACAACGTGGTCCGCACCGGCATCGAGGCCCTGGCGGCCGTGCTGGGCGGCACCAACAGCCTCCACACCAACGCCCTCGACGAGACCCTGGCGCTCCCGAGCGAGCAGGCAGCCGAGATCGCGCTGCGCACCCAGCAGGTGATCATGGAGGAGACCGGCGTCGTGAACGTCGCAGACCCGCTGGGCGGCAGCTGGTACGTCGAGGCGCTGACCGACCAGATCGAGGCCGAGGCCAACGCGATCTTCGACCGGATCCTCGCTCTCGGCGGCAGCACCCTGACGCACGCCGACACCGAGCGGCTCGCGGCCGCGACGCGCGCCGGGGAGGACCCGATCACGCGCGGCCTGCTGCGCGGGATCGAGGAGGGCTGGTTCATGTCCGAGATCGCCGAGGCTGCATTCCAGTACCAGGTGGCGCTGGAGAAGGGCGACAAGAAGATCGTCGGCGTCAACTGCCACGAGCACTCGGTCACCCACGACCTGGAGATCATGCGGGTCAGCCACGAGGTCGAGACCGAGCAGGTCCGGCTGCTGGCCGAGCGCAAGGCCCACCGGGACGACGCTGCCGTGCGCAAGGCGATCCAACGGATGGTCGACGTCGGTCGCACCGAGGAGAACATGATCGAGGCGATGTTGGAGGCCTGCCGGGCCGAAGCCACTCTCGGCGAGATCTGCGACGCGCTGCGCGCCGAGTGGGGCGAGTACCGCGAACCGGCCAGGTTCTGAGTCGTCGCTGACCCTCCCTAGGATGGCTCCATGACGCAGCAGCCGTTCAGCCGTCCCGGAGCCATCGACCTGTCCGGTCTCAAGCGGCAGCCGCCGGCCTCCGGCGGTGCCGCTGGTGCACCGGGCGCGCCGGCCGGTGGCGCCTCCTCGGCGTACGCCGTGCAGGTGGCCGACGAGCAGGGGTTCCAGGCCGCGGTCGAGGCGTCGATGACGGCGCCCGTGGTGCTGGTGTTCTACGCGGCGTCGCAATCGCCGGAGAGCGCGACCGCGGCCCGCGACGTCGAGACCGTGGCCGGCGAGTACGAGGGTCGCTTCCTCGCTGCCCTGGTCGACGTCGACCGCACCCCCCAGATCGCACAGGCGATGCAGATCCAGCAGGTGCCGTTGATGCTGGTGCTGATCGACGGCCGACCCGCGACCCAGCCGATCCCGGGAGCACTGAGCCTCGATGAGCTGCGCACGCTCTTCAACCAGCTGGGCCAACAGCTCACCGCCCAGGGCATCACCGGCCGGCACCAGCCTCGGACCGGCCCGCCTGCCGGGGCCGACGAGGCGGCCGACGAGCAGCCTGCGGCCGACCCCCGCTACGCCGCCGCCCAAGCCGCCCTGGAGGCCGACGACGCCGACGGTGCCGTCGCCGAGTACCAGAAGCTGGTCGACGCCAACCCCGCCGACGCCGAGGCTGCCGCCGGGCTGGCCATGGCGCGCGTGCTCCAGCGCACCCGCGGGGTCGACCTGACGGCCGCCCGTGACGCGGCCGCGGCGTCGCCTGACGACGTCGAGGCCCAGACCCTGGTCGCCGACCTCGACCTGCTCGGCGGGCACGTCGACGACGCGTTCAACCGGTTGATCGAGCTGGTTCGCCGTACCTCCGACAAGGAACGGGACGCGGCCCGCGAGCACCTGCTCGGCCTGTTCGCCGCGGTGGGCAACGACGACCCGCGGGTGATCCGGGCGCGGCAGCAGCTGGCCTCCGCGCTCTTCTGAGCGCTCCCTGCTGACCGCCTGGCGGGCGTGGCCTCAGCCGCTCCGGCGGTTCGCCAGCACCGAGCGGCCGGCTTCCAGCCTCGCCACGGGGACGCGGAACGGTGAGCACGAGACGTAGTCGAGGCCGACCGAGTCGAAGAAGTGGATCGAGCGAGGGTCTCCGCCGTGCTCGCCGCAGATCCCGACCTTGAGGTCCGGCTTGGTCTCGCGTCCCTTGGCCGTCCCCATCTCGACCATGCCGCCGACACCGAGCTGGTCGAGCGACTCGAACGGCGAGACGTCGAAGATGCCGTGGTCGAAGTAGCGGGAGAAGAACGCCGCCTCCACGTCGTCGCGCGAGAAGCCCCAGGCCATCTGCGTGAGGTCGTTGGTGCCGAACGAGAAGAACTCGGCCGACGCGGCGATCCGATCGGCGAGGAACGCCGCCCGGGGCAGCTCGATCATCGTGCCGATCTTGAAGTCCAGGTTCACGCCGCGCGTGGTCTGCACGTCCTCGGCCACCTGGAGGATGCCGCTCTTGACGACGTCGAGCTCTCGGACGCTGGCCACCAGCGGGATCATGATCTCGGGGCGGGGAGCCCCGCCGGCCTCCACCCGGTCAGCGGCGGCCTCCAGGATCGCGCGGGCCTGCATCCGGAACAGCCCGGGGATCTGGATGCCGAGCCGGACACCCCGCAGACCCAGCATCGGGTTCTGCTCGTGCAGCCGTCGCACGTGCGTCAGCAGCTGACGGGAGTGCTCGTCGACCTTCCCGCGCTCCTCGGCGAGCGCGACCTCGACCGAGAGGTCGGTGAGGTCGGGCAGGAACTCGTGCAGCGGCGGGTCGATCAGCCGGATCGTCACGGGCAGTCCGTCCATCGCCTCGAAGATCTCGGTGAAGTCCTGCCGCTGCAGGGGGAGCAGCGCGTCGAGTGCGGCGAGCTGGTCGGCCTCGTTCTCGGCGACGATCAGTCGCTCCACGAGCTCGCGCCGGTCGCCGAGGAACATGTGCTCGGTACGGCACAACCCGATGCCCTGGGCGCCGAACCGGCGCGCACGCGCGGAGTCGTCCGGGGTGTCGGAGTTCGCTCGCACCCGGAGCCGCCGGGCCCCGTCGGCGTGCGCCATGATCCGCGAGACGGCGGTGACCAGGTCGTCGTCGCTCTTCTCCCCCTCGAAGTGCCGCACCACGAGCGAGGCCGAGACCGGGACCTCGCCGGCGAACACCTCGCCGGTGGTGCCGTCGATCGAGATCAGGTCACCTTCGCGGATCGTCTCGCCACCGCGGACGCGGAACTCGCGCGCCTTGGTGTCGACGTCGAGGGCCTCGGCGCCGCAGACGCAGGTCCGCCCCATCCCGCGCGCCACGACGGCGGCGTGCGAGGTCTTGCCGCCGCGGCTGGTGAGGATGCCGCGCGCGGACACCATGCCGCGCAGGTCGTCAGGGTTGGTCTCCTTGCGGACCAGGATCACGTCGTCCCCGCGCTCGGCCCACTCGACGGCGGTGTCGGAGTCGAACACCGCCTTGCCGACGGCCGCGCCGGGGGAGGCGTTCATCCCGGTCGCGAGCAGGGTGCGCTCTGCCGACTCGTCGAACCGGGGGAACATCAGCTGGGCGAGCTGGTCGCCGGTGACGCGCATGACCGCCTCGTCCATCTCGATCAGGCCCTCGTCGACCATGTGGATGGCGATCCGGAACGCCGCCTCCGGCGTCCGCTTGCCCACCCGGGTCTGCAGCATCCAGAGCTTGCCGCGCTCCACGGTGAACTCGATGTCGCACATGTCGCGGTAATGGCGCTCGAGCCGGGCCATGATCGACATCAGGTGGTCGTACGCCGCGCGGTCCACCTCGCCGAAGTCGGCCAGCGACACCGTGTTGCGGATCCCCGCGACGACATCCTCGCCCTGGGCGTTCTGGAGGTAGTCGCCGTACACCCCCTGGGCGCCACTCGCCGGGTCGCGGGTGAAGGCGACGCCCGAGCCGGAGTCCATGCCGAAGTTGCCGAACACCATCGCCTGCACGTTGACCGCGGTGCCGAGGTCCTCGGGGATCCGCTCCTGGCGGCGGTAGAGCCGGGCGCGGTCGGTGTTCCACGAGTCGAAGACCGCGCGGATGGCGAGGTCGAGCTGTTCGCGGGGATCCTGCGGGAACTCGCGGCCGGCCTGGTGGCGCACGATGCCCTTGAACGTCTCGACCAGCGAGGCGAGAGCATCGGCGTCGAGGTCGAGGTCGTTGTCGGTGCCGCGCTCGCGCTTGGCCGCGTCGAGCGCGTCGGCGAAGTGCTCGGAGTCGATGCCCATGACCGTGGCACCGAACATCTGGAGCAGCCGCCGGTAGGAGTCCTGCGCGAACCGCTTGTCGTCGCTCTGCCGGGCGAGCCCTGCGACGGACTCGTCGTTGAGCCCTATGTTGAGGACCGTCTCCATCATCCCGGGCATCGAGAACTTCGCCCCGGAGCGGACGCTGACCAGCAACGGGTCGTCGGCCCCGCCCAGTCGGCGTCCCATCGTCTTCTCCAAGACCTCGAGGTGCTCGGTGACCTCCTCGGCCAGACCCTCAGGCTCGCCGCCGTGCTGCAGGTACGCCCGGCACGCCTCGGTGGTGATGGTGAAACCGGGAGGCACCGGTAGCCCGAGGTTCGTCATCTCGGCGAGGTTCGCTCCCTTGCCGCCGAGGAGGTCGCGCTGCTCCTTGTTGCCCTCTGCAAATGCCCGCACGTAGCCCATGGAGCGACCTTGGCACGTCAGTGCGGGGGTTGGCGAGGGCGGCCGCTCTCGACGTACGCCGGGGCGCCGCCGTCCAGGTTGGCGAGCGCGGCCGCCACCCGGCGGGCGGTGAACTCGGCGCAGCGCTCGGCCACCTGGTCGAGGGTGCAGAACTCCGCCGCGCGGATCTCGCGCTTCTCGCGCACGATCGAGTCGAGCAGCGTGGGTCGGTGGCTGCCGCCGTCGAAGACCAGGCACAACGCGTCGTCCCACCCGCTCCAGGGCGGGAGCCAGTCGGTGAGGAGCAACGGCCCGGCCGACAGCTCGAGACCGAGCTCCTCGGAGACCTCCCGGGACACGGCGAGCTGGGGCGACTCCCCGACCTCGACGACGCCGCCGGGCAGGTCCCAGTCCGGCTTGTAGGTGAGCTGGCAGAGCAGCACCCGATGCTCGTGGTCGCGCACCAACAGCTGGCTGATCGCCCGCTTGCGCGGCAGGAAGGAGTTGAGGAGGGCCCGGAACCCCTCGGGCTCGGAGGACGGCGGGTCGGCCGCCAGCCTCGCGAAGACGATCCGGTCCTCCTCGGCGACCGCGCCGCGCATCACGCCCTCCCGACGTAGTCCGGTCCAGGTCGCGATCCGTTGGCTGGCCACGTCGTCGGGCCGGACCCATGCCTCGACCCGCCCGTGCTCGGCCAGCGCTCGGTCGACGTACGGCTGCACCCGCGCCACCGCGTCGACCAGGCCGAGATCGACGACCTCCGCGCGCCACGTCACGCGGGCGACGCCGTCGGCGACGGTGTGGACGCTGACGGACTCGGTCACGGATTCACCCTAGACGGCCCTCCGAAGACCGCGGCGTGTGCCTGAGAGTGCGCCATGGCGCACTGTTGTGTCTCAGG
>NZ_DASUTK010000241.1:0-16419 GCF_036374615.1 Nocardioides sp.
CACCCCGATGTCGGACCACGCCGTGTCGGCGGAGTCGTCGTGGGCGGCCTTGACCGCATCGACCAGCCACGCCAGCTCGTCGAGGTGACGCTCGAAGACCCGGGTCTCCACGACACCGGTCGCAGCGCCCGGCTTCGGCTCCAGCCCGGCGACCTGGTCGCCGTACTTCTCCAACAGCGGCGTCGCGAGCCGGTTCGCCACCTCCAGGATCCGCCGGTCGGAGCGCCGGTTGACGGTGAGCGGCAGGATCGGCGGTCGTCCCCGCGCGGCGGGGAACGTCTCCCCGAATCCCAGGATGTTCGAGACCGATGCTCCACGCCAGCCGTAGATCGCCTGGTTGGGGTCGCCCACTGCGATGACCGGGTGGCCCAGCCCGGACCCCTCGTCGGCACCGGAGAACAACCGCGCCAGCATCACCGCCTGCGCGACCGAGGTGTCCTGGTACTCGTCGAGGAGCACCACCCGGAACCGGTCGCGCTCCAGGACTCCGACGTCGGGCTGCTCGAGCGCGAGCCGCGCCGCGAGCTCGATCTGGTCGGAGAAGTCCATCAGGCCCAGGTCGTGCTTGAGCCGGCGATACCCCTCGACCAGCTCGAGCAGCTCGCGGCGGCGGTCGATCGCGTTGATCGCCTTCTCGCAGGCTTCCCGGTGACCCTTGCGGTTCTTCCCCGCCACCTCGGCGTCACGTGCGCGCTCGAAGCCGGCGCGCGCCTCGTCGTCGACCCGCCGAACGTCGTCGGGCCCCACGAGGTGCTCGCTCATGGCGGAGTCGAGCGCGAGCAGGTTCTGGATCGCCGTGGCCGGGTGGTCGGTCAGGTGGACGACCTCGCCGGTGAAGCGCTCGACGACCCGCGCCCCCAGCTGGTAGCGCGACGCGTCCGAGACGACCCGGGTCTCCGGCTCGTGGCCGATCCGCAGCCCGTGGTCGGTCAGCAGGGACGCAGCATACGAGTGGTACGTCGCCACGACCGGCTCGAGAACCTCGTCCGCCTCGTCGGGCTCGGCGGTGGCGTCGGGTCGGCCCGTGCCGAGGAGCCCGGCGTGCTCGAGCGCGTCGTGGATGCGGCGTCGCAGCTCGGCGGCGGCCTTGGTGGTGAACGTCAGGCCGAGCACCTGCTCGGGCCGCACCTGACCGGTGGCCACGAGGTAGACCACCCGCGCAGCCATCAGCGCGGTCTTGCCCGAGCCGGCGCCGGCGATCACGACCGCCGGCTCCAGCGGCGCGGTGATGGCGACCCACTGCTGCGGGCTGTGCTCGAAGTCGAGCCCCATCAACCGTGACAGGTCGGCCGGGGTCTCCACACGCAACGTCGTCACGGTCACAGGACCGTCACCGACCCCGCGCCCTTGACCGGGCACAGCGACACGAACGCGCACTCCCGGCAGTGCGGACCGGCGACCGCCGGGAAGCTCTCGGTCCGCAGGTACGCCGCCGCCCGCTCCATCTCGACCCGCAGCGCCTCGCGTCGCGGGTCGCCGTCGTGCTGGACGTCCTGTGCCTGGACCTTTGCGGAGTCGCCGCCGTCGGTCAGCCCGAGCTGGACCAGCTCCGCGCCGCCGGTGCGGGTGGTGCCGGTGGTCTCCACGAACGCACCCTCGGTCACGGCGTACTGGTAGAGACCGAGCTGCCGGTCGCCGGCGACCGCCGGCCCGGACGGCGCGGTGCGGGCGGTCTTCAGGTCGACGACGACCAGGTTGCCCTCGACGTCGACCTCGAGCCGGTCGGCGTAGCCGGAGAGCCGCACCCGCTGCCCGGAGTCGAGCTGGATCTCGGCACTGAACTGCTCCTCCAGGCCGACCAGCGTGCGCGGGTTGGCGGCGTGCCAGGCCAGGAACCGGGCGAGCGCGGCGCGCAACCGCTCGTGCTCGCGCTTCTTGGACCACGGGGTCCGGAACGACAGTCGGTCCCAGACTGCGTCGACCTCCGTCATCAGCGTGTCGAGGTCGGCAGGCAGGTCGCCCGCCGCGACCCGCTGCGCGAGCGCGTGCACGATCTGTCCCAGGTTGGCCGACTGGTGGGCCACCTCGACCCCGCCGGCCTCGGCCTGCAGGAACCAGTGGGTGGGGCAGGTGGCGACCTCGGCGAGCAGGCTCGCGGACACGGGCACCGGTAGGTCGGGGTCACGGACCGGCCGGTCGGCGCGGGACGGGGCGCGGGTGCCCCACCAGGACGCGGGGTCGGCCTGTGGAACCAGGGACCGCTCGCCGACCGCCTCGCGGGCGAGCCGGGCGAGCCGCCGCGCGGCAGCCGCTCGCAGCGGTTCCGGGCTGTCGGGGTCGGCGACCGTACGCCGGAGCTCGGCCACCAGTCCGGCGAGCGAGAGCGGCCGCGCCGGACGACCGTCGACGTGCAGCGGCGCGACCTCGAGCTCGTCGAGGAACCGCGAGGGCTGCTCACCCTCGTCGTCGCTGGACGCCACTGCGGTGACGACCAGCCGGCGGCGGGCACGAGTGCAGGCGACGTAGAACAGCCGGCGTTCCTCCTTCAGCAGCTCGCGCGGTGTCACGGGCTCGACCAGCTCGCCACGCCCCCGGTGGCTGTCGATCCGGTCCGAGCGCAGCAGCGTCGACCGGCGGCGCAGGTCGGGCCAGCTCTCCTGCTGCACGTGCGCGACCACCACCAGCTGCCACTCGAGACCCTTGGAGCGATGGGCCGTGAGCAGCCGCACCGCGGAGCCGCGCACCCCGCGTTCGGCCAGCGTGTCCGCAGGGATCTGCTGCGCCAGGAGGCTGTCGAGGAACTCCCGGACCCCGAGGTGGTCAGTGCGTTCCTCGGCGCGCGCGGCGGTCTCGAACAGGGCGCACAGCGAGTCGAGGTCACGGTGCGCCCGGCGCGCCGCGGCACCTCCCAGCCCCACGGACCGCCGCAGCCGCTGCGGCCACGACGTGCCCGACCACAGGTCCCACAGGACCTCCTCGGCCGGTGCCCCCTCGGCCAGCCGGTCAGAACCTCGCCGGAGCAGGTCGGACAGCGCCCGCGCCGCCGCTGCCTCGGAACCGTCGACGCCGTCGAGGAAGCCGCGCTCGACCACCGCGCGCCGCAGCAGGTCGCGCGAGGGCGCCGGCGGTCGGTCCTCCTCGGCGGCGCGGAGCTTCTCCCGCTGCCGCAACAGCCGCAGCAGCACCCGGACGTCGCCGGCGTCGAGCCCACCGAGCGGCGACAGCAGCAGACCCTCCGCCCGGGCGGCGTCGACGTGGTCGACCGAACCCGTGTCGGGCTCGTCGAGGTGGAGGACCGCGCGCAGTGCCTCGAGCAGCGGAAGCACCGCGGGGTCACGGGTGAGCGGGAGGTCGTCGCTCGCCACTTCGACCGGCACCCCGGCCGCGGCCAGTGCCCGCCGCAGCGGCGGGATATGGTTCTGGCCGGAGCGCACCAGGACTGCCATGTCGGACCAGTCGATGCCGTCCTCGAGGTGCGCGCGGCGGAGCAGGTCGGCGAGGTGCTCGGCCTCGGCGCGGTCGGTGTCGAACGTGCGGACCTCGACCCGGCCCTCCCCGTAGGCCCCGTCCTCGGCCACCGGATGCGCGAACGCGGCCGCCGTCGCCGCGTCGAACCCGGTGGTGCCGATCCGCGCCGACACTCGCGACGCGGCCACCGCGAGGCGGGGACCGAACCGCCGGGTGTGGCGCAGCACGACGACCGGCGCCCGCTCGCCGGCCACGGTCGGGAAGGCGGACGGGAACTCCTGGATGCCGCGCACCTCGGCGCCGCGGAAGCCGTAGATCGACTGGTGGGGGTCGCCGACCACGACCAGGTCTCCGCCGTCGCCCGCGAGCTCCTGGAGCAGTGCGACCTGCCCGGGGTCGGTGTCCTGGTACTCGTCGACGTAGACGTGGCGGTATCGCCGGCGCAGCTCGTCACGATGTGCTGTGGCCTCGATGACGGCTCGTCGGATCAGGTCGGCGTAGTCGGTGGCGCCGAGGTTGTCGAGGACCGTGAGGTACTGGTCGAGGAACAGGCCGGCGGCGACGAACTCCGGCAGCCCGTGCTGCTCACCGAGCGCACGCAGCTGTGCCCCGTCGAGCTGCTTCTCCCGCGCCCGGCTCAGGACCGCCTGCACCTCGCGCACGAACCCGTGCGTGCCGAGCGCTCGCTGCAGCGACTCGGGCCACCTCACCGACTCCGGCGAGTCGGTGAGCAGCTCGCGCAGCACCACGTCCGCCTCGGGTGCCGAGAGCAGCCGCAGCGGCGCGTCGTAGAGGCCGGTGGGGCTGTAGGCCCGGATCAGGCCGTAGGCGAACGAGTGGAACGTCTGGCACAGCGCGGCACCGGTGGTGCGTCCGAGCCGGGCGGTGACGCGGTCGCGCAGCTGCTCCGCGGCCTTGCGGGAGAACGTGAGCGCCAGCACTGACGACGGGTCGGCGCCGTCCTCGATCCGGCGGGCGATCGCCTCGACCAGCGTGGTGGTCTTGCCGGTGCCCGGCCCGGCCAGCACCAGCAGCGGCCCGCCGGAGTGGTCGACGACCGCCTGCTGATCGGCGTCGAGCGCGGGCCGCGTGGCCGAACCGGCGGCCGGTCGCTGGTCGCGCACAAGGCGGTACGTCGTCACAGGACCCACCTCATCATGCGGGACCGACAGCGGGTGGCCCGACCGGCTCAGACCTCCTCGTCCACCCAGCCCGCGGCCACCAGTGCGGTGCGCGTGCTGGCGTAGCCGAGCCCGCGGTAGGCCTCGAACTCGAGGTCGCCGAACTTCTGGCGCAGCGTGGACGAGCGAGGGAAGTCGGCGTTCACGAGGCCGAACGACTGCACGTTCGGGGGCAGCACCGACCACCAGTCGGTTTCGTCGGACTCCTCCGACGGCGGACCGGTACGGACCGCCTTGACGACCACCACGTCCAGCCCGCGGCCCTCGTAGCGCCGCATCCAGGGCGGCTGGTCGTCGTACGCCACCCGGCGCAGGTCGATGTTGAGGTCCGCGCGCACCACACTGATGGCGTCGCCGACCGCGGACCAGGTGTCGACCGGGTCGTTGCTGGCGTCGAGCACCAGGACCCGGCCGCCGGTACCGCGATCGACGCAGTGGCGCACGCACTCGACCAGCCCGGTGTTGTCGAGGTGGCCGCCGTCGCTGACGTAGATCCAACGGAAGTCGGCGGAGGTCCTGCCGACCCCTTCCAGGGCGACCTGCCAGAGCCCGGGCTTGGCGGTCATCCAGAGGAACCTCGGCCCCTGGGGCGGCACCTGCGACTCGGTGGTCGTGTGCATCGGGTTGCGGACCCACGAGCCCACACGGGCGTTGAAGAGGGCCAGCAGGAAGCGGTACGGCGCCATCTGCACGGCGTACCGGCCCATCAGCGGTGAGACGGCCGCGCCGCTGATGGCGACCGACGCCATGACCGAGACCCGACCGGGACCGGCGAAGTTCTCGTAGGCCGCGGTGTCGACCTTCACCCGGCGGCCCTCCTCGCGGTGCACCTCGACGCTGGACTGGCCGAACACGACCGGGAAGCCGCCGCGCATCGACGGCGCCTCGTTGGCCGCCCGCGAGTTCAGGGTCGCGACGATGTGGAGCCGTGGTCCGGGATCGGGGTCGGTGGCGTCAGCGTCCGGGGGCCGGAACGCCGAGAACCGGTAGACCGCCCCGGGCGCCAGCTCCGCCGCACGTCCGGTAGGCGGCGGACCCGGCTGGGTCTCGTCATCGTCGACCCCCACCGCGAAGGCGTCACTGAGCCGGGAGCGGTAGAACCCGTGCAGCGATGTGGCGTTGGCGTCGACCAGCGATCCCAGCACGCATGCGAACACGGTCAGCCCGACCGCCCACACGAGGTGGCTGGCACTCATGTCGACGAGGAACCCGTAGGTCCACACGAGCACCAGGTAGACGGAGACGAACAGCACGATCAGCAGCGGGAGCCAGGTGAGGAGCATCCGTGTGATCCGGCTCCGCCAGGTGGCGGCCGCCGCTGCCTCCGGACTCGGGCCGACCCGAAGCAGCGCGGCCACCAGGGCAAGCAGCGCCCCGATCCCCACGACCTGACGCGACAAGGAGGTGTCGGTGGCGACACCGCGCAGGGTGTCGGGGTCGGTCCCGACGATGGTGAGGGTCTCCGGGTCCGCGCTCCGGACGAGCGTGACCGTGCGGCCACAGGCACCTGCCGAGACCTCCTGCTCGGTCCCAGGGCTCAACAGCGCCAGCCGATCGGCGTCCTCGACCGCGGTGCGGAGGTCGGCCTCGAACGCGTCGGCACAACGCTCGTCGGTGCCGAACCCGATCGCGGACAGCGCAGACGCGCTCAGGGTGGTCGGCTCGTTCTCCGTCGCCAGGTGGGTCAGGCCCGACACCGCCGCCGGGATGGCGAGCACCACGAGCAGCCATCCCAGGCCACCGAACACGAGCGCGGTCCGCCACCGAGCGGTCGTCTCCAACCGCTTCAGCGCGTCGCTGTGCACGGTCTGCTCCTCCGCCGGGTCGGTCGGGGCGTCGAACGCCGCCGTCGCCCGCCAGCCGCGGAGGGTCAGCAGCGCCAGTCCGAGCAGGCACAGCACCGGCAGGCCCAGCACCGGCCACCAGTCCCACCAGTCGTCCCAGGTCGGCGCGAGGTCGAGCAGCTGGTCGCGACGCCCGGCCCGGTCGTCACCCAGGAGCCCGACGGAGACCGCGACCAGCGCCGCGAGCCAGGCGAGGACACGCAGTGCCAGCCCGAGGATGAGCAGGTTCACGACCGCACCCATGACCAGGGAGACGAGGCCGTCACGGGTGCGCCAGGTGGGCTCGAACAGGTAGCGGGTGTGACGGCGCAGCCGTTCGAGCTCCGGCGAGCCCGTGCAGTACGCCCAGCGCCATTCACTCGGCGTCGTACGCCGGCTGCCGTCGGTCCGGAACGTACGTCGCAGCGCGAGCGCAGCCGCGATGTAGCTGCCACCGCTGACGGCGAAGACGTGCGGCTCGTGGTGCGGGTCGTCGACCCGCAGCGGCGCGGCCGCGTCCTGCACCGCCTGGTGGCCGCCGAGGACGAACGCCGCGGCCCGGATCCCGCCACCCGAGGCACCGATCGCCAGCAGCCGTGGCTCCTTCTCGGTCGGGAGCCGTGGCCCGCTCCCGGACGACGCGGCCGGGGCACCCACCTGCAGCGGCTGTGGGGTGGCCGAGCTCCGCTGGCTCGCCACCAGCCACAGCAGCGCCAAGCCCTCGACGCCCGCGCCGATCGCCGCCACCACGCCCCAGGTCCACTCGCCGTACGCCGCCACGAGGACCGCGGCCGCGACCGCAAGCACCACGCCGACCCGCAGCGCCCAGAGCCGGCCCAGCGGTCGCCGGTCCGCCCGCGCGACCATGGCGCGGTGCTCGGCTACCAGCACCAGGCACACCAGCTGGGTGGCAACGAGCAGCAGCACCAGGACCAGCGTGCTGCGGCTCCACAGCTCGGGCTGGTCGAGATCCTCCGTGACCGTGATGGCGCGCACGACGTTGAGGACGGCGACCAGGATCAGCAGTGCGGCCGGGACCGCTGCGGCCCAGGCGACCGAGTGCGCGACGTTCGACTCGGCGCCGGCAGCCGTCGACAGCTCCCGGTCCGAGGCGTCGACCTGCTCGATCCGGACGGTCGGAGCCGTCCCCTCGGCACTGCCGGCCGGGAGGCTCTGCTGCGGAACGTTCGATCCGGAGGGGTGCACGTCATCCCCGTTCGTTCGGACGGCCGGGACGGGCCGCCGACCCCGATGGTGCCGAACTCCGCGGACGCCCCACAAGGGGCGACCACTCCCGGCGCGTCGCACCCGGTGCCAGTTGGTGACCGCGACGTCACCCTCGGGGGTGAGAGTCGCCACGCGGAACGCGGGTACCTCCGCCGTGTGTCGTCGTCAAGCCTCGGGGAGCTCGTCCTCCTCGCACTCCTCACGGTGCTTCCGCAGCTCGCCCTCCTGTTCATGGTGCTGCGGGTCGCCTGCGGCCGGCCGTCGAGTGCTCCCTTGAGCACGGCGCAGCGCGCGGTGACCCGGCCCGACGCGGACCGCGCGGCCTCGGCCTAGGCTGAGATGCATGACCGAGTCGAACAGCGAGTCCGTCCGAGTGCTGGAGAAGGGCATCGAGCAGGCGCACGCCGCACTCCTCGCCGTGCGCGAGGACCAGCTCACACTGCCCACGCCTTGCGAGCAGTGGGACGTCGGGCAGCTGGTGGCGCACCTCGCGCTCGACCCCGCGAACATGCTCGACATGGCCACCGGAGGAGCGCCGGACTGGTCGGCGACCCCCGACCGGGTGGAGGACCCCGCGGGCACGTTCCGTGCAGGTTCCGACGCGTTGCTGGCCCACTGGCGGGAGTCCGAGGAGTCCGCGGACTGGCAGATCGCCGAGCTGGCCGTCCACACGTGGGACGTCGCGACGGCGACGGGCCAGCCGACCGAGTCCCTGGACCCCGAGGTCGCCGAGCGTGGCCTGGCCTTCATGTCGGGGGCACTCAAGCCGGAGCTGCGCGGCAATGCCTTCGGCCCCGAACGCACCGCGCCGGAGGGCGCGTCCGTCTACGAGCGGATCGCCGCCTTCTCCGGACGAGTCGTGCGCTGACTGGCTGCGTCCCGGCTATCGGACAACCGTGAGCGGGCCTTCGTCCGGGGTCGGCGCCTCGAACTGGTCGAAGTACTGGGCGACGAGTTCGTCGGGAAGGACGAAGTCATCGGAGTGGCTTCCGCGTCTGGGCTGCACACGTCTCAAGATGCCGCGCCGCCACATCTCCATGTCGAACGAGAGCCGAACCATGCCCTCGCTCTCCAAGCGCCTGGCGTAGGTCGACTTCCCGGCCCCCGAAGGGCCGCACATGAAGACCACACGGCTCACGGATGGACCCTACGGCGACAGCCGACGTGAGCGGGCCGGAGCGTGGTCGGCAGCCCGCTGGCATCCCGCGGGGTCCCTGTCTGGTTGTTGGAACGTTCGTCCACGACGCCGTTTGCACGAACGTTCCAACAACCAAGAACCGGGATCTGCCGGAGATGCAAGACGAGCTGTGAGCGACCGCGGCGCGACCGTCCGTCGCCGGTCAGCCCAGGTCGACGATCGCAGCCACCGGCCCGCCGCCGTCAGGCCCCTGGTGGGCCGCCGACACCGACACGAAGACCGCCGGGTCGCCGGTGACCGCCGCCGTCACGCCGCCCACGCACGCCTTGATCTGGCGGTGCCAGTGGACGTCGGAGTCGTCGAGCATCGCATTGCGGCGACCGCGCACCTGACCGTCCTGGCTGACCTCGCACTTGAGGAAGACGTTGACCAGCCTGCCGTCCAGGTCGCTGTGGTGGGGGCGCTCCGGCAGGTCCAGCCCGGCGTCCTTGATCGCGTTCCAGATGCCGTCCTGGTCCAGCGCGTCCTCCATGACGGAGTGCCCGATCCGGTAACGGCCGCCGACGCCGGTCGCGTTGCCGACGACGACGACCTGCGCCTGGTCGAGCTCGACGCCCGAGGAGCACGAGGCGACCGAGGAGTAGAGCGACCGGTCGTGCATGACGTCCTCGTCGCGAGGCATCTCGATCTCACCGAGGGCGACCGCGATCCCGAGTGCGGTGCAGCCGTTGGAGAGGTCCATCGACTCATGGGTGTGCTCGGTCCAGACCGTCTTACCGCGGCTCTTGGCGTCGCGGATGGTGTGGATGGTCAGCAGCGGGGTCTTGGTCTGGACGTAGTGGACGTCGGCCGGATCGGTGATGCCGGCGCGCTCCATCGCGACCTTCACCGCATCGGCGACCTTGGTGACCATCGCAGTGCGGCCGATGTCCTCGGGAAGCAGCTGCTCGCTCATCGCGAAGCCCACGGTGAGCCGCTGCTCGGTCTTCGACGGGTCGTCGTCGGGGACGTCGGTGGTCGCGAAGATCGTGGCGTGCGGGCTGATGACGCCGTCGGTGCCGCCCGACCACACGATCGGCACCTGCTTGACCTGGTCGGCCGGAGCGCCCTTGTCGACGAGCACCTCGCGGAACGCCCGGTCGGCGATGATCCGCGTGTAGTCGTTCACGCCACCGTTGCCCTCGGTCTTGCCGATGATCGCGACCACCCGCGACGCGTCCATGACCCCGTCGTCGATGAGCGTCGCGAGCTCGCTGGCGTCGGCGACGGAGTGGATGGGGACCTTACGGACCTCGATGGCGTTGGGCATGTGCGTTCCCTTTCGGATGAGCGTTCAGTCGGGTACGACGACGGTGCCGACGCGGCCTTCGACCGCGTCGAGTATCTGGTCGAGCTTGGTGATCGCGGTGTGCCGGCCGCCCTGCTCCACGAACCGACAGGCGGCCTCCACCTTGGGCCCCATCGAGCCGCTGCCGAAGTGGCCATCGCGCAGGTAGCCCCGCAGCTGGGTCACCGAGACCCGGCCGAGCGGCTCGGCGTCGGGCTGGCCGAACCGGAGCACGGCGTTGGGGACGTCGGTGGCGATCACCAGCACCTCCGCGTCGACGGTCGTCGCCAGCAGAGCCGCGGCGAGGTCCTTGTCGATGACCGCCTCGACGCCGCGGAGCTCACCGTCCTCCCGGACGACGGGCACCCCGCCGCCGCCGGCGGCCACCACGACGTACCCGGCGTCGACCAGGCACCGGGCTGCTCCGGCGTCGAGGATCTCGAGCGGTTCGGGTGAGCCCACGACCCGGCGCCAGCCCCTCTCACCGCGGTCCTCCCACACCTGGCCGTGCTCCATCAGCGGCTCCGCCTCCTCGCGCGGGAGGTAGCGGCCGATCGGCTTGGTCGGGTGGGAGAGACCGGGGTCGTCCGCGGCGACGCGGGTCCGGGTCACCACGGTCGCGGTCGGCCGCTCCATCCCCCGGCCGGCCAGCTCGTTCTCGAGGGCGTTCATCAACGTGAAGCCCAAGGTGGCCTGGGTCTGCACCCCGCACCAGTCCAGCGGCACGGGAGGCACGACCTGGGCTGCGATCTCGTTCTTGACCAGCAGGTTGCCCACCTGCGGACCGTTGCCGTGCGTGAGCACCACGTCGGCGCCGGCCCCGATCAGCTCGGCCACGGCGCGCATCGCGATCACGGCCGCGCCCTGCTGGTCCTCCACCCGGACCCGACCCTCGTCGTTGGCCATGGCGTTGCCGCCGAGTGCGAGCAGGACCCTCATGCAGCGAACCTAGTGAACCGCCTCGGCCCGCCACACCAGCAACTGTTGGCAATGCACCCTGTGTCCGCTGGCAGGAGTTGCCAACCCGACGTCGTCACATGAGGACGAAGTACCGCAGCCACACGTAGAGCCAGCTCACGCACAGCGTGGCCAGCGTGACGACGATGCCGTAGCGCGTGAACTGCCAGAAGCTGATCGGGTGACCCGCTTTCGCCGCGATCCCCAGCACCACCACGTTGGCCCCGGCCGCCACGGCCGTGGTGTTGCCGCCGAGGTCGGCGCCCAGGACGAACGCCCACCAGAGCGGGCTCTCCGCGCCGGGTGTCGCCGAGGCGGCCACCAGCTCGTCGACGATCGGCACTGTGGCGGCGGTGTACGGGATGTTGTCGACGAACGCCCCGACGACCGCGGAGCCGAAGAGCAGCACCGTCGCGGCCAGCAGCTCCTGGTCCCCCAGGGCGTCGGCCGCGGCCCGTCCGACGTCGCCGATCACGCCGATCTGCACCAGGCAGCCGACCAGCACGAACAGCGCCATGAAGAACGCGAGGGTGTTCCACTCGATCTCAGCCAGGAACTCCTCTGGCGTCGCCCGGGCCACCACCACCATCGCCCCGGCGCCCACCATCGCGACCACCGACGGGTCGACGTGCTGCAGGTGGTGGAGCCCGAAGAACACCATCGTCACCACGAGCACGACCAGGCACCGCGCCAACCGGCCGGCGTCCGTGATCGCGGTGCGTGGCTCCAAGGCCATCAGCGACGCAGGGTGGACGTCGGGGGTGTGCAGCTCGCGCCGGAACAGCCACTGGCACATCACCACCAGGACCACCACCAGCACGGCCGCGATCGGCAGGGCGTGCACCAGGAAGTCCTTGAACGACAGCCCGCCCCGGCTGGCGATGATGATGTTCGGCGGGTCACCGATCAGGGTGCCGGTGCCGCCGACGTTCGAGGCGAAGACCAGGCCGATCAGGTACGGCGCCGGCGTCACGCCCAGCCGGTCACACACCGACAGCGTCACGGGTGCCACCAGCAGCACCGTGGTGACGTTGTCGAGGACGGGTGACACGCAGGCGGTGATGACCATCAGGAGGGCGAGCAGCCGCCCTGGCCGACCGTGTGAGCGGCGAGCAGCCCACAGCGCCAGGAACTCGAAGAGCCCGGTGTGCTTGAGGATCCCGACGATCACCATCATCCCGAAGAGCAGGAAGATGACGTTCCAGTCGATGCCGGTCTGCTGGTCGAAGAACGCGGTGTCAGCGTCGACCAGGCCCAACAGGGTCATCGCCGCGACCCCGCCGAGCGCGGCAGTGACGCGGTGCACCTTCTCGGTGGCGATGAACGCGTAGGTGACGAGGAAGACGCCGACAGCTGCGGCGACGATCATGCGTGCTCCGATCCGGAGAGGGCGGCGTACCACTCCGCGAGCCGGCCTCCCCTGTTCACCTCGCGGAGCCGGCGCTCGATGTACCGGCGATGGCGCGCCGCCGTCGCGATCAACCCGTGGTCGCCCGCGCGCAGCACGGTGCGGCCGCTCGGGACGAAGAGCTCGTCGTCGCGCAGCAACAGCGCCAGCGCCGCTCCGCGCGGTAGGCGCAGCTCGTCGACCTCCACCCCGGAGAGCCGCGAGCCCACCGGGACGGAGAACTGCAGGAGGATCGCGTCGAGCTCCTCCAGGGGCGCGGAGTCGATACCGACGTCGTACGCGCTCACCGGGAGCGCAGCCCCGGTCCAGCGCGCGACGGCCGGCAGGGTCGGTCCCTGGACGAGGGTGAAGAGCACGACGAGCAGGAAGACGACGTCGAAGATCCGTTCCGCCCCGGGCAGGCCGACGCTGATCGGGATCGTGGCGAGCACGATCGGGACCGCACCCCGCAGGCCGGCCCAGCTGATGAAGACCTGGTCGCGCCAGCGCACCCGGAAGGGGGCGGCGCAGAGGACGACCGAGAGCGGCCGCGCGACCAGGGTGAGGGCACCGCCGACGACCAGCGCCGTAGGCAGCGCCGCGAGCAACCGGTCGGGGCTGGCCAGCAGCCCGAGCAGCACGAACAGCCCGATCTGTGCGAGCCAGGCCAGCCCCTCGACGAACGAGTCGGTCGTACGGCGGTGCGGCAGCCGTGAGTTGCCGAGCACGAGACCGGCGACGTAGATGGCCATCAGCGCGCTGCCGCCCACCACGCCGGCGACGGCGAACGCGAGAAAGGCGATCGCCAGCGTCGCCAGCGGGTAGAGGCCGGAGGCGGGCAGCGCGCTGCCTGCGAGCACCCAGGCACCGACGCGCGCCACGAGCACGCCCACGACCACGCCGACCGTCAGCTGGTAGGCGACCTGGCCGGCGATCCCGGCCGGCCCGGCCGTCTCCCAGGCGTCCGACGTCACAACCGTGACGAGGATGATGACGGGCGGGTCGTTGAAGCCCGACTCCGCCTCCACGATCGCGCGCAGCCGCGGCCGGATCGGCAGTCGACGCAGCACGGCGAAGACCGCCGCGGCGTCCGTGGACGACGCGACAGCACCGAGCACGATCGCCGTGCGCAGGTCGACGTCGAGGACCAGCCACACCAGCGAGGTCGTGATGGCCACGCTGACGAACACCCCGAATGTCGCCAGCACGCCGGCCAGCGGCGCCACCGGGCGCACCACGTCCCACCGGGTCGTGAACCCGCCCTCGGCCAGGATCACGGCGAGCGCGAGGGTTCCGAGCACCTGGGTGAGATCGGCGTCCTCGAACCGCAGCCCGAGGCCGGCCTCGCCCAGTGCCAGCCCGATCGCGAGGTAGACCAGCAGGCTGGGCAGCCCGGCCCGGGTCGAGAGCCGGACGGCGGCGACCGCGAGCAGCAGCACCGCCGAGCCGGCCAGCACGACGCCGTTCAGGTCACCGGGGTCCACCACGCTCACCCCCGGACGGGTCGGCAACGGTACGAGTGGCCCGGACGAGCGGGGCGGAGGACCGCGTACTGACGGGGAGTGCGACGGGGTTGTCGCCCGGCCTCCCGCTCCCGCACGTCCGGTCCGTCCAGTCTTCGGGACCCGCGCCCCTCGACGAATGGGGAGCGCCACCCATTTCGAGGGGGCCCGAGGCGCGAACGTGAGGTTGGCAAGATGACACCGTGCCGGCGGATCGGGGACGCTGGCGAGGTGCACCACGTCCGCCGGCTCCCGCTCTACTGGCGGGTCTGCCTGATCAACGGAGCTGTGTTCGCTGCCGGGACGCTGGCGCTGGTCCTCTCCCCTGCGAGCGTCTCGCGCACCGTGGTCGCGTCCGAGGCCGCGGTGCTGGTCGTCGGGCTGGTCGTCATGCTCGTGACCAACGGGCTGCTCCTGCGCTCCAGCCTGGCGCCGGTGGACCGCGTGGCGCGCGAGATGCAGGTCGTGGAGCTCTCGGACGGGCTCCGGCTCGAGGAGCCCACGACCGACCCGGGCGCGCGATTGGTGCGCGGGTACAACTCGATGCTCGACCGGCTCGAGAGCGAGCGCAGCGAGAGCAGCGCCCGGGCGTTGGCCGCTCAGGAGTCCGAACGGCACCGGATCGCGCAGGAGCTCCACGACCAGGTCGGCCAGGACCTGACGGTCGTCCTGCTCGGGCTCAAGCGGCTCGACGGGCGGGTCCCTCCCGACGTGGCAGCCGAGCTCGAGCTGCTGCGCGAGAGCGTGCGGACCGGTCTCGAGGACGTCGGCCGGGTCGCGCGCCAGCTTCGACCGGGCGTCCTGGACGACCTGGGCCTCGCCAGTGCGCTGGCAGCGCTCTGCTCCGACGTCGCCGGGCACAGTCGGCTCGCCGTCCGGCGTACCGTCTCGCCCGCGCTGCCCGAGCTCAGCCCCCAGCAGGAGCTGGTCGTCTACCGGGTGGCCCAGGAGGCGCTGACCAACGTCGCCCGCCACGCCGGCGCCTCGACCGTCACGGTGTCCCTCACGCGGCTCGGCCGGGAGGTCGTGCTGGAGGTGGCCGACGACGGCACGGCGGCCTGTGGGCTCCGCCCGGGGTCCGGCCTGGCCGGGATGCAGGAGCGGGCGATGCTGGTGGGCGGCACCGTCACGGTCACCGGCGGGGCGGGCAGCGGCACGTCGGTGCGGCTGACCATCCCGGTGGTCGGGGAGCAGGCGTGATCCGGATCCTGCTCGCCGACGACCATGCGCTCGTACGCCGTGGCGTGCGGCTGATCCTGGAGCAGGAGCCGGACCTCTGCGTGGTGGCGGAGGCCGCGGACGGCGCGGAGGCGGTCGCGGCACTTCGGGCGCACCAGGTCGACCTGGCCATCCTGGATATCGCGATGCCGGTGATGACAGGGCTGCAGGCAGCTCGCGAGATCGCGCGGCACCGCGAACCGCCGCGGGTGCTGATGCTGTCGATGCACGACAACGAGCAGTACTTCTTCCAGGCGCTGAAGGCCGGCGCGAGCGGATACGTGCTGAAGTCGGTGGCCGACGAGGACCTGCTGGACGCCGTACGCGCGACGATGCGCGGCGACGCGTTCGTCTACCCGGGCGCGATGGGCTCCCTCGCGCGCGACTACCTCGACCGGCTGCGCCGCGGCGAGCGGGTGCCCGACACCGTGCTCACATCCCGCGAGGACCAGGTGCTCAAGCTCGTGGCCGAGGGCCGGACGTCGAAGGAGATCGCGGAGGACCTGACCATCAGCCTGCGCACCGTCGAGCGCCACCGCGAGAACATCCTGGCCAAGCTGGGCATGCGCGACCGCACCCAGCTCACCCGCTACGCCATCCGGGCGGGGTTGATCGAGCCCTGACCGCCGCAGACCCGCGAATCAACGGCCGCAAGCCCACGACTCAACTGCTCAGGCGAACGCCGGCATCACCCGGTCGTGCACCAGCTGCAGCTGAGCGTTGATGTCGGGCACGCCCTCGAGCTCGCGGCCCATCAAGGCCTTCACCAGGGCGGCGTCGGTGATCGCGAGGATCATGTGGTTGACGCCGGAGGGTTCGACCTGCTCCTTGATCTTCGCCACGCACTCCTCGGGGGTCCCGGCGATCGAGAGCCGCTCGGCGATCTCGGGGTTGGTCAGCTCGATGCCCTTGGCCATGTCACCGGCGCCGATCGCCTCGATGATCGGGGCCATCTCCGCGGGGTCGACGCCGTTGCGCTTGAGCTGCTCGTGCGGCATCGACGAGGCGTAGAGCCCGACCATGCTGCGGGCGGCATCCTTCGCGACCGCGGAGTCGTCGGCGACCGAGAAGACGACCCACGAGCCCATGTCGAGGTCCTGCACGTTCTTCCCGGCGCGCTCCGCGCCGATCGCGCAGTGCTCCATCATGTACTCGTAGGCCTCGCGGGTGTAGCTGAGCGCGTGGTGGCACCCGTCGGAGAACTCCGCCGCCGCCTCGAACGACCGCGGCCCGCGCATCGCTCCCATCTTC